>JBGPPD010000112.1:0-9526 GCA_041488375.1 Gammaproteobacteria bacterium | reverse complement strand
CCATGCAGGACCAGAACCTGATCGGCGTGCGCACGGCCTTCGGCGACAAGGTGCTGGCGATGGTGCCGGAGATGGAGCGCGACGTCACCGGGCTGCCGATGATCGAGAAGCTGGCCGCCGGCATGTTCGCCTAGCGAAGGAGCGCCATGCCGGAAATCACGATGCCGATGGGCCGGTACCTTCGCGAGCACCCCGCCCAGAAATACCTGTTCTTCGGCGGCAAGGGCGGCGTGGGCAAGACCGTCTTCGCCGCTGCCGCCGCCATCGGGCTCGCCCGGCAGGGACGGCGCACGCTGCTCGCGTCGACGAATCCCGTCCACAGCCTGACCAGCCTGCTCGGGCAGGACGTGCTCGGCAAGCACGTCGCCGTCGATGGCGTGCCGAACCTGTGGGCCTACGAGATCGAGACCAAGGAGACCATCGAGCGCAGCAAGCTGCAGATCCGGGAGAAGATCCGCTGGTTCCTCAAGTTCGCCGACATCACCACCAAGGCCGACGAGTTCGTCGAGACCGCGACCATGAACCCCGCCTTCGAGGAGTCGGCGATGTTCGAGAACATGATCGACCTCATGTTCAAGGACGAGTATGACGTCTACGTCTTCGACACCGCGCCCACCGCCAACGCGCGGCGCCTGCTCGGCATGTCGAAGGTGTACGCGCTGTGGGTCAACAAGATGATGAAGAGCCGCGAGGAGGCGCGCACGCTCCGGGAGATGCTCTCCTTCACGAAGAAGAAGGAGGCGGACCCGCTGATGGAGTACCTGGTCTCCTTCCGCGACCGGATGGAGCACGCGCGCGTGCTCCTCACCGACCCGAAGCTGACGGCGTTCTACTTCGTGACCCTGGCCGAGGCGCTGCCCATCGCCGTGGTCACGCGCTTCATCCAGTGGTTCAAGGACTTCGGCATCCCCGTGGGCGGTGTCCTCGTCAACATGGTCATCGACCCCGCGTCGCTCGGTCCGGACTCCGCCGATTTCGTCAAGAACCGCGTGGCCATGCAGCAGGAGCACATGAAGACCATCTGGCGGGAGTTCGACGGCGGCGTGCGCGCCGTCGTGCCGCTGTTCGAGACCGAGGTCCGCGGCTTGCCCATGCTCCAGCGCCTGTGCGACGCCATCTTCGCGGCCGACGGCGCGAAGCCTTCGAGCGCAGAGGGCGCCGGCCGGCCGCAGGGCATCGCAGCGCGAACGTAATTGACCTATCTCAAGCCCGGCTGGACGTGGTGCATCAACATGGAGCCATGGAACGCCCGCCCGTCATCTACAAGACGGCCGCAGACCTGCGCGTGCCGCCCAACCCGCCCCTCGGTTTCGAGGAGGCGCGCCGCGCGCTCGCCGGCCTGCCCGGCGGGGGCCTGAACATCGCCCACGAGGCGGTGGACCGGCACGCGGGCGGGCCGCTCGCGGAGCGCGTGGCCATCCGCTGGCTCGGCGCCCGGGGCGCGCGGCGCGAATTCACCTACCGGGACCTCGCCGCGGTTTCCAACCGCTTCGCCAACGTCCTGCGCGGCCTGGGCGTGGCCAAGGGCGACACCGTGTTCGTGCTGTGCGGGCGCATCCCCGAGCTTTACGCGGCGGTGCTCGGCGCGCTCAAGTGCGGCGCCGCCGTGTCGCCGCTGTTCTCGGCCTTCGGCCCCGAGCCGCTCAAGACGCGCATCAACCTGGGCGCGGGCAAGGTGCTGGTGACCACCGAGGCGCTGTACCAGAGGAAGGTGAAGAAGGTCGCCGGCGAGATGCCGAGCCTGCGCCACATTCTGCAGGTCGACACGCCGGCGGCGAAGGCCATGCTCGAGGCGTCCTCGGAGCGCTTCCGGATCGAGAAGACCGCCGCGGAGGACCCCTCGTTCCTGCATTTCACCAGCGGCACCACCGGCATGCCGAAGGGCGCCGTGCACGTGCACGGCGCCGTGGCGATGCACTATGCGACCGGGCAGGTGGCGCTCGACCTGCACGACGACGACGTCTTCTGGTGCACCGCCGACCCCGGCTGGATCACCGGCACTTCCTACGGCATCGTCGCGCCGCTCGTGCGCGGCGTGACCAGCGTCGTCGACGAGGCCGACTTCGACGCCGAGCGCTGGTACCGCATCCTGCAGGATGAAGGCGTGAGCGTCTGGTACACCGCGCCCACGGCGCTGCGCATGCTGATGAAATCCGGCGTGGAGATGGCACGGCGCTTTCGCTTCCCGCGCCTGCGCTTCGTGGCGAGCGTCGGCGAGCCGCTCAACCCCGAGGCAGTGTGGTGGGGCATGGACGCCTTCGGCATGCCGATCCACGACAACTGGTGGCAGACGGAAACGGGCGGCATCATGATCGCCAACACCGCGGCGATGGACGTGAAGCCCGGCTCGATGGGCAAGCCCCTGCCCGGCGTCGAGGCGGCCATCGTGCACCGGAAGGAGGGCGCACTGGAAATCGTGAGCACGGCCGACACCGAGGGCGAGCTGGCGCTGCGCGCCGGCTGGCCTTCCATGTTCCGCGCCTACCTCGGGCAGGAGGAGCGCTACCGCAAGTGCTTCACCGAGGGTTGGTACCTCACCGGCGACCTCGCGAAGCGCGACGCCGACGGCTACTACTGGTTCGTCGGCCGCGCCGACGACGTGATCAAGTCCGCCGGCCACCTGATCGGCCCGTTCGAGGTGGAGAGCGCGCTGATGGAGCACCCGGCGGTGGCCGAGGCGGGCGTCATCGGCAAGCCCGACCCGGTGGTGGGCGAAGTGGTGAAGGCCTTCGTGATGCTCAAGGCCGGCTTCGCCGCGAGCGAGGAACTGCGCGCGCAGATCCTCGGCCATGCGCGCAAGCGCCTCGGCGCCGCGGTGGCGCCGAAGGAGATCGAGTTCACGGCCGCGCTGCCGCACACCCGGAGCGGCAAGATCATGCGGCGCCTGCTCAAGGCGCGCGAGCTCGGCCTGCCCGAGGGCGACACCTCCACGCTGGAGGGCGGCACGTGAGCGTCCCGTTCCTCGCCGACATGCTGCGCATCCGCAGGCTGGAGGAGAAGTGCGCCGAGCTCTACGGCGAAGGCAAGATCCGCGGCTTCCTGCACCTGTACATCGGCGAGGAGGCGGTCGCCGCCGGCGCCATGCCCGCGCTCGAGGCGCAGGACAACGTGGTCGCCACCTACCGCGAGCACGGCCACGCGCTGCTGCGCGGCGTGCCGATGGGCGCGATCCTGGCCGAGATGTACGGCAAGCGCGAGGGCTGCTCGGGCGGGCGCGGCGGCTCGATGCACCTGTTCGATGCGCAACGGCGCTTCTACGGCGGCAACGCCATCGTCGGCGGCGGGTTGCCGATCGCGGTGGGGCTGGGCCTCGCCGACGTGCTGGCAAAGCGCTCCCGCGTCACGGCCTGCTTCTTCGGCGAAGGCGCGGTGGCCGAAGGCGCGTTCCACGAGTCGATGAACCTCGCGCAACTGTGGCGCCTGCCGGTGGCGTTCCTCTGCGAGAACAACCTCTACGCCATGGGCACGGCGCTCGCGCGCTCGGAATCGCAGACCGACCTGTGCGCCAAGGCCGCCTCCTACGGCACCACGGCGTTCAAGGCCGACGGCATGGACGTGGTCGCGGTGCACGAGGCGGCGCAGCGCGCCTGCGCGCAGGTCCGCGCGGGCCAGGGGCCCGTGTTCGTGGAATTCCAGACTTACCGCTTTCGCGCGCACTCGATGTTCGACCCCGAGCTCTACCGCGACAAGGCGGAGGTCGAGCAGTGGAAGACGCGCGGCCCGATCCACAGCTACACCGCGCGGCTGAAGGCGAAGGGTGAATTGACCGAAGAGCAGTTTCTCGAGCTCGATCGCGCGGCGCTGGCCGAGGTGGCGGAGGCGGTGGCCTTCGCCGAGGCCGGCACCTGGGAGCCGGTCGCGGAACTGACGCGGCACGTGAGCGCGGCATGACGATCACCTACCGCGAAGCGCTGCGCCAGGGGCTGCGCGAGGCCCTGGCGGGCGACGCGCGCGTGTTCCTGATGGGCGAGGACGTCGGCAAGTACGGCGGCACCTACGCCGTGAGCAAAGGGCTGCTCGAAGAGTTCGGGCCCGAGCGCGTGCGCGACACGCCGCTCTCGGAGCTCGGTTTCGTGGGCGCCGGGGTGGGCGCCGCGCTCGGCGGCATGCGCCCGATCGTGGAAGTGATGACGGTGAACTTCAGCCTGCTGGCGCTCGACCAGATCGTGAACAACGCCGCGCTCCTGCGCCACATGTCGGGCGGGCAATTGTCGGTGCCGCTGGTCATCCGCAGCTGCAGCGGCGCGGGGCGCCAGCTCGCCGCGCAGCATTCGCACAGCCTGGAAGGCTGGTACGCGCACATTCCCGGCATCAAGGTCCTGGCCCCCGCCACCGTCGAGGATGCGCACGGCATGCTCGGCGCGGCGCTCGCAGATCCGGACCCGGTCATCGTGTTCGAGTATCCGGCGCTGTTCGAAACCAAAGGCGAGCTGTCCTCCGCCAAGGTGGACATCGCGTCCTCGAAAGTGCGCCGCAGGGGTTCGAAGGTGACCCTGATCACCTACGGCGCCTGCCTGCCCAAGGCGATGACGGCGGCCGAAGAGGTGGACGGCGAGGTGATCGACCTGCGCGTGCTGCGGCCGCTGGACATGGGGCCGGTGCTCGAATCGGTCAGGAAGACGCGCCGCGCGGTGGTGGTGGACGAGAATTGGCGCAGCGGCAGCCTCGCCGCCGAGGTGATGGCGCGTCTCATGGAGCAGGGGTTCTACGACTTGGATGCGCCGGTGGCGCGCGTTTGCAGCGAGGAGGTGCCGGTGCCTTACGCGCGCCACCTGGAGGAGGCGGCGCTGCCGCAGCCGGAGAAGATCGTGGCCGCGGTGAAGGGATTGTTCGCATGATCGAATTCAAGCTGCCTTCCCTCGGCGCCGACATGGACGAGGGCAAGCTCCTCCAGTGGAAGGTGAAGCCGGGCGACAAGGTGAAGCGCGGCGACCTGGTGGCGGTGGTGGAGACGCCCAAGGCCGCGGTGGACATCGAGATTTGGCAGGATGGCGTGGTGCACGAGTTGATCACGCTGCCGGGGACCACGATTCCCGTGGGCACGGTGATGGCGCGCCTGGTCGGCGAGGGCGAAGCCGCGCCGGCACCGGCACCGAAGGCGGCTGCCGCGCCGACTCCGCCGGCCGCTGCTCCGCCTTCGCGCCACGCCGTTTCCCCCGCCGCGCGCAAGCACGCCCGCGAGCTGGGCATCGACGTGGAACGGCTCGCCGGTACTGGGCCGCATGGCTCGGTCACCGTGGAGGACGTGGAGAAAGCCGGGCGCGCGCCGAAGGCTGCGCCTGCGCCCGCGGCAGCGCCGCCCGTGGACAAGGTGCTCGCGATGCGCAAGGCGATCGCCGCCGCGATGAGCCGCTCCAAGCGCGAGATCCCGCACTACTACCTGTCGCAGACGATCCCGATGCAGCGCGCGATGGACTGGCTCACGGCGCTCAACGAGAAGCGGCCGGTTGCCGAAAGGCTGCTGATGGGCGCGCTGCAATTGAAGGCGGTTGCGCTCGCGCTGAAGAACTTTCCCGATCTCAACGGCTTCTGGAAGGACGATGCCTTCCAGCCCGCGCAGGGCATCCACGTCGGCGTCGCCATCTCGCTCCGGCAGGGCGGGCTCATCGCGCCCGCGATCCACGACGTCGCCGAGCTGGGACTCGACGCGCTGATGAAGGCGCTCGCCGACCTGGTGCGGCGCGCGCGCGCCGGGTCGTTGCGTTCCTCCGAGATGAGCGATCCCACGATCACCGTCACCAACCTGGGCGACCAGGGCGTGGACGAAGTGTTTGCCATCATCTTCCCGCCTCAGGTGGCGATCGTGGGCTTCGGCCGGGTCGCGCCGCGCCCCTGGGCCCAGGATGGCATGATCGGCGCGGTGCCGGCGGTGGTGGCGAGCCTCGCCGCCGACCACCGCGCGAGCGACGGCCACCGCGGCGCGCGCTTTCTCGCCGCGATCGCGGCAAGGCTGCAGGAACCGGAGACCCTGTAATGGATGCCGAAGAGATCAAGAAGATCGTGCTGGCCGAGCTCGAGCGCATCGCGCCCGAGCTGGAGGACGTCGCACCGGCGCAGCCGCTACGCGACCAGGTCGACCTGGACTCGATGGACTGGCTCAATTTCCTCGTTGCGCTGCACGAGCGCTTCCAGGTCGAGATTCCTGAAAGCGACTACGCGAAGCTCGGCACGCTCGACCAGGTAACGGCCTACCTGCAGGCCAAGGCGCGGTGAAGGGCCTGACCTCCGCCGAGGCCGCCGCGCGCCTCGCCGCCGAGGGTCCCAATGCGCTGCCGGTGCCGGGGCGGCACGGCCTCGCCGCCATCGCGCTCGGCGTGCTGCGCGAGCCGATGTTCCTGCTGCTGCTCGCCGCCACCGGCATCTACCTCTTGCTCGGCGACGTGCACGAGGCGATGGTGCTGGGGGCCTCGATCGCCGGGGTGATCGCCATCACGGTGACGCAGGAACGCAAGGCCGAGCGGGCGCTCGAGGCGCTGCGCGACCTGTCCAGCCCGCGCGCGATGGTGATGCGCGACGGCCAGAGGAAGCGCATCGCCGGCCGCGAGGTGGTGCGCGGCGACCTGCTGATCCTCGCCGAGGGCGACCGCGTGCCGGCCGACGCGCGGCTGTTCCAGGCCACCGAGCTGAGCGCGGATGAGTCGCTCCTCACCGGCGAGTCGCTGCCGGTGGACAAGCGCGCGGGCGACCCGGTGTTCTCGGGGACACTCCTGGTGCGCGGGCAAGGGCGCGCGGAAGTCACCGCCACCGGGCCGCGCAGCGAGTTCGGGCGCATCGGCGCTTCGCTCGCCACGCTCGAGCCCGGCAAGACCGCGCTGGAGCTGGAGACCGCGCGCATCGTGCGCTTGGTCGCAGTCTTCGCCGTCGCCCTGTCGCTCGCGCTGATGCTCCTCTACGCGCTGACGCGCGGCGACTGGCTCGCCGGCGTGCTCGGCGGCCTGACGCTCGCCATGGCGACCCTGCCCGAGGAGTTCCCGGTGGTGCTGACGGTGTTCCTCGCGCTGGGCGCCTGGCGCATCTCGCAGCACGGCGTGCTGACGCGGCGCATGCCGGCGATCGAGATGCTCGGCGCGGCCACCGTGCTGTGCGTGGACAAGACCGGCACGCTCACCGAGAACCGCATGGCGGTGGTCGAGACGCCGCAAGCGGCGGTCGACCTCGCTGCGCTCGCCTGCGAGGTGGACCTGTTCGACCCGATGGAGAAGGCGATCGTCGCGGCGGCGGGCGCGGACGCGCTGCGTGTGCGGGAGGCCTGGCGCCTGGAGCGCGACTACCCTTTCGGCGACGATTTCCTCGCGGTGTGCCACGCCTGGCGTTCGCCGCAGGGGATGCTTCGCGTCGCCATCAAGGGCGCTCCGGAGACCGTGCTCGCGCTGTGCGGCCGCATGGACGCGATCGAGGAAGTGCGCCGCGCCGCGGGCGAGGGCCTGCGCCTGCTCGCGGTGGGCGAGGCGGGCTGGGAAGGGCCGTTGCCGGAGGACCCGCGGCGCTACCGGTTCCGCTTCGCCGGGTTCGTGCGGCTCACCGATCCGCTGCGCGCTTCGGTGCCCGAGGCGGTGGCGCAGTGCCGGCGCGCCGGGATCCGCGTGGTGATGATCACCGGCGATTTCGCGGGCACCGCGCTGCACATCGCGCGCCAGGCGGGCATCGAGGCCGGCGAGGCGCTGAGCGGAGAGCAGGTCGCCGCCATGGACGACGCCGCGCTCGCCGCGGCGGTGCGGCGGGTGAACGTGTTCGCTCGCGTGCGGCCCGAGCAGAAGCTGCGCCTGGTGCAGGCCTACCGCTCCGCGGGCGAGGTGGTCGCCATGACCGGCGACGGCGTGAACGACGCGCCCGCGCTGAAGGCCGCGCACATCGGCATCGCCATGGGCAGCCGCGGCACCGACGTCGCGCGCGAGGCGGCCGCGCTGGTGCTGCTGGAGGACGATTTCGGTTCCATCGTGCGCACCGTGCAGCTGGGGCGGCGCATCTACGAGAACATCCGCAATGCGATGCGCTACCTGGTTTCGGTGCACGTGCCGATCGCGGGCATGTCCTTCCTGCCGATGGCGCTGGGCGGGCCGTTGTTTCTGTTGCCGGTGCACGTGGTGTTCCTCGAGTTCGTGATCGACCCGGCCTGCACCCTGGTGTACGAGGCCGAGCGCACCGAGGCCGGCGCCATGCAGCGGCCGCCGCGCGACCCGCGCGAGCCGCTGTTCAACGCGGCGATGCTCGCCACCAGTTTCGCGCTCGGGCTGACGATGCTGGGCGCGGTGTTCGCGGCCTACTGGGGGGCGCTGCGGGGCGGCTCCTCGGAGTCGGGAGCGCGTACCATTGCTTTCGCCGCCATCGTGTTCTCCAACCTCGCGCTGCTGTTCGTCACGCGGTCCCGCACCCGCTCGGCGTTCGCCACGCTGCGGGAACCGAACGCGGCGCTGTGGGGGATCACGCTCGCCGCGCTCGCCGCGCTCGCCGGCGCGATCTACCTGCCGGCCGCCGCCACGATCTTCCGCTTCACGCCCCTCGGCGCCGCGCAGTTGGTGCTCGCCGCCGCGGCGGGCATCGCCGGCGTCGCATGGGTTGAACTGCTCAAGCTCAAGGGAGGTGCGCAGTGAGGATTCCAGCCACCGTGTGGGCCCTCGGCCTGGTGTCGCTGTTCATGGACTTCTCTTCCGAGTTGGTGCACGCGCTGCTGCCGCTCTACATGACCGGCGTGCTCGGCGCGAGCATGCTGGCGGTCGGCGTCGTGGAGGGCATCGCCGAAGCGACCGCATCGGCGATGAAGGCGTTCTCCGGGGCCATTTCCGACCGCCTGAGGCGCAGGAAGCCGCTGGTGGTCCTGGGGTACGGGCTCGCCGCGCTGTCCAAGCCGCTGTTCCCGCTCGCGGGAACGGTCGCGCTGGTGGCGGGCGCGCGCTTCATGGACCGGGTGGGCAAGGGCATCCGCGGCGCGCCGCGCGACGCTTTGATCGCCGACGTCACGGCGCCGGAGCAGCGCGGCGCCGCCTACGGCCTGCGCCAGGCGCTCGACACCGTCGGCGCCGTGCTCGGCCCGCTCGCCGCGATCGGTCTGATGGTGGTCCTCGCGAACGACATCCGCTCAGTGCTGTGGGTCGCCGTGGTGCCTGCGGCGATCGCGGTGCTGGTGCTGGTCGCCTGGGTGCGCGAGCCGGAACGCGAGCAGCCTTCGGCTCGCCCCGGGGACAGGCTCGCCTGGCGATCGCTCGCGCGCCTGCAGCGGCATTACTGGCTGATCGTCGCGCTGGGGGCGGTGCTGACGCTGGCGCGTTTTTCCGAGGCGTTCCTCATCCTGCGCGCGCAGGACCTGGGCCTCGCGCTCGCGCTCGCCCCCGCGGTGATGGTGGTGATGAACCTGGTGTACACGGCGGTATCCTTCCCGGCCGGGCTTGCCGCCGACCGCGGCGCACCGCGCGCGCTCCTGTTCTGGGGCCTCGCGGCGCTCATCGCATCCGACGTCGTTCTGGGCGCAGGCACGGGCATCGCCGCCATCTTCGGCGGCGCTGCGCTTTGGGGAGTGCACATGGGGCTG
>JBGPPD010000111.1:0-9576 GCA_041488375.1 Gammaproteobacteria bacterium | reverse complement strand
TGGGGTGACCGATGGGACTCGAACCCACAACAACTGGAATCACAATCCAGGACTCTACCTTTGAGCTACGGTCACCATCGCAACTGTGGTCTGCCCGGCGGGACTCGAACCCACAACCCCCAGCTTAGAAGGCTGGTGCTCTATCCGGTTGAGCTACGGGCAGCCGCCGGGCTTCCTTCTGGTCGGGGTGGAGAGATTTGAACTCCCGACATCTTGCTCCCAAAGCAAGCGCGCTACCAGGCTGCGCTACACCCCGAAAAGGGCGCCAATGATACTCTTTTTTCGGCTTGCTGCTGGGGGGCTTTTCTGCTAAAAAGCGCAATTCATTTTCGGGCTTAAGCAGGAAATGCCACTCGAGCTGAGCAAGAAGAACTTCACTCCTTACGCGCCGAAGAAGGGCGAGGAGTACATGAACGCCAAGATGCGCTCGCACTTCCGCAAGATGCTCGAGCAGTTAAAGGGCGAGCTGTCCGAGGAGATCGACCGCACCGTGCACACCATGCAGGACGAGGCCACGGTGTTCGCCGACCCCAACGACCGCGCCAGCCAGGAATCGGACATGGCGCTGGAGCTGCGCAACCGCGACCGCGAGAGGAAACTGATCAAGAAGATCGACGAGACCATCGGCCGCATCGATGCCAACGAGTACGGCTATTGCGAGAGCTGCGGCGTGGAAATCGGCCTCAAGCGCCTGGAGGCGCGGCCGACGGCGACGCTGTGCATCGACTGCAAGACGCTGGACGAGCTGCGCGAGAAGCAGGTCGCGAAGTAACTAGGCCTGCTTGGCCGCCTCCGGCGCGCCGATCGCCTTCATCGACAGGCGCACGCGGCCCTTGTCGTCCGCTTCAAGCACTTTGACTTTCACGATCTGGCCTTCCTTGAGGTAGTCGGACACCGCGTTCACGCGCTCGTTGCTGATCTGCGAGATGTGCAGCAGCCCGTCGCGGCCCGGCATCAGTTGCACGATGGCGCCGAAATCGAGCAGGCGCAGCACCGGGCCCTCGTAGATCTTGCCGACTTCGACGTCGGCGGTGAGTTCCTGGATGCGCTTGCGCGCCGCCTCGCCGCCCTCCGCCAGCACGCACGCGATCGAGATGGTGCCGTCGTCCTCGATCTCGATGGTGGTGCCGGTCTCCTCCTGGATGCCGCGGATCACCACGCCGCCCTTGCCGATGACGTCGCGGATCTTGTCCGGATTGATCTTGATCTTGATGATGCGCGGGGCGAAGCTCGAGAGCTCGGTGCGCGAACCCTGGATCGCCTGGTTCATGATCTGCAGGATCTGCAGGCGCGCGTCGCGCGCCTGGTCGAGCGCGATCTTCATGATGCCCTGGTTGATGGACTCGATCTTGAGGTCCATCTGCAGCGCGGTGACGCCCTTCTCCGTGCCCGCCACCTTGAAATCCATGTCGCCGAGGTGGTCCTCGTCGCCCAGGATGTCGGACAGCACGGCGAAGCGCTTGCCTTCCTTGATCAGCCCCATGGCGATGCCCGCCACGTGCGCCTTGACCGGCACGCCGGCGTCCATCAGCGCCAGGCTGCCGCCGCAGACCGAGGCCATCGACGAGGAGCCGTTCGATTCGGTGATCTCCGAGACCACGCGCAGCGAGTAGCCGAATTCCTCCGCCGGCGGCAGCAGCGCCACCAGCGAGCGCTTGGCCAGCCGCCCATGACCGATCTCGCGGCGCTTGGTGAAGCCGAAGCGCCCGGTCTCCCCGGTGGCGTAGGGCGGCATGTTGTAGTGGAACATGAAGCGCTCGCGGTACTCGCCGGAGAGCGCGTCGATGATCTGCTCGTCGCGCCCGGTGCCGAGCGTCACGGTGACCAGCGCCTGGGTCTCGCCGCGCGTGAACAGCGCCGAGCCGTGGGTGCGCGGCAGCACGCCGACGCGCACGCTGATCGGCCGCACCGTGCGGGTATCGCGGCCGTCGATGCGCGGTTCGCCGTCCAGGATCTGGGTGCGGACGATCTTCGACTCCAGGTTGAAGAACACGTCCTTGGCGTGGTTCGGCTCGAACGCCGCGCCGGCGGCCTTCGCTTCCTCCTCCACCTTGGCCAGGGTGGCCTTGCGGATTTCATTGAGGCGCGTGTTGCGCGCCTGCTTCTGCCGCATCTCGAAGGCGGCGCGCAGGTCGGCCTCCGCCAAGTCCGCCACCCGGCGGATCAGCGCTTCGTCCTTCGCCGGCGGCTGCCAGTCCCAGGCCGGCTTGCCGGCGGACTCCGCCAGTTCGTTGATCGCCTGGATCGCGGCCTGCATCTTCTCGTGGCCGAAAACCACGCCGCCGAGCATCACGTCCTCGGGCAGCTCCTTGGCTTCGGACTCGACCATCAGCACGCCCTGCTCGGTGCCGGCGACGACCAGGTTGAGCTTCGAGTCCTTGAGCTGCGTCGCCGTCGGATTGAGCACGTACTGCCCGTCGAGGTAACCGACGCGGCAGGCGCCGATCGGGCCGTTGAAAGGGATGCCCGAAAGGGTCAGCGCCGCCGACACCGCGAGCATCGCCGGGATGTCGGAATCCACTTCGGGGTTCAGCGACAGCACGGTCGCCACCACCTGCACTTCGTTGAAGAATCCGTCGGGAAACAGCGGCCGGATCGGCCGGTCGATCAGGCGCGAGGTCAGCGTCTCCTTTTCCGACGGGCGACCTTCGCGCTTGAAGAAGCCGCCGGGGATCTTGCCCGCGGCATAGGTTTTCTCGGCGTAGTCCACGGTCAGCGGGAACCAGTCCTGGCCCGCTTTCGGTTCCTTGGCGCCCACCACGGTGGCGAGCACCACGGTGTCGTCGATGGTGCAGATCACCGCACCATGCGCCTGGCGCGCGATTTCGCCGGTTTCGAACGTGACCTGGTGGTCGCCCAGGGTGAAGGTCTTCTTGATCGGGGTCAAAGGATGTCCTCGGTAGTGGCCCGCAAACAAAAAACGCTCATCGAGCGATGAGCGTCTGTTGCCGCGGCATCAGTGGAAATTACTTGCGCAGACTGAGCCGCTCGATGACCGAGCGGTACTTGTCCGCGTCCGTGCGCCGCAGGTAATCGAGCAGCTTGCGGCGCTCCGACACCATCTTGAGCAGCCCGCGGCGGGAATGGAAGTCCTTGACGTGCGACTTGAAGTGGCCGGCAAGGCTGTTGATGCGCTCGGTAAGCAGAGCGATCTGGACTTCGGACGAACCGGTGTCTTTGCCGGAACGCTGGTACTGCTTCACGACCTGCGCTTTCTGCGCAACCTGCAATGCCATGCTCTCTCCTACGCTTTCCCTTGTGTGAGCCGCTATTTTAGCCGAGGGGCGCGGCCACTCACAAGTTTTTTCGATGTTTTTCAGCCGGTTGCGTGGCCTGCGGCGCGTGCGCGACCAGGCGCCGCGGGCGCAGCTCCCCGCGCGAGTCCGCATCGCCGATGCCCAGCAGTCCGCCTTGCACCCGGTAGACGCTGTAGCAACCCTCCGCTGTCGGCGCCAGTGGTATCGCCTGGCCCTGGGCGAACCGTTCCGCCAGCGGCCCGGGGAGGTCCACCCGCGGCAATCCCGCCAACAAGCGCTCCACGGGCAACAGGAGGCCGTCGCGCTCGGCCGGAGTCGCGAGTTGCAGGCTGGCGAGGGTCACCGCGTCGGCGATGCGGAACGCGCCCGCCGCCGTGCGCCGCAAGGCCGAAAGATGGGCGCCGCAGCCCAGCGCCCGGCCCAGGTCTTCCACGAGGGTGCGCACATAGGTGCCCTTGCTGCAGCGGACCCGCAGGTCGAGGCGGTCGTCCGCGAACCGCAGCAGCTGCAGTTCGTGGATCTGCACGCGGCGCGCGGCGCGCTCGACGCTGCGCCCTTGCCGGGCGAGGGCATACAGGGGCTGACCCGCATGCTTCAGCGCCGAGTACATCGGGGGTACCTGGTCGATCGGTCCGCGCAGCCGCGCCAGCGCGGGTTCGATGGCGGACGCGGGCACGTCCACCGGTTTGCGTTCGAGGACCTCGCCCTCCGCGTCCGCCGTCGTGGTAGTGATGCCGAGGCAGGCGCTGGCCAGGTACTCCTTGTCGGCATCGAGGGCGAGCTGGGAGAACTTGGTGGCCTCGCCGAACAGGATGGGCAGCAAGCCCGAAGCGAGGGGGTCCAGCGTGCCGGCGTGGCCGGCCTTCTCCGCCTGGAACAAGCGCTTGGCCTCCTGCAGCACCGCATTCGAGCCCAGGCCGACCGGCTTGTCGAGCAGCAGGACGCCGTCCAGGCGCCGGCGCATCAGCGCTTGGGAAGGACGCTGTCGATCAGCTGTGACAAGTGCGCACCCCGCTCCACCGATTCGTCGTATTTGAAGCGCAGTTCCGGGGTGGTGTACATCTTGATGCGCTTGGCCAGGCTGCTGCGCAGGAACCCGGCTGCCCGTTGCAAAGCCTTGCCGGCCGCTTCGGCCTGGGCACGCTCGAGGCAGGTGAAGTACACGATGGCATGCGACAGGTCGGGCGAGGCGTCGACCGAAGTCAGCGTGACCAGCGCGAGTCGCGGATCCTGCAGTTCGCGCCGGATGACCTCGGCAAGCTCGCGCTGGATCTGGTCGGCGACCTTCTGCGGCCGGCCCCTGCTCACCAGCGGACCCTCGCCTCGCTCACAACGTCCTGGCCACCTCGAGGACTTCGAACACCTCGAACTGGTCGCCTTCCTTGAGGTCCGAGAAGTTCTTCAGCGACATGCCGCACTCGAAGCCCGCCTTCACCTCGCGCGCGTCGTCCTTGAAGCGCTTGAGCGAATCGATCTCGCCGGTGTGGATCACCACGTTGTCGCGCAGCACGCGCACCTGGGCGCTGCGCTTGACCAGGCCGTCGACCACGTAGCAGCCGGCCACCGCGCCGACCTTGGAGATGCGGAACACCTGGCGCACCTCGACCATGCCGAGGATCTGCTCCTTCTGCTCCGGCGCCAGCATGCCGGAGAGCGCGGCCTTGATCTCGTCGACCGCCTCGTAAATGATGTTGTAGTAGCGCACGTCGATGCCGGCGCTCTCGATCAGCTTGCGCGCCGTGGCGTCCGCGCGCGTGTTGAAGCCGATGATCACCGCGCGGGCGGCCATCGCCAGGTTGACGTCCGATTCGGTGATTCCGCCCACGCCCGCATGCACCACGCCGACCTTCACTTCGTCGGTGGACAGGCGGGTGAGCGCGTGCACCAGCGCCTCCTGCGAGCCCTGCACGTCGGACTTGATCACCAGCGACAGCACTTTTTGGCCGCCCTCGCCCATGTTCTGGAACAGGTTCTCGAGCCTGGAGGCCTGCTGCTTGGCCAGCTTCACGTCGCGGAACTTGCCCTGGCGGAACAGCGCGATCTCGCGCGCCTTGCGTTCGTCGGTGAGCGTGGTCAGTTCCTCTCCCGCGTTCGGAATTTCCGACAGGCCCTGGATCTCGACCGGAATCGACGGCCCGGCGGACTCCACCGGGCGGCCGTTCTCGTCGAGCATGGCGCGCACCCGGCCGGAGACCGGGCCGATCAGCACCACGTCGCCGCGCTTCAGCGTGCCCGACTGCACCAGCACGGTGGCCACCGGGCCGCGGCCCTTGTCCAGCCTCGCCTCGATCACCACGCCCCGCGCCGGCGCATCGATCGGCGCCTTGAGCTCGAGCACTTCCGCCTGCAGCAGCACGTGCTCCAGGAGCGCGTCCACGCCCTGCCCGGTCTTCGCCGAGACCGGCACGAACGGCGCGTCGCCGCCGAACTCCTCCGGCACCACGCCGTGCTGCAGCAGCTCCCGTTTTACCTTCTCCTGGTCGGCTTCGCCCTTGTCGATCTTGTTGATCGCCACCACCAGCGGCACGCCGGCCGCCTTGGCATGGTTGATGGCCTCCACGGTCTGCGGCATCACGCCGTCGTCCGCGGCCACCACCAGGATCACCAGATCGGTGACTTTGGCTCCGCGGGCGCGCATCGCCGTGAAGGCTTCGTGGCCCGGGGTATCGAGGAACGTGACCACGCCGCGGGGCGTGCGCACGTGGTACGCGCCGATGTGCTGGGTGATTCCGCCCGCCTCGCCCGCCGCCACCTTGGTGCGCCGGATGTAGTCGAGCAGCGAAGTCTTGCCGTGGTCGACGTGGCCCATCACCGTGACCACGGGAGGACGCGGCTCGCCGACTTCTTCTTCGGGCGAGGCCTCCGCGAGGTAGGACTCGGGATCCTCCAGCTTGGCCGCCTTCGCCTTGTGGCCCATTTCCTCCACCAGGATCATGGCCGTTTCCTGGTCGAGCACCTGGTTGATGGTCGCCATGGTGCCCAGCTTCATCAGCGCCTTGATCACCTCCACCGCCTTGACCGACATGCGGTGCGCGAGCTCGCCCACGGTGATCGTTTCCGGCACCGCGATCTCGCGCGTCACCGGCTCGGTCGGCTGGCTGAAAGTCTGCTGCTCCGCCGCTGGCGCGCCGCCGCGATGGCGCGAGCCGCCGCGAGCGTGCCAGCCGGCGACGCCGCCGCCCATGTCGCCGCGCGTCTTGATGGTGCGCCGGCGCACGGAGTCGTCGCGCATGGTGGTGGTCGGCTTGGCCTTCTTCGCCTTCTTGTCGACCTTGACCTCGCCGGTCTTCGGCGCGTGCAGCGTGCCCTCGACCGGCGCGCCGGCGGGTGCCTGCGCCTGCGCCTTCTCGATCACCGCCTGGGCTTCGCGCGCGGCCGTCTTCTGCTCCGCCTCGCGGCGCTCGCGCTCCTGCTTCTCGCGCAGCTCGGCCGCCTGCAGCTCGGAGAGCTGCTCGTGGCGGCGCGCTTCCTGCTGGCGCGCCTCGCGTTCCCTGGCGTCGATCGTCGGCGCGGGCGGCGCCGGGGGCGCGACCGCCGGCGGGGCCTCCTCCGGCATTTCGGCGGCGCTCGCCGCCGCCACCAGGTCGGCGGGGTCGCGTTTCACGAACACGCGCTTCTTGCGCACTTCGACCTGGATGGTGCGCGCCTTGCCCGAGGTGTCGGATTTCTTGATGATCTCGCTCGACTGCTTGCGCGTGAGCGTGATCTTGTTCTTCGAATCCGCCGAGCCGTGCGCCTTGCGCAGGTATTCCAGCAGGCGGGACTTGTCCACTTCGGTGAGCGAGTCGTCGGCCGCGCGCTTGTCCACGCCGGCGGCGCGCAGCTGCTCTAGCAGCACCGAGGGCGGGACCTTCAATTCGCTGGCGAACTGGGAGACGCTGGTCAGGGCCACGTTACCGGGCCTCCTTGGCCTGCGCTTCGGACGCGAACCAGTGGGCGCGCGCCGCCATGATCAGCCCCTTGGCGCGCTCGCCCTCGATGCCGGTCATCTCCGAGAGCTCGTCGACGGCCAGGTCCGCCAGGTCGTCGCGGGTCTTCACGCCGCCTTCGGCCAGCTTGGCCGCCAGCTGCGTGTCCATGCCCTCCAGCTTGAGCAGGCTCTGGTCCACGCCTTCCACCTGTTCTTCGCTGGCGATCGCCTGTACCAGCAGCGCGTTGCGCGCGCGGCTGCGCAGTTCGTTCACCGTGTTCTCGTCGAAGGACTCGATCTCCAGCATCTCCTGGATCGGCACGTAGGCGATCTCTTCCAGCGTGGAGAATCCTTCCTGGATCAGGATGTTGGCCACCTCCTCGTCGACGTCCAGCCGCAGCATGAACAGCTCGCGCACGCGCGTGGACTCCTCGGTCTGCTTCTTGGTGGACTCTTCCTCGGTCATCAGGTTGATGGTCCAGCCGGTGAGTTCGGAAGCGAGGCGCACGTTCTGTCCGCTGCGGCCGATGGCGATGGCGAGGTTCTCCTCGTCCACCACCACGTCCATCGAGTGCTTCTCCTCGTCCACCAGGATCGAGCTGACCTCGGCCGGCGCCAGGGCGCCGATGACGAACTGCGCCGGGTCCGCCGACCACAGCACGATGTCGACGCGCTCGCCGGCCAGTTCCTGCGTCACCGCCTGCACGCGCGAGCCGCGCATGCCGACGCAGGTGCCGATCGGGTCGATCCTGCGGTCGTTGGTGTGCACCGCGATCTTGGCGCGCACGCCGGGGTCGCGCGCCGCCGATTTGATCTCCAGCAGCTTTTCCTCGATTTCCGGCACTTCCAGCTCGAACAGCTTCATGATGAACTGCGGCGCCGTGCGCGACAGGATCAGCTGCGGGCCGCGGGCGCCGCGGTCGATCTTCGCCACCCAGGCGCGCACGCGGTCGCCCACGCGCAGGTTCTCTTTCGGGATCATGTTCTCGCGCGGCAACAGGGCCTCCAGTCGTCCGGATTCGACGATCGCGCTGCCCCGTTCCATGCGCTTCACCGAGCCGGTCACCAGCTCGTCGCCGCGCGCCAGGAAGTCGTTGAGGATCTGCTCGCGCTCGGCATCGCGGATGCGCTGCAGGATCACCTGCTTGGCCGTCTGCGCGCCGATGCGGCCGAACGGCACGTTCTCGATCGGCTCCTCGAGGTAGTCGTCCATCTTGGCGTCGGGCTTCTTCTCCTGCGCCTCTTCGAGCGAAGTCATCTGCGCGACGTTGTACTCGGGGGTGTCGTCCGGCACCACCTTCCAGCGGCGAAAGGCCTCGTAGCTACCGGTGTTGGGGTCGATGGCGACGCGCACGTCGACGTCCTCGGTGAAGCGCTTCTTGGTGGCCGAGGCGAGCGCCATCTCCAGCGCGCCGAAAACCACGTCGCGGTTGACGTTCTTTTCGCGCGCCAGCGCGTCCACCAGCAGCAGAATTTCCCGGCTCATCGTTGCTCCACGCTCACAGTTCTGGAACGAGCCGCGCCCGGTCCATGCCCTCCAGTTGCAGTGCCACCACCGCCCCGTCCACCTCGACGCTCGCCGCGGTGCCTTCGATTCCCTTCAGCCGGCCGATGTAGCGCCGCCTCCCGCTCGCGTCGGCCAGGCGCATCCTGACGTCCACCTTCTGCCCGGCGAAGCGCGCAAAATCCGCGGGCTTGCGCAGCGGCCGGTCCAGGCCCGGCGAAGACACCTCCAGCCGGTCGTAGTCGATGCCTTCGACCTCCAGCACCCTGGAGAGGTGGCGGCTGACCGCCGCGCAATCCTCCAGCGTGATGCCGCCGGGTTTGTCCATGAAAATGCGCAAAAAACGGCCCCGGTTGGACACTTGCGCGTCCACCAGCTCGAACCCCAGCCCCGTGAGGGTGGGTTCCAGAATGCCTTCAATGGCGCTCGCCACAAACAAAAAATGGGCCGAAGCCCATCCACATGAAACGGCTTGAAGTTTAACCGCTTTTTGCCGTTTTCACAATCTCCGCGACGCTTTTTTCGTCCAGTTCGATCCATCGCCCCGGGCGCAGGTCGCGTGGCAGTTCGACCGGACCGTAGCGCACGCGCAGCAGCCGGCTGACCTTGTGGCCGACCGCCTCGAACAGCCGCCGCACCTCGCGGTTGCGACCTTCGCGCAGGACCACGCGGTACCAGTGATTGGCGCCCTCGGCCCCGCCCGAGGGTTCGAGTCGATCGAAGCGCCCGACCCCGTCCTCCAGCGCTACGCCCGACAGTAGTTTGGTGCGATTTTCCGTACTTAAAGCCCCCAATACGCGCACGGCGTACTCGCGCTCGACTTCGTAACGCGGGTGCATCAGCCGATTGGCCAGCTCGCCGGAGTCCGTGAGCAGCAGCAGGCCGGCGGTGTTGATGTCCAGGCG
>JBGPPD010000110.1:0-9666 GCA_041488375.1 Gammaproteobacteria bacterium | reverse complement strand
GCTCGACCGCGAAGCGCAGCGCGCGCTGACCGGCGTCTGGGCCGAGCGTGCGCCCGACATGGAAGCCGATGCCCTTGCGGTCGCCTGGGACATTGTCCTGTCCGCCTGATGCGATAATCGCGTTTTCCGCAACGCGCCGGGCCGCAAAGACATGACCTACGTCGTCACCGAAGATTGCATCAAGTGCAAGCACATGGACTGCATCGAAGTGTGCCCCGTGGATTGCTTCTACGAGGGCGACAACATGGTGGTGATCCATCCGGACGAATGCATCGACTGCGGCGTGTGCGAGCCGGAATGCCCGCCCGCGGCGATCATCCCGGACTCCGACGCGCGCGCCGAGCGCTGGCTGAAGATGAACACGGATTTTTCGCTGAAGTGGCCCAACATCACGCGCAAGGGCACGCCGCCGCCCGATGCCGACGCCTGGAAGGGCGTCACGGATAAGTACGCGAAGTACTTCACGCCGAATCCGGGCAAGGGCGAGTAGGCGGTGCGGCTGTCCGCGGAGGAGCGCGCGATCCTCGCGGGGGAGCGCGGCGAAGCGGCGCGCCGCGCGCTGGAATACCAGGTCAAGGTCGGCGAATTCTGGGGCGCCGAGCGCTTCGTGCCGGTGACCAACGTCCACATGATGGGCGACATCGAGGTGATGGGCGACGGCGGCCTGGCGTGGCTGAAGGACACCGCGGGTCTCGGCGCCCGCTGCGCGGTCGCCACCACCACCAATGCGCGCTGCTTCGATTTCGCGCATTGCGCGAAGCTCGGCCAGGACGCGGGCGAGGCCGCCAAGGAGCGCGAGCTGATCGCGACCCTGCGCCGCATGGACGTGGTCACCACCGACACCTGCATCAACTACCAGACTGTCTACCAGCCGCACCTGGGCGAGCACGTCGCCTGGGGCGATACCGGCACCGTGATCTACGCCAATTCCGTGTTCGGCGCGCGTTCCAACTTCGAATCCGGCCCGGCCGCGCTGGCGGCGGCGGTCACCGGGCGCACGCCCGAGTACGGCTTTCACCTGGATGAACACCGCAAGGGCAGCTTTGCCGTGGAGCTGCGGGCGACGCTCGACGACCTCGCCGACTGGGGTGCGGTGGGCAAGCTGGTGGGCGAGCCGCACCAGAGCTATTTCTCGGTGCCGGTGTTCCACGGCTACCGCCGCAGCCCGAGCGCCGACGAGTTGAAGCACCTGGGCGCCGCGCTGGCGAGCTACGGCTCGATGGGCATGTTCCATTTCGTCGGCGTCACGCCGGAGGCGCCTTCGCTCGAGGCGGCGCTCGGCGGCCGGGCGAGCCCCGAGCGCGTGGTGATCACCGACGCCGACATCGATCGCGTCTACGCGTCCTACGGACTGGGCGGCGGCGACGCGCGGCTGGTGGTGTTCTCCGGTCCGCAGCAGTCGCTGTTCGAGATGAAGCAGCTCGCCGCCCTGTTCGAAGGCAGGAAGGTGCAGGACGGCACCCAGTGCTTCGTCACCACCAACGGCGCAGTGCTGGCGCAGGCGCGATCGCTGGGCTACGCGGGCGCGCTGGAAGCGGCCGGCGTGACGATCCTGGAAGGCGTTTGCTTCTACATCCTGCAGAACCTCTCGGCCATGCGCGCGGCGAACGGCTGGAAGAACCTGGTGTCCAACTCGGCGAAGATCGTGAACATCATCGGCGCGCACCGTTTCAACACCATCCTGCGGCGCACGCGGGACTGCGTGGACATCGCCTGCAGCGGGGCGCTGCGGTGAAGATCGCTGTCGAGCGCGCCTACGGCGAGGCGGTCGAAGGCGAAGCCGTGGTGTCCGAGGAGGGTTTTTCGCCGCGCTACGACCTGGACCGCTGGAGCGGCACCATCACCAAGCCGGGGCATAAGCTCGAGGGCACCAGCCTCAGGGACAAGATCTGTTTTTTCCCCACCGCCAAAGGGGGCATCGCCGCGGGCTGGGCGTTTTACGACATCAAGTGGAAGAAAATCGCGCCCAAAGCGTTCATCTTCGGAGTGACCAACCCGGTGATGGTGCAGGGCGCGGTATTCGCGGGCATCACCATTACCGAAGGCTGGTCGCCGCAGCCGCAGGGGCTGGTCCGCACCAGGGACTGGGTGCGCGTGGACCCGGCGGCCAAGCTGGTGGAAGTCATGAGGAGACGCCAATGAGCAAATTCGCAGGCATGCTCGCAGGGGCTCTGTTGCTCGCGGGCTGCGCGTCGTTCGACGGCTCGAGCCTGGTGGCGGGCAAGGCGACCCGCGCCGAGGTGGAGGCGACGATGGGCAGGCCCGCCGAGGTCCTGCCGCGGGCGAACGGCGACACGCTGCTTTACTACTCGCGGCTGCCTTTCGGGCGCGAGATGTACGTCGCCACCCTCGGCGCGGACGGCGTGCTGCGCGGCATCGAGCAGCGCCTCACGCGCGAGAACATCGCCAAGGTCAAGGAGGGCATGCGGGCGAAGGAAGTGCGCGAGCTGCTCGGCCCCCCGTACCAGGCCGTGCGCATGGAACGCCTGCAGCGCGACGTCTGGGAGTATCCGTGGCGCGAAGGCAGCGACCTGCGCATCCTCTGGGTGCAGATCGCCTCGGACGGGCAGGTGCGCGAGGTGATCGAAATGCACGACTTCGAGTCCGATCCCCCCAGCGGCCCGGCGAAGGATTAGGCGAGGCCTTTTCTCAGCTCGGTCTTGAGCACCTTGCCGGTGTTGTTCTTCGGCAGCGCGTCGACGAAGCGGTAGTCGCGCGGACGCTTGAAGCGCGCGATGTGCCCCAGGCACAGTTCGTCGAGTTGCCGCGCATCGACGTCGCCCGAGCGCACCACGAAAGCCACCACTTCCTCGCCCCATTCGGGATGGGGCCGCCCGACCACCGAACACTCGGCCACCGCCGGATGGCGCAGCAGCACTTCCTCGATCTCCCGCGGGTAGATGTTCGCGCCGCCCGAGATGATCATGTCCTTGGAGCGGTCGCGGATGCCGAGGTAGCCGGCCTCATCCAGGCTGCCGAGGTCGCCGGTGTGCAGCCAGCCGCCGCGCAGCGCCTGGGCGGTGGCGGCGGGATTGTCCCAGTAGCCGGCCATCACGCAGTCGGAGCGCGTGACGATCTCGCCGACTTCGCCCGCCGGCAGTTCCCGGTCGGCGTCATCGAACACTTTCACTTCGACCCCGGTGCGCGCGAAGCCGCAGGACTCGAGCCTCGAGCGCGCGGCGTGGTCGGACTGCGGCAGGCCGGTGATGGTCATCGGGCTCTCGCCCTGGCCGAACAGCTGGTACAGGCGCGGCCCGAACAGCTCGATGGCGCGCACGCAGTCGGCGACGTACATCGGCGCGCCGCCGTAGGTGATGGTCTTCAGGTTGCGCAGGTCCGCGCCGCCGGCCGCCGGGCTGGCCAGCAGACGCACCAGCATGGTCGGCGCGGCGAAGAAGGAGACGCCGCGGTGCGCCGCGATCAGGCGGAAGATTTCCTCCGGCTCGAAGCCGCCGCTCTCCGGGATCACGTTGAGCGCGCCGGCGGCCAGGTGAGGCAGGCCGTAGAGGCCCGAGCCGTGGGTGAGCGGCGCGGCGTGCAGGATCGAATCGCCGGGGGCGAGCTTGTCGATGTCGGCGAAATACGCCTGGTTGGAGAACAGCAGGTTGCGGTGGGTCAGCATCGCGCCCTTGGGCACGCCGGTGGTGCCGCTGGTGTAGAACAGCCAGGCGACATCCTGCGGCCGTACCTCGGCCGGTGCGGCCGGCGTGCCCTCGAGCCCCCGGTACTCGCGCGAGCCGGTGGCGAGGACTTCCGTGCCCGCGATCGAGCCCGCGAGGTCCGGTGTGGCGAAGCACAGCTTCGCGCCGCAATTGCCGAGGATGTATGCGAACTCCTTCGGGTGCAGCTTGGCGTTCATCGGCACTGCGGTGAGCCCCGCGTGCCAGCAGGCGAACAGCACCTCGTAGTACTCCGGGCAGTTCTTCATCGCCAGCGCCACGCGGTCGCCGGGGCCGAGGCGGTGGCGGCCGAGCATGCCCGCGGCCAGCGTTTGCACGCGCAGCGCGAGCTGCGCGTTGGTGGCCACCGTGCGCGTGCCGAGCGCGATCGCAGCGGCCTGCGGCAGGCGCCGCGCGACGGCATGCAGCAGGTGGGCCAGGTTCATGCGATGCCGAAGAACGACTTGGCGTTGCGCGTGGTCGCCTCGGCGAGCGCCTCGGGCGGCTCGCCGCGCGCGCGCGCCACGGCGCGCAGGATATGCGGCAGGTGCGCCGGCTCGTTGCGCCGCGCCTTGGGTTGCGGGCGCAGGTCGCGCGGCGTCAGGTAGGGCGAATCGGTCTCCAGCAGCAACCTGTCCTGCGGGATTTCCTTCACCAGCGCCAGCAGGTGCGCGCCGCGGCGCTCGTCGCAGATCCAGCCGGTGATGCCGATGTACAAGCCCAGGTCGAGATAGGCGCGCAGCTCCCCGGCCTCGCCGGTGAAGCAGTGCGCGACCGCCTTGCCGACACGCAGGTTGCGCAGGATCTCGGCAAAGCGCGGGTGCGCGTCGCGCGAATGCAGGAACAGCGGCTTGCCGAGTTCCGCGGCGAGCTCGAGCTGCGCCACGAACCATTTCTCCTGGTCCGGGTGCGGCGAGTAGTTGCGGTTGTAGTCCAGGCCGCACTCGCCGATGGCCACGACTCTCGGGTGCCTGGCCAGCTCGCGCAATGCTGGGATGGTTTCCGCGTCGCATTCCCGCGCGTGGTGCGGATGGACTCCGGCAGTGGCGTGGAGCCCGTGGGCATCGGCGAGCTCGGCGGCGTGCCGGCTCTCCGCGACCGTGGCGCCGGTAACCACGATGCTCTCCACGCCCGCGGCGCGCGCACGCGCCAGCACCGCGTCGAGGTCCTCGCGGAAGGACGCATGCGTGAGGTTCGCGCCGATGTCCGCCAGCCGCATGGCGTTTACAGTTTTTTCAACCGGTAGAGCAGCTCGAGCGCTTCGCGCGGCGAGAGCTCGTCCGGGTTCACCTGAGCGAGCGCGTTGCGCAAGGCGTCCGCCGCCGGCTCGGGCTCCGCCGGCCCCGAGCGCGCGAACAGGTCGGCCTGCGCGCCGCCCGCGCGGCTCGCGTCCTCCAGCTGCTGCAGGATGCGGCGCGCGCGCTGCACCACCGCCTTGGGCACGCCGGCGAGCTGCGCCACCTGCAGGCCGTAGCTCTGCGAAGCGGGGCCTTCCTCGACCGCGTGCAGGAACACGATGCTGTCCTTGTGCTCTACGGCGTCCAGGTGCACGTTGGCGGCTTCCTGGTACTCCTGCGCGATGCGCGTCATCTCGAAGTAGTGCGTGGCGAAGAGCGTCAAAGCCTTGTTTCTCTCCAGCAGCTGCCGCGCGATCGCCCAGGCGAGCGCCAGGCCGTCGAAGGTGGAGGTGCCGCGGCCGACCTCGTCCATCAGCACCAGGCTGTGCGCGGTGGCGTTGTGCAGGATGTTGGCGCTCTCGGTCATCTCCACCATGAAGGTCGAGCGCCCGCCGGCCAGGTCGTCGGCCGCGCCGATGCGCGTGAAGATCTGGTCGAGCGGGCCGAGGCGCGCGGCCTTGGCCGGCACGAACGAGCCGACGTGGGCGAGGAGGGCGATCAGGGCCACCTGGCGCATGTAGGTGGACTTGCCGCCCATGTTCGGGCCGGTGACGAGGAGCAGCTGCCGCGCGGGCGAGAGCCGCGTGCCGTTGGCGATGAAGCGCTCGACCTGGGTCTCCACCACCGGGTGGCGGCCGGCCTCGATCTCGACGCGGATGTCCTCCACGAACTCGGGCTTGCAGTAGCTTTTCTCTGCGGCAACGGCCGCGAAAGCGGCCAGCACGTCGACCTGCGCCAGCGCGCGCGCGACGCGCTGCAGCTCCACCAGGTGCGCCGACAGCGCGGCCAGCAGTTCTTCGTAGAGCGATTTCTCCAGCGCCAGCGCGCGGTCGCGCGCCGACAGCGCCTTGTCCTCGAACACCTTGAGCTCGGGCGTGAGGTAGCGCTCGGCGTTCTTCAGCGTCTGCCGGCGACGATAGTCGGGGGGCACCTTGTCCGCGTGCGCATTCGTGATCTCGATGTAGTAGCCGTGCACGTGGTTGTAGGCCACGCGCAAGTTCGGGATGCCGGTGCGCTCGCGCTCGCGCGCCTCCAGCTCCACCAGGTACTGTCCCGCGCCCGATTGCAGGTTGCGCAGCTCGTCCAGTTCCGCCGAGTAGCCTTGGGCGATGACGCCGCCGTCGCGCAGCATGGCGGAAGGCTCCGGCGCCACCGCGCGGCGCAGCAGGTCGAGACAAGCCCCGGGCGTCGCCAGACCCTCTTGTAGTTGGCGAAGCAGTTCGCCCTCCGGCGGGATCGCCTTTCGCAGGTCGGGCAATAGCCCGACACTGTCCCTCAATCCTGACAAATCCCTTGGCCGTGCGTTCTTCAACGCGATGCGCGCGGTGATGCGCTCCACGTCGGCGAAGCGGCGCAGCACGGCGTGGATCGCATCCGTTCGGCTGTGGAGGACTGCAACGGCGTCATGGCGCCTGGCCACCGCAGTCCTGTCTCGCAGCGGATGGTGCAGCCAGTGGCGCAGCAGCCGGCTGCCCATGCCGCTGGCGCAGCGGTCCAATTGCGAAAACAGTGTCGGCGCCGGCTCGCCGCGCAGGGTCTCCGTGAGCTCCAGGTTGCGCCGGGTGGCGGCGTCCATGCGCAGGTACTCGGCAGCGCGCTCGGCGGATATCGCGTTGACATGCGCCAGCGCCTGTCCCTGCGTCTTCTTCGCGTAGTCGAGCAGGGCGCCGCAGGCGCCGATGGCGAGGCTGAAATCCTCCACGCCGTAGCCGGCGAGGCTGGCCGCCCCGAGTTGCGCGAGCAGCCTCTTCTTCCCGGATTCGACGTCGAACTGCCAGGCGGCGAGGCGCGTGAGGAAGTAGCCGGGGAGTTCCACGTCCTCGGCGGCGAGGATTTCCGCCGGGCCGACGCGGCGCAATTCGTTGGCCAGCGCCTGCGGCGCGATTTCGGCGACGCGCAGCTCGCCGCTGGCGAGCGACAGCCAGGCGAGGCCGACGGTGGATTTGTCCGCCGTCAGCGCCAGGAGGACATTGTCGGCCTTGTCCTCCAGCAGTTCCGGGTCGGTGAGCGTGCCCGGCGTGACGATGCGCGTGACCTGCCGCTCGACCGGGCCCTTGGCCGTGGCGACGTCCCCGACCTGCTCGCAGATCGCCACTGATTCGCCGAGCCTGACCAGCTTGGCCAGGTACTGCTCCACGGAGTGCGCCGGCACGCCGGCCATCTTCACCGGCGCGCCGGCAGACTGGCCGCGCGCCGTCAGGGTCAGATCGAGCAGGCGCGAGGCGCGCTCGGCGTCGTCGTAGAACAGCTCGTAGAAGTCCCCCATCCGGTAAAAAAGCAGGATGTCGGAATGCTCCGCCTTGATGCGCAGATACTGCTGCATCATCGGCGTGTGATTGTTAAAGTCCTGTCGCAGCAAGCAGCGCGATTATCGCCGACAACCGCAGGCCGACAGAACAGGGAGAGCCCATGAGCCAGGCAGCCGTACTGAGGAACGTCGACCCGCGAGGCGTCGCCACGGTGACGCTCAACCGGCCCGAAGTGAACAATGCCTACGACGAAGCGCTCATCCAGGGTCTGCACCAAGCGATGGACGAGCTCGGGGCGCATCCCGGCCTGCGCGTCGTGGTGCTGCGCGGCGCGGGCAGGCACTTCCAGGCGGGCGCCGACCTGAACTGGATCCGGCGCGTCGCGTCGCAGCCGGCCGAGGAGAACGAGCGCGTTTCAAGAGCCACCGCCATGGCGGTGCACCGGCTCAACGCGATTCCGGTGCCGACGCTGGCGCTCGTGCAGGGCGGCTGCTTCGGCGGCGGCACCGGGATCGTCGCCGCGTGCGACGTCGTGATCGCCGCCGAGGATGCCATGTTCTCGATCGCGGAGACGCGCTGGGGCTTGATGGCCGGCATCATCCTGCCGCAGCTCGCCGACGCCATCGGCGTGCGCCAGGTGCGGCGCTACGCGCTCACCGGCGAGCGCTTCGGCGCGCACGAGGCGCGGCGCATCGGCCTGGTACACGAGGTGGTGCCGGCGGGCGAGCTGCAAGGCGCCGGGGAGCGCCTCGTCGGGCAACTGCTGCACAACGCGCCCGAGGCGAACGCGCAGACCAAGGCGGTCGCGCTCGAGTTCGCGTGGGGCGGGGTGGACGAGGAGGTTCTTGGCCGGCTCGTGGCACAGCATGCGGCGAAGCGCCGCAGCGCCGAGGCGGCCGAAGGCCTGGCTTCGTTCGCGGAGAAGCGGGCCGCGCGCTGGCTTCCCGCGGCGTAAGAATCTGTTGCAGTGCAAAAAAAGGGTACTGCGAAACGACAAGGAGTTCGACGACAGCAGCGAAGGTGCGGGCGTATGATATTCGCGCAGGGGGGCGTTCCGCGCTGCCGACACTGATCACTGATATGACATCGCGGGCTCGACAACTACAACGACCGGGGGAGGGCCCAAGTCATGGCGACGACTCAGGAGGCGCGGAACGAAGGCGGTGAAGGGGCACAGCCCAAGCCGATGGGCTGGAAGGAGCTGTACCTGAAGGAAGACTGGTGGGCGGTCTGGCTCGGCCTGGGCATGATGATCGCCGCGATCCTGCTGTTCCAGGCCGGGAGCACTGGCGTGCTGAAGGCGCTGGCCATCAATCCCGGCGGGCTCAAGTGGAGTTCCCTGGACCAGCTCGGCGCGCACTTCTCGCAGAACGCGAACCTGTACCTCTACCAGTTCCTGTTCTGGCTCGTGTTGTTCGGCGTGAGCACCTGGATCATGGGCGTGTCGCCGGGGCAGTTCATTCCGTCGTTCATCTTTCTGTACGTGTTGTCGATCGTGATGTTCTCGATCGCCGGCTGGGCGAACGCGGCGAAGTTCAACCTCGAGGCGCCGCTGGTCGCGCTGATTCTCGGGCTGGTGATCTCCAACGTGTTTCGCCTGCCGAAGTGGATGGATAGCGGGTTTCGCGTCGAGTATTTCATCAAGCTCGGGATCGTGCTGTTCGGGGCGACTTTCCCGATCACCCTGGTGCTGACTGCCGGACCGGTGGCGATCGCCCAGGCGACGGTCATCTCGCTCATTACCTGCCTGGTGATCTTCTTCGTCGCCACGCGCGCCTTCGGCCTGGACCGGCGGCTCGCGGCGGTGATGGGCGTCGGCGGCGCCGTTTGCGGCGTCTCGGCGTCGATGGCGATCGCGGCATCGGTCAACGCGAAGAAGGAGCATCTCTACACCTCGGTGACGCTGGTCGTCGGGTGGGCGCTGGTCATGATCCTGGTGCTGCCCTTCGTTTCGCGCGCCTTGGGCCTGCATCCGGGGGTCGCCGGCGCCTGGATCGGCACCTCGGAGTTCGCGGACGCGGCCGGGTTCGCCGCCGCGAGCACCTACGGCAAGATGGCGGGCAACGAGGACGTGGCGATCAAGGCGTTCGTTCTCATGAAGGTTATCGGCCGCGACCTGTGGATCGGCATCTGGTCGGTCGTCTGGGCGGCGATTGCGACCATCGTGTGGGAGAAGAAGGAGACCGGGCGGGCGCCGGACGCGCGCGAGATCTGGTGGCGCTTCCCGAAGTTCGTCATCGGCTTCTTCGTCGCCTCGATGCTCATGACGGCATTCACCGGCAGCTTCGCGTCCGCGGAATTCAACAGCGCGGTGCGGCCCAATCTGCTCCTGCCGCTGGTGTCGCTGCGCACCTGGACGTT
>JBGPPD010000109.1:0-9671 GCA_041488375.1 Gammaproteobacteria bacterium | reverse complement strand
GAGTACGGCGTGTGGCGGGGGGAGAAGCGCGTCGCGGGGGAGACCGAGGAGTCCGTCTACGCCGCGGTGGCGCTGCCCTACATCGAGCCGGAGCTGCGCGAGAACCAGGGCGAGCTGGAGGCGGCGCGGCGCGGCGAGCTGCCGCGCTTGCTGGAAATCTCGGACCTGCGCGGCGACCTGCACGCGCACACCAGCGCCACCGACGGGCGCAATAGCGTGCGCGAGATGGCGCTCGCGGCGAAGGCGGCCGGCCTGCAATACCTCGCGATCACCGACCATTCGCGGCGCCTGGCGATGGCGCGCGGGCTGGACCCGCGGCGGCTCGAGAAGCAGATGGCGGAGATCGACGAAGTGAACCGGGAGCTGCGCGGCGTCGCGGTGCTGAAGGGCATCGAAGTGGACATCCTGGAGGATGGCAGCCTCGACCTGCCGGATTCGATTCTCTCCAAGCTCGACCTGGTGGTCGCGGCGGTGCATGGCAATTTCCGCCTGTCCCGCGCGAGGCAGACCGCACGCGTTCTCAAGGCGCTGGACAACCCGCATGTCGCGATCCTCGCGCACCCCACGGGGCGGCTGATCGGCGAGCGCGAGGCCTGTGAGCTCGACATGCTCGCCGTCATGCGCCAGGCGAAACGCCGCGGCGCTGCATTGGAGCTCAACGCGCATCCGGACCGGCTGGATCTCAACGACGTGCATTGCCGCATGGCGAAGGACGAGGGCGTGCTGGTCGCCATCGGCTCGGACGCGCACGGCGTGGACGGCTTCGGGGTGCTGCGTTGCGGCGTGGGGCAGGCGCGGCGCGGCTGGCTGGAGAAAAAGGACGTGCTCAACGCGCGGCCGCTCGCCGAACTGAGGCGCTGGCTGGCGCGCGAAGAGCCTGCGGAGACAGGAGGATGACGGCGGCTGTTTCACTATGGCGGTTTGCAAACCACCGACAATCAACTAATTTGTCACCCAGTACACCTCGAAGGTTCCCAATGCCGGTACACCATAGGAGGAAGGAGTTCTCATGAATCCAAACAAAGCGTTATGGGAGAAGGGCGACTTTACCGAGATTGCCGCCTTGATGCGTCAGTCCGGTGAAGCAGTCGTCAAGTCTCTCGCGATAACGCCGCCGCTGCGGGTCATGGACCTCGGCTGCGGAGACGGCACTACGGCGGTTCCACTGGCCCGTTTGGGGGCTGAAGTTGTTGGCATCGACATTGCCAAGAACCTCGTTGACGCTGGAAACAAACGGGCCGCGAAGGCGGGTCTCGACCGACTGACCTTTCAGGAAGGAGATGCCTGCAGCCTGCAAGGGGTCAGCGACCATTCGTTTGATTTCAGCCTCTCTGTCTTCGGCGCCATGTTCGCTCCCAAGCCCTTCGACGTCGCCAAGGAGATGGTCCGGGTCACAAGGCCGGGGGGTCGTATTGTGATGGGCAACTGGATCCCGAACGATCCAACGTCATTCGTGTCGCAGCTGCTGAAGATCAGCGCATCGTTCATGCCTCCACCCCCGGCAGGCTTCGTCAGCCCGATGACGTGGGGTGTGGATACCCATATCTTCGACCGATTTGGTCAGGCCGGCGTGCCCAAGGAGAAGATATCCATGGTCAAGGACACGTATTCCTTCATAGCGCCCGACAAGAGCCCGACGCAGGTCATCGATCTATTCAGGCGATTCTATGGCCCGACCATGAACGCATTCGAAGCGGCTCAAAAGAGCGGAACTTCCGAAGACCTCTACAACCAGCTGTTGGAGCTGGCGAAAGCACAGAACAAGGGCACTGACGGCAGCACTTCAATACCCGCCACCTTCCTGCGAGTGACTGTTCGCCTTTGAGTGCACGCTTGGCCCCTGTGGGGCGAGCAGGCGCGCATCACGCCGGCAGGATCAGCACCGGCCGCGCCGAGCGCAGCAGCGCGCGCAGCGCCTCCTCGCTCACTTCGGGCCGGCGCAGCACGCGCCGCTCGGCGCGCGGGTTGCCGCGCGGCGGGATGATCAGCGCGGGCGCGTAGCCCTCGGCCAGCGCCGCTTCCAGCGCACTCTCCGGAGAGGCGCGCGCGACGCGGAACGACCAGCTGACCGCGGTGGGATCGAGCGCGACGGCGAGCGCCTGCCGCAGGGCAGCCGCTTGCGTACGAAGTTGGCGCTCCATCGCCGCCACATCGAGTGTGCGCCGCGCGGCCGAAGGAAAGCCGACCTCCGCCGCGAAGGGCAGCGCGGCGAAGCGCAGCAGCTCGACGTCCTCGACGAACAGGCCGAGCAGCTCCGCCTGCATCTCCTGCGCCAGGCGCGCGACCGCCGCGGGCGAGCCGGCGCCGCCCGGCACGAAGCAGGCGATGATCCTCGCGATCCTCACTTCTTCTTCGGCTTGCGCCATGGCTTGCCGCCGACGCCGGTGGCGAAGGTGCGCGCCCGCTCGGCGAACTCCGCCAGGCGCGCCTCGACGCGCGCGTGGATTTCGGGCGCCGGCACGCCGGTGAGCAGCTCGATGCCTTCGTCCACCGTGCCCACCGCGTGCACCGCGAACTTCCCCCGCGCGACGGCGGCCACCAGGTCCTCGCGCAGCATGAGGTGCTGCACGTTGGCCCGCGGGATCAGCACGCCCTGGCCGCCGGTCAGCCCCCGCGCCTGGCACAGGTCGAAGAAACCCTCGATCTTCTCGTTGACGCCGCCGATCGCCTGCACGTCGCCGTGCTGGTTGACCGAGCCGGTGACCGCGAGCGACTGGCGCACGGGCGCATCGGCGAGCGAGGACAGCAGCGCGTAGAGCTCGGCCGAGGACGCGCTGTCGCCCTCGATGCCGCCGTAGTTCTGCTCGAACACCAGGCTCGCCGAGAGCGACAACGGCCTGCCGGGCGCGTAGCGCCCGGACAGGTAGCCCGCCAGGATCAGCACGCCCTTGGAATGGATCGGGCCGCCGAGCTCGGATTCGCGCTCGATGTCCACCACGCCGCCGCCGCCCAGGCGCACGCGCGCGGTGATGCGCTGCGGCATGCCGAAGGCGAAGCCGCCGAGCTGCGCCACCGCGAGGCCGTTGACCTGGCCCGCGCGTTCGCCGGCGGTGTCGATGAGCTGACCGCCGCGCAGCACGTTCTCCAGCAGCCGGTGGCGCACGCGGTCCACGCGCTCGACCTGCGCATCCACGGCGCGCTGCACGTCGGTCGCCGAGGTGGCGGCGCGGCCCGCCTTCGCCGCCCAGTAGTCCGCCTCGCGCAGCAGGTCCACCAGCGCCTGCATGCCCACCGACAGCTTCTCGGCGTCGCCGGCGTCGCGCGAGCCCTGCTCGATGACGCGCGCCACCGCCGCGCGCTCCAGAGGGCGCAGGCCCTCCTTGCGGGCGAGGGCCGCGACGACGCGCGCGTACAGCAGGTCGTTCTGCGGCCCGCGCGGCATGTCCTCCTCGAAGTCGACGGCCACCTTGAACAGCGCGGCGAATTCCGGGTCGTAGGCGTGCAGCAGGTAGTAGAGCAGCCGCTGGCCCACCAGCACCACTTTCACCTCCAGCGGGATCGGCTCGGGCTCCAGCGATACCGTGCTGATCAGGCTCAGCGTCTGGCCGAGGGACTGCGTGCGGATCTCGCGCGAGCGCAACGCGCGCTTCAACGCGTCCCAGGCGAAGGGCTGGCCGAGGAGCTTCAAGGCGTCGAGCACCAGGTAGCCGCCGTTGGCGCGGTGCAGGGCGCCCGCCTTGATGAGCGTGAAGTCGGTCACCAGGGCGCCCATCTGCGCGATGTGCTCGATGCGCCCCACCAGCGCGTCGTGGCTGGGGATGTCCTCGAACACGATGGGCGCGCCCTGCGCGCCCGCGTGCTCGATGAGGATGTTCACCACGTAGCGGCGCAGCGTCGCCTCCGGCGCGTCGGCGCGCGCCATCGGGACGCCGAACAGCGTCACCGGCTCGCCTTCCTTCGAGGCGCGGAACGCCTCGGCGTTTTCCAGCATGTCCTCCTGCACCTCGGCGAGGTACTCCTGCACCCCGGACAGGGCCCGGTACTCGGCCTTCACCTCGTCGATGGTGCTGTTCACCGTGGCGCGCGTCACCTCGCGGTTCAGCTCGCGCAGCTTGCGCATCGACTCGCGGCGCCATTTCGGCAGGTCGTGCAGCACGCGCTCGAGCTCCTCCTGCAGCTTGGTGACCAGCTCCTCGAGCCGCTTCTGCTCGGCCGCGGGCAGCTTGCGGTACTCCTCGGGCTCCATCACCGCGTCGCCGGACATCGGGCCGAAGCCGAAGCCGGTCGGCGTGCGGATCAGCGCGATGTGCTGCGCCCGGGCGCGCTCGCCGAAGTCCTGCAGCACGCTCTCCTGGCGCTCGCCGAACTCGGCCTCGATCTGCTGGCGGCGGTTGCGATACTCGTCGGTCTCGAACGCCGCCGGCACCGCGGCGCGCAGCTCCTCCACCAGGCGCGCCATGCTGTCGCGCAGCGCCGGCGCGCGGCCGGCCGGCAGGCGCAGCGCGCGCGGCTTGTGCGGCGTCTTGAAATTGAACACGTAGCACCAGTCCGAGGGCGGCGGCAGCGCCTTGGCCCGCGCCTCCAGGTGGCGGCGCACGAAGGTGCGGCGCCCGAGGCCTTCCGGGCCCATGGCGAACAGGTTGTAGCCCTCCTGGCGCATGCCGACGCCGAATTCGATCGCGCCCTGGGCCCGCCCCTGCCCGAGCGCCGCCTCCAGGTCCGCCAGCTCGGCGGTGCTGGCGAAGTCGAACTGCGCCGGGTCGCAGCGCCGTCGCAGCGCTTCGGCGGACAGCGGGGGGGTCATGGGTCCCGAGTGTGCCGCCGCCTACCCGGATGCCGTTGACCTGCGTCAAATGGCCCCCATGCCGCCGCTCCTAGAGTGCTTCGGTGAACCCCCTCAGCAGCCCGCTGCTCACCGACCTGTACCAGCTCACCATGCTGCAGGCCTACTACGAGCAGGGGATGACGCAGACGGCGGTATTCGAGCTCTTCGTGCGCAAGCTGCCGCCGGGCCGCGAATTCCTCGTCGCGGCGGGGCTCGAGCAGGCGCTCGAGCTGCTGGAGCAACTGCGCTTCGGCCCCGAGGAGCTCGACTGGATCGAGGGCTCGCGCCTGTTCCGCCCGGGGTTCGCGGCGCGGCTCGCCGGCTGGCGCTTCACCGGCGACGTGCACGCCATGCCGGAGGGGACGCTGTTCTTTCCGGACGAACCCATCCTGCGCGTCACCGCGCCGATGCCCGAGGCCCAACTCGTCGAGACGCGCCTGCTCAACCTGGTGCACTTCCAGACCGTGGTGGCCTCGAAGGCCGCCCGCATCCGGCTCGCCGCGCGCGGCAAGGGCCTGATCGATTTCGGGCTGCGCCGCGCGCACGGCGCGGAAGCCGGGCTGCTGGCGGCGCGCGCCGCGTACCTCGCCGGCTTCGACGGCACCGCCACGGCGTTCGCCGCACCGCGCTTCGGCATCCCGGTGTTCGGCACCATGGCGCACTCCTTCGTGCAGGCGCACGACAGCGAGGCCGCGGCCTTCGAGCATTTCGCCGCGGCGTTCCCGGACAACACGGTGCTGCTCGTCGACACCTACGACACCGTGGAAGGCGCGCGTCGCGCGGCCGCGACCCCCGGGCGGCTGAAGGGCGTGCGCCTGGACAGCGGCGACCTGGACGACCTGTCGCGCAAGGTGCGTCGCATCCTGGACGAGGCCGGCCACAGCGGCGCGATCATTTTCGCGAGCGGCAACCTGGACGAGGCGCGCGTGGCGGCGCTCGTCGACGCCGGCGCGCCGATCGACAGCTTCGGCGTGGGCACGAGCCTCACCACCTCCGCCGACGCGCCCTACCTCGACGCGGTCTACAAGCTGCAGGAATACGCGGGCCGGCCGCGGCGCAAGCGCTCCACCGGCAAGGCGACGTGGCCCGGGCGCAAGCAGGTCTGGCGCAGCTACGGTGCGAACGGGCGCTTGGCGCGCGACGTGGTCAGCGTGGAAGGCGACGCCCAGCCGGGTGAGCCGCTGGTCGTGCCGGCGATGCGCGCCGGCCGGCGCCTCGCGTTGCCCGGCCTCGCCGTGTCGCGCGCGCATTGCCTGCGAGAGCTCGAACGGCTGCCCGCGCCGGCGGTCGAGATTTCCCCGGCGCTGCGCGCGCTCGCGGACGCGGTGGACCGCGCCGCGCTCTAGAGGGCCCGCGTGCCGGGCCCGGCGTGGGTCTTTTCGTACCGCGTCTGGCAGGCGACGCAGCGCGCCGCGCCCGGGCTGGCGCGCAGCCGCTCGAAGGCGATCTCGGCACCGCAGTCGATGCACTTGCCGTAGCTGCCCCCGGCGAGCCGCAGCCGCGCGGCTTCCAGGTCGCGCAGCTCCGCCAGGTCGCGGTTGAGCTCCGCCTGGCCCAGGTCGGCGAGCAGGTCGGCGACGGACTCGTCACCGGTGTCGTGGGTGGCGCCGGCCAGCGCGCCGTACGGCTCCTCGCGCGCGCGGGCGGCGTCGCCGCGCAGCTCGGCGGCAAGCTGGCGGCGGCGCTCCAGGATGCGTCTGCGCAGTTCCTGCACTTGCGGGGGCGTCAATGCCATGTCGAATCTCCTTGTGGCGTTCAGCGTAGGGGGCCGGCAGGCCGCTCGTTTGACCAAGGTCAAAGCTTCGCGCAAGTCATGACGTAACTTAGCGCCATGAAAAGCGAACGCGGCGGTTTCCGCATGTTACGGCGTGAGCAGCTCCTGGACGAGCTGGTGCACGATACCTACAAGACCAGGAAAAAGCTCCCGGAGCCGGCGCGCTGCGAGGATTGCGGCGCGGTCTGGCATCGCGGGCGCTGGCACTGGGGCGCGCCGCCGGCGGCCGCGCATGTGGTGCGCTGCCCGGCGTGCAAGCGCATCCGCGACCGCTTCCCGGCGGGATACGTGACGCTCACTGGCCCCTTCCTGGCGGCGCACCGCGACGAGATCGTGGCGCGGGTGCGGCATTGCGAGGCGGCGGAGAAGCTCGACCATCCCCTGCAGCGCATCATGAACATCGAGCCGGCGGCGGGCGGGTTGCTGGTGACCACCACCGACGCGCATCTCGCGCGCGGCATCGGCGAAGCGCTGCGCAAGGCCTACCGCGGCCGCATGGAATTCCACTACAACAAGTCCGACAACCTGCTGCGCGTGAGCTGGACGCGCTGAGCCGCGCATGAGGTTCCGCGATCGCGCCGACGCCGCCGGGCAGCTCGCCAGGGCGCTGAGCGCCCACCGGGGAAAGAATCCGCTGGTGCTGGCGATCCCGCGCGGCGCGGTGCCGATGGGCCGCGTCCTCGCCGCCGAACTCGGCGGCGAGCTGGACATCGTGCTGGTGCGCAAGCTGCGCGCGCCCGATAGCCCGGAGCTGGCGGTCGGCGCGATCGACGAGAGCGGCTGGACCTACGTCGCGGACTACGCGCTCAGCGTAGGCGCGGACGAGGCCTACCTGCGTGGGGAGAAGGAGCGGCAGCTCGAAACCCTGCGCCGCCGCCGCGCGCAGTACACGCCCCAGCGGCCGCCGCACGACGCGGCGGGGCGCGTCGCCATCGTGGTGGACGACGGCCTCGCCACCGGCGCGACCATGATCGCGGCGCTGCACGCCGTGCGCGCGAGAAAGCCCGCGCGCCTCATCTGCGCGGTGCCGGTGGCCGCGCCCGACAGCCTGGAGAAGGTGCGTCCCTATGCCGACGAGGTGGTGTGCCTCGCGACGCCGCGCGAATTCCACGCCGTGAGCCAGTTCTACGACTCGTTTCCGCAGGTGGAGGACGAGGAAGTGGTGAAGCTGCTGCAATGAACGGCGCCGACCTGATCGTCCCGCAACGCGCCGCCGGCGTGGTGCTGTTCGCCCACGGCAGCGGCTCGAGCCGCCATTCGCCGCGCAACAAGTACGTCGCCGCGCAGCTGCGCGAGGCGCGCCTCGGCACGCTGCTCATCGACCTGCTCACCCCCGAGGAGGACGAGACTTACCGCACGCGTTTCGACATCGGGCTGCTGACGCAGCGCCTGGCCGACGCTGCCCGCTCGCTCGCGCGCGAGCCGCAAACGAAGGACTTGCCGGTCGGGCTGTTCGGCGCCAGCACCGGCGCCGCTGCCGCGCTCGAGGTGGCGGCGGCGATGCCGGAGGCGATTCGCGCGGTGGTGTCGCGCGGCGGCCGGCCGGATCTTGCTTCGCACGCCGCGCTGCGCAAGGTCAAGGCGCCGACGCTGCTCATCGTCGGCGGCGAGGACACTGGTGTCATCGAGCTGAACGAGCAGGCCTATGCGGCGCTCGGCTGCGTCAAGCACCTGGCCATCGTGCCGGGGGCCACGCACCTGTTCGAGGAACCCGGCACGCTGGAGCAAGTGGCGCGCCTCGCCGCGGAGTGGTTTACTCGCCATCTCGAACCGGCGGCGGCGCCGACCCCGAAGGGAGCCAAGCGATGAAAGTCAGCGAATTCTGCAGCCGCACGGTGGCGGTGATCGAGCCGGGCGCCAGCCTGCGCGAGGCGGCGCTGCTGATGCGCGACGCGCACGTGGGAGCGCTGGTGGTCACCGAGCGCAAGGGCGGCGTGACGCGCCCGGTGGGCGTGATCACCGACCGCGACATCGTGGTCGCGGTGGTGGCGGTGGCGGGCGCGCGCCCGGAGGGCATCCGCGTCGGCGATGTCATGTCGGCGCAACCGCAGGTGGCGCGCGCAGACGAAGGCCTCGCCGAAACCGTGAAGGCGATGAGCGAGAGCGGCGTGCGCCGCCTGCCGGTGGTCACGGCGGACGGCAGCCTGTTCGGCGTGGTGACGCTGGACGACGTGCTGCGCGTGCTCGCCGGCGAGCTTGGCGCCGTGGCGCTTGCCCTGAGTCGCGGGCGCGAGCAGGAGGCCGGCGCGCGGCGCCGGCTGCAAACGCCTTAGCAACGTGCCGTCCCGTTTCAACGCGAACGCTCTCACCGCGTACCTGGGCGCCGTCCACGGCCGGCCCGTGCGCGCGGTGCGAGTGACGCCGCTCGGCGGCGGACGGCAGGGCGACAAGGGATACGGCTACGGCATCCCGCTGCGCGTGGACTACGAGATGGACGGCGCCCCGCGCCGCGCGGTGGTGGAAAGCGTGCGCCCGGGCCCCTTCGGCCACGAGCACATGGCCGACCGCGCGCAGTCGCTGCTGTGGGCCCACGACGCATTCGGCAAGCTGCCGCGCCACGTCGCCTCGCTCGACGTGGGCGCGGTGCGCGCGAGCGGCGAGTTGGTGCCCCTCGGCAGCGCCGAGGAGCTGTTCATGCTGGCCGAGTTCATCGAGGGGCGCGAGTATGCCGACGACCTGCTGCGGCTGCGCGGCGGGAGCAAAGTGCGCGCGCTCGATGTCGAGCGCGCCGACGCCCTGTGCGATTACCTCGTCGCCATCCATCGCCTGCCCGGCACGGACCCTGGCCTCTACGTGCGCCGCGTGCGCGAGCTGCTCGGCCACGGCGAGTGCATCTTCGGCGTGGTCGACGCCTATCCCGCGGATGGCCCGGTGCCCGCGGCGATGCTGCGCGAGATCGAGCGGCGCTGCCTCGAGTGGCGCTGGACTCTGAAGCCCCGGGCGCACCGCCTGCGGCAGGTGCACGGCGACTTCCACCCCTGGAACATCCTGTTTCGCGAAGGTGCGGACTTCAGCGTGCTCGACCGCTCGCGCGGCGAATACGGCGAGGCGGCCGACGACGTCTGCTGCCTGACGCTCAACTATCTCTTCTTCTCGCTGCGGCGCTGCGGGCGCCTCGAAGGCGACCTGGAG
>JBGPPD010000108.1:0-9672 GCA_041488375.1 Gammaproteobacteria bacterium | reverse complement strand
GTGATCCCCTCCATCCCGGCCTCCGACGGCGCGGGCGTCAAGCTGCGCCGCAGCCTCGGCGCGAGCCAGCTCGCGCGCCACGACCCGTTCCTGATGCTGGACGAGTTCTATTCGGACGACCCGGAGGACTACCTCGCCGGCTTCCCCTCGCACCCGCACCGCGGCTTCGAGACGGTGACCTACATGCTCGACGGCCACCTGCAGCACCAGGACTCGGGCGGCAACACCGGCGACCTGGGGCCCGGCGACGTGCAGTGGATGACCGCTGCGCGCGGCATCATCCATTCCGAGATGCCGCAGCAGACCGAGGGCCGCATGCGCGGCTTCCAGCTCTGGCTCAACCTGCCGGCGAAGGAGAAGATGAAGCCCGCCGCCTACCGCGACATCCCGGCGGCGTCGATTCCCTGGGCGCAGCCCAAAGAAGGCGTGAAGGTGAAGGTCATCGCCGGCACGCTGGGCGACACTGCCGGCCCGGTGCAGGGCCTCACGACCGAGGCGCGCTACTTCGACATCCACCTCGAGCCGCGCGCGGTGTTCGAAGCGCCGCTGCCCGCGGGCCACAACGCCTTCCTCTACGCCTACGAGGGCGAGGCCGCGGTGGGCGAGGACGAAAAACCTCTCGCGCACCGCGCCGCCGGCTTGCTGTCCGACGGCGACCAGGTGCGGGTCAAGGCGGGCGAGAAGGGCGCGCGCGTGCTCTTGCTCGCCGGCAAACCGATCCGCGAGCCGATGGTGCAGTACGGTCCCTTCGTGATGAACACGCGCGAGGAAATCGAGCAGGCGATCGACGACTTCCAGTCGGGCGCGTTCGCCAAGGAGAAGGTGCAGCGCATCAGGGCCTGACGCCCGGCGACTCCAGCGGCATGCCGCGCGCGCGCCACATCAGGAACATCTCGAGCTCGACGTACTCCGGCGCGCCGAGCGCGTAGGGCTCGGCGCGCACGCCGATCATGCAATTGCGCAGCCGCCGGTGCAGCGAGCCCAGGCCCTGCCATTCCAGGCGGTAGATCGGGTAGGCGGTCGGGTGGCCCTGCGGGATCACGCTGCCCCCCACGCGGCGGCCCGCGCGCTCCTCGTGGCACTGGGCGCAGGCGAGGTTGAGCTGTCCCTCGCGGCGCATGAACGTGGCGCGGCCGGCCTCGAGGAAAGCTCTGGTGCGCTCGCTCGCCTCGATGGCGATCGGCATGCCGCGCGACTGGCGCGCGACGTAGGCGGTGAGCGCCAGCAGCTCGCGGCTCTCGTAGGCGAGCGGCGGGGCTTGCTGCTGCCCCACGCGGCAGGCGTTGATGCGCTGCTCGAGGTTGACGACCTTGCCGGTGGCCGCGTCGTAGGCGGGATGGCGCGCGGCCACGCCGCGCATGCTGACGCGCGCGTCCTGGTGGCAATCGGCGCAGGAGCGCGCCGCCGCGCCCGCCTTGCGCTGCCACAGCGCCTCGCCGTCAAGCACCCACAGCGTCGCCGGGTTGACCGTGTCGTCATCCTGCATGGCGCGCGTCTCGCGCCCCATGTCCAGGTAGCCCGAGCGGCGCTCGGCGGGCGGCCCCCCGGCGCTCGCCGCGCAACCGGCGGCGAGCAGCAGGCCCCCCAGGAAGGCGCGGACGCTCAAGCGACGGTGATCTGGGCCGCGACCGTGGCGCGGTAGCCGTTGTCGCCGGTCCACAGGAATTCCAGCGTGCCGCTCTCGGTGGCGATGGTGCTGAAGGCGATCAGCGGGTTGGCCGCGATCGCCGGGTGCAGCTCGGCGCTGAACACCTCGACGCCGTTGTAGCGGCAGCTGAAGCGCGTGATGATGTCGCGCGGGATCAGCTCGCCGCCCGCCTTGCGGCGAAAGCCGGTCTCCATGTTGTGCCCGGCGAGCGTGCGGATCTCGAGGATCTCGCCGCGCCGCGCCTGCTTCGGGACGTTGACCACCACGCGCGCCATCTAGGTCAACCCGTCTTCCGAGCAGGCCGACAGCGTCACCACCACGCTGACGCTGTCGGACCAGAACGAGCCGTCGCTCAACTGCGCGAGCGCGAGCACGCTGCCGCTGTCGGCGATGCGCGCGCGCGTGGTGATGCGGCCGCGGCCGGCGCGCGGCCCGAGGTGCGCGTTGATGATGTAGGGCTGCGGATTCTTCTCGGTGAACACGTGGATCGCCTTGACGTGCTCGGCCTCCGTCATCGGGCTGTCCACCTCCACCGACAGCGCGACCGAATTGCCGTTGTCGATCAGCGCCGGGATGTCGAGCTTCACCCGGCCGGTGCGCACGGGCGCGCCGCCGGTGACCTTGCGCACCGCCTCCTGCAGCGCCGCGTGGCGCTGCGCGGCGATCTCGGGCGGCAGCTCGGCCTGGACGGCGGCGCTCACGGCGGCGCCGCCGGCGAGCAGCAGGAATTGTCGGCGGGTGGTCATTTGAGCGTCAGCAGGTAGGCAACGATATCCTCGATTTGTTCCGCGCTGAGGAGCGTTTTGCCCCGCAGCCCGGGGGCCACGCGCGTCAGGCCCTCGGTGCGGTAATACGCCGGCATGATGCTGTCCGCCTTGGCCTGGCTGGGATCGACGATGCGCTGCCGGATCTGCCCCTCGGTCAGCCGCGCCGCGCTCCTCAGGTCGGGCGCCAGGTCGCCCTGGAAGCGCTCCTCGGGAAACGGCCCGCTGTGGCACAGCAGGCACAGCCCCACCCGGCGGTTGGCGACCAGCGTCCGGCCGCGCACCGGGTCGCCCCTGGCGCCGGTCAGCGAGGCCGGCATTTCGTCACCCGCGAAGGCGCTTCCGGCAACGGCCAGCATGGCGAGAGCGACGATCAGGATGCGGCGATGCATAGGGTCTTACCCCTCAGGCCGCGGGCCGCGGCGGTTTCTTCGCCAACAGGAAGAACGTCGAGCCCAGTCCGGCGAGCAGCGCGAGCGTGGTGAACCCGGCGCGGTAGTTGCCCGTCAGGTCCGCCAGGAAGCCCGCGATCATCGGCCCGCCGATCTGCCCCACCACCAGGATCATGAACGACAGCCCGAGGATCATGCCGATCGCGCTGACGCCGAAGTATTCGGCGCGGATCGCCTGCATGAACGGCCCGCGCAGGCCCCAGGCCGTGCCGTGCAGCAGCGCGAAGGCCACCACCATCGCCACGTTGGCCGCGTAGGCGAGGCACAGCAGCCCGCTCATGTGCATCAGCATGCACACGGCGCAGATCAGGCGCTTGTCGAACCGGTCGCCGGTCAGCGCGCCGATGGCGATGCCGCCGATCTGCGCCATCGTCATCAGCATGATGAACAGCGCGGCCGTTTGCACCGGGTAGCCGAGTCCCTCCTTCAGGTGCGTGATGGCGTGCACGTTGACCGCGGTGACCACGAACAGGGCGAAGCCGTGGCCGAGCGAGAGCAGCCAGAACGCCGGCGTGCGCAGCGCCTCGCGCGCGGTGAAGTCGCGCGTGGCGGCCTTCTCGCGCAGCGCCTGCATCCTGCTCGGGGTGGCCGGCAGCGGCTCGCCGTCCACGAACTCGCCGTACAGGTGCGGCCGGCCGCGGATCACGAAGGACAGCGGCAGGCCGGCGAGGAGGATCAGCACGCCGGAGCCGAAGGCGCTGGCGCGCCAGCCGTAGGTGGCGATGAACCAGGCCACCAGCGGCACGGCGATGCCGCCGAGCGCCAGGCCGAGGCCCAGGGTGGACAGCGCGCGCGCGCGTTTTCGCTCGAACCAGTAGATCAGCGAGATGTTGAGCGGCATGAACCCGCAGAAGCTCGAGCCGAGCGCCACGACGACGAACGCGCAGTAGAAGCCGAACAGGGTCTCGATCCGGCTGAGCAGCATGAAGCCGCAGCCGAGCACCACCACCCCGGTGCGGATCACCCATTGCGCGCCGAAGCGGTCGATGAACCAGCCGAGCAGCGGGCCGAGGATCGCGGCTTCCATCTGCTGCAGCGCCGCGGCGAAGGAGAGCTCGGTCTTCGACCAGCCGCGGTCGTCGCGCAGCACCGCGACGTAGGTGCCGAAGGACTGCAGCAGCAGGCAGGATTGCAGGAACTGGATGCCGCTGCCGGCGGCCACCATCTTCCAGCCGTGGAATACCCGCCTCATGCCGCTCTAGCGCTTCTCGGCAAGGATCCTCTTGGCGATGCGGAAGCTGTCCACCGCCGCCGGCGCGCCGGCGTAGGTGGCGACCTGGATGAAGATCTCCTTGATCTCGGCCTTGGTGATGCCGTTGCGGAGCGCCGCGCGCAGGTGGATCTCCAGCTCGTGCGGGCGGTTGAGCGCCGAGATCATCGCCAGGTTCATGATCGAGCGCGTCTTCAGCGGCAGCACGCCGCGCGCCCAGCTCGCGCCCCAGCCGTGCTCGGTGACGTAGTGCTGCAGGTCGATGCTGAAGTCGTCCGCCTCGCGGAACGCCTTGTCCACGTACGCCTTGCCCAGCCACCGGCGGCGCACTTTCAGCCCGGCCCGGTAGGCGCTGCTCTTTGCTTTTGCCATCGATCCCTCCTGCGTGATTGTGCGCCGTGGGGTGCGCAGCGAACGCCGCTGTTTCGCAAGCGTATAGAATTTTCGCGGGCCCCGCGAAGGCCTGCGCGGTCTTGGTAGAGTAGGCGAGTGAGCACCCTGCTGGACAAGATCTGGTCGCGCCACCGCATCGTCGAGCGCGACGACGGCCAGACGCTGCTCTACGTCGACCGGCACTATCTGCAGGACGGCTCCGGGCCCGCCTTCGAGATGCTGCGCCAGCGCGGGCTCAAGCCGCGCGCGCCGCAGCGCGCCTTCGCCGTGCCGGACCACTACGTGCCCACCCACAGCCGCGATCCGGCCGCCATGCCCGACGCGGCCAACCGGCGCGTCGCCGAGGCGCTGACGCGCAACACCGGCGCCGCGGGCATCGCGCGCTTCGATATCAGCGACGCGCGCCAGGGAATCGTCCACGTGGTCGGCCCGGAACAGGGCATGAGCCGGCCCGGCATGCTGATCGTCTGCGGCGACAGCCATACCTCGACGCACGGCGCGCTGGGCGCGCTCGCCTTCGGCATCGGCGCCTCCGAGGTGGCGCACGTGCTCGCCACCCAGGCGCTGTGGCAGCAAAAGCCCAGGGCGATGCGCATCAGCGTGCACGGCTCGCTGGCCGCGGGCATCACCGCCAAGGACCTGATCCTCGCCATCATCGCGAAGATCGGCGCCGCCGGCGCGGTGGGCCACGCCATCGAATACGCCGGCCCGGCGATCGCGTCGCTGTCCATGGAGGGACGCTTGACGGTGTGCAACATGTCGATCGAGGCGGGCGCGCGCTCGGGGCTGGTGGCGCCCGACGACACGACCTACGCTTACCTCGAAGGCCGGCCGAGCGCGCCCATCGGCGCCGCGTGGGACCAGGCGCTCGCGCGCTGGCGCGCCCTGCGCTCGGACGCGGACGCGAAATTCGACCGCGAAGTGTCGCTGGAGGCGGGCGCCGTGGCGCCGATGCTCACCTGGGGCAACAGCCCCGAGGACGCGCTGCCGATCACCGGCCGCGTGCCGGACCCGGCGGGCGCGGCGGATGCGGCAAAGCGCGAGGCGATGCAGCGCGCGCTCGACTACATGGGCCTCGCGCCCGGCACGCCGTTCACCGACATCCCGGTGCAGCGCGTGTTCATCGGCTCCTGCACCAACGGCAGGATCGAAGACCTGCGCAGCGCCGCCGCGGTGGCGAAGGGGCGCAAGGTGGCGCTCGGCGTGGAGGCCTGGGTGGTGCCCGGCTCCGGGCTGGTGAAGGCGCAAGCCGAGGCCGAGGGGCTGGACCGCATCTTCAAGGAGGCGGGATTCCAGTGGCGCTACGCCGGCTGCTCGTCCTGCATCGGCGTCAACGGCGACACGGTGGCGGGCGGCCAGCGCTGCGCCTCCAGCACCAACCGCAATTTCCAGGGCCGCCAGGGGCCCGGCGCGCGCACCCACCTGATGAGCCCCGCGATGTGCGCGGCCGCCGCGGTCACCGGCCGGCTCGCCGACGTGCGCCGCCTGGTGGACCGGGCCTGAGATGGAGCCGCTGCGCCAGCTCGAGTCGGCCGCGCTCGCCGTGCCGCGCGCCAACGTGGACACCGACCAGATCGTGCCGGCGAGGTTCCTCAAGCGGCCGCGCAGCGAGGACTTCGGCGAGGTGCTGTTCCACGACCAGCGCCACCTGCTCGGCGCCGCGGCGCGCGGCGAGGCGCGCATCGTGGTGGCGGGGCGCAACTTCGGCTGCGGCTCCTCGCGCGAGCATGCGGTGTGGGCGCTCTTCGACTACGGTTTGCGCGCCGCCATCGCGCCGAGCTTCGGCGACATCTTCCGCTCCAACGCGCTGAAGAACGGGTTCCTGCCGGTGGTGCTGCCGGAGGACACGGTGGCCGGGATCCTCGAGTCGCTGGCGCGCGAGCCCGGGGCGCGCCTCGCCATCGACCTGGAGCGCCAGAGCGTGACCGTGCCGGGGGGCGCGGCGCATCGCTTCGACATCGAGCCTTTCGCCAGGCAGTGCCTGCTCGAAGGCCTGGACGAGCTCGCCTACACGCTCACGCAGGCCGGGCGCATCGCCGAATTCGAACGCACTTACGAGGCGCCATGAAGAGCGCGGTGGTGCGCGACACGCGCCGGAAGGGCGCATTGAAATCGGGCGCCGACGCGCTGTTGCGCGCGGCGGTCGAGGCGGGCGAGGTGCCCGGGGTGGTCGCGGCGGCGACCACGCGCGACGGGGCCATCTACGAAGCGGCGTTCGGCCGGCGCGTGCTGGGGCACGGCGCGGCGATGAGCCTGGATACCGTGATGTGGCTCGCCTCGATGACCAAGCCGGTGGTCGGCGTCGCGGCGATGCAGCTGGTCGAACAGGGGAAGATCGGGCTGGACGACCCGGCCGCGAAGATCCTCCCGGAACTGGGCGCCTGCAAGGTCCTCACCGGCTGGGAACCCGGCGGCCGGCCGCAGCTGCGTCCGGCGCGGGCCGCGATCACGCTGCGCCACCTGCTCACGCATACCTCCGGTTTCACCTACGACGCCTGGAACCCGGACATGGCGCGCTACGTGAAGGCCATGAACCTGCCGCGCGCCAGCTCGGGCAAGGACGTGGCGCTGCGCACGCCGCTGTGCTTCGACCCCGGGGAGCGCTGGGAATACGGCATCGGCATCGACTGGGCCGGCAAGATGGTCGAGGCCGTGAGCGGCATGCGGCTCGGTGAGTACCTCGGCCGCAACGTCACCGGCCCGCTGGGCATGGACAGCACCGCGTTCAGGATCACCCCCGGGATGCGCGCGCGCCTGGCGAAGGTCCACCAGCGCGGCGAGGACGGCAGGCTGGCCGTGACCGATTTCGAGGTGGCGCAGGAACCGGAGTTCGAGCCCGGCGGCGGCGGCCTGTATTCGACGGCGAGCGACTACCAGCGCTTCCTGCGCATGGTCCTGAACCACGGCACGGGCAACGGCAACCGGATACTGCAGGCGCGGACCGTAGCGCTGATGTCGCGCAACGCGATGGGCGGCCTGCGCGTGCGCAGGCTGCCCACGCAGAACCCGGTCCTGTCGCGCGACGCGGAGTTCTTCGCCGGCGTCCCGAAAACCTGGGGACTGAGCTTCATGATCAACGAGGAGACCGCGCCCACCGGCCGCAGCGCGGGCAGCCTCGCCTGGGCGGGGCTCGCCAACACTTATTTCTGGATCGACCCGAAGAAGGGCATTGCCGGGCTGCTCATGCTGCAGCTGCTGCCGTTCGTGGACGAAAAATCGCTCGCCTTGTTCACGGCCTACGAGAAGGCGGCGTACGCGGCGCTCGCCTAGCGACGCCGCTGCGCAAGGCTATTTCGCCAGCAGCTTGCGCAGCGCGGCGAGCTCGCGGCGCCGTCCGCCGCCGGGCTGCGGATAGGCCATGTCGAGCTTCTTCAGCGTCTCGACGATGACGCGCGAGACGATGAGCCGCGCGTTGGCCTTGTCGTCGGCGGGCACCACGTACCAGGGCGAGCGCTTGGTGCTGGTGGCCTGCAGGCAGGCTTCGTAGGCGCGCATGTAGTCCTTCCAGTACTTGCGTTCCTCGACGTCCTGGCTGCTGAACTTCCAGTTCTTGTCCGGCTCGTCGATGCGCGCAAGGAAGCGCTTCCTCTGCTCGTTCTTCGACACGTGCAGGAAGAACTTGAGGATGCGCGTGCCGTTGCGCTCCAGGTGCGCTTCCAGGCCGGCGATCGAGCGGTAGCGCTCCTGCCACACCTCGTCGAGCGGCCCCTGCGCCAGCTTCTGCGCGCGCAGGATCTCCGGGTGCACGCGCACGATCAGCACCTCCTCGTAGTAGGAGCGGTTGAAGATGCCGATGCGCCCGCGCTCGGGCAGGGCGCGCGTGGTGCGCCACAGGAAGTCGTGGTCCAGCTCCTCGGGGCTGGGGTGCTTGAAGCTGTACACCTGGCAGCCCTGCGGGTTGACGCCGGACATGACGTGCTTGATGCAGCTGTCCTTGCCCGCCGCGTCCATCGCCTGGAAGATGAGCAGCAGCGCGTAGCGGTCGTCCGCATACAGCAGGTTCTGCAGCTCGCTCATCTGCTCGACGTGCTGCGCGAGCCGCGCCTGGTAATCGGCCTTCGAGCGGTAGTAGGGCTCGACGCGCGTGGGCTGCTGCTTGAGCCGGGCGCGATCGCCGGGCCGCACGCGGAAGCGCTCGACGTCGATCTTCATGCGCTACTCGACGCCGAGCTCTTTCAGGAACCGGGCCCGCTCGCCGGGATCGGCGAGATTCTCGGCGAGCAGCAGGTGGAATTGGCGGCGGCTGCCCGCCTGGGCCGCCGCCTTCTTCGCCGCCACCTTGGCGATCGGGCCGAGGTAGGCGGCGAGGCGCTTGGTCGCCCGCTCGACCGCCTCGGCGGTGAGGGCCACGGTCAAACCGGATTCCGCGGCCGGCGCCGCTTCCGCCTGCGCCGGCGCCGGCGCCCGCCCGGCAAGGAATGCGGAGCGCTCCTCCGGATTCGCCAGGTTCTCGGCCAGCATGCGGTACAGTCTGTCGATATCCGTGGTCTGGGCGGCGCCGCGGCGCGCCATGACTTTGCCCACCGGCCCCATGTAGCGCATCAGCTGCAGCTCGATCTGCTTGAGCGTCGCGGCTTCCCAGCCGGGCGGCGGCACCGTCGGCGCGGCGGGCGGGCCGCCCGGGACCGACCCGCCAGGCTGCGAGGGCTGCGAACGCCGCGAGGGTTGCGACGGCATGGAGGGCTCGAGCGGCGCCTGCGCCGAGGGCCGCACCGGCTCGTTGAGGATCGTCTCCTCGGACAGGGCGGGGTTGGCCGGCGCCGCATGCGCCTCGAGCACCGCATCGCGGAACGCGTGCGCGTTCTGGAAGCGCTGTTCCGGTTTCTTGGCAAGCGCCGACATCACCACTGCGTCGAACTGCGTGCTGCAGCGCGCCGGATCCGCTGCCGAGGGCAGCGGCGGCTGCTCGTGGCAGATTTTGTAGGCGATGGATTCGGCGGCGCCGGTGAACGGGCGCGTGCCCGTCAGCAGCTGGTACATGACGACCCCGGCCGAGAAGATGTCGGCGCGCCAGTCCACGGCGTCGCCGCCGTACTGCTCCGGCGACATGTAGCCCGGCGTACCCATGATCGCGCCGATCTGGGTGAGGTTGGAGGAGTCGATGCGGGCGATGCCGAAATCGGCGACCTTCAGCTTGCCGTTCTTCATGATGATGATGTTGGCCGGCTTGATGTCGCGGTGCCAGACGCCCTGCTCGTGCGCATG
>JBGPPD010000107.1:0-9683 GCA_041488375.1 Gammaproteobacteria bacterium | reverse complement strand
CCCGATGCGTCCCAGAATGTAGCCCGGCACGTGCCCGGCGAGCAGCTTCTCGGGCAGCGGCGGCTTCTGGATCAGGAAGAACCAGTGGTAGTAGGCGGTGGCGAAAGCTTTATCGGTCGACTCGTACATCTTCAAGGTGGGCGAGATGTCGAGCACCGTCAACGATTTCACCCGACTGCCGTGGTCGCGCGCCAGCCGGTGCGCCACGCGCGCGCCGCGGTCGTGACCCACCAGGTGGAAACTCCGGTGGCCCAGCGCGCTCATGACTTCAACCATGTCCTTGGCCATCGCCCGCTTCGAGTAATTGGAATGGTCGGGCAATCCCTTCGGCTTGGACGAATCGCCGTAGCCGCGCAGGTCCGCGCACACCACGGTGTAGTCGCGCGCCAGGTCCGGCGCAACCTTGTGCCACATGGCGTGGGTTTCCGGATAGCCGTGCAGCAGCAGCAGCGGCGGTCCGTCGCCCTTGGTCACCAGGTTGATGGTGGCGCCGGAAACCTTGACGCGCCTGCGCTTGAAGCCGGGGAACAGGGCCATGCCTTTCCTCCTCAATGCCGGTCCAGGAGACTACCCCAGCCGGGCACGCGATCCGCTATGCCGCTGCCGCGCAGCGCGTGCCAGTAGATGCAGGCGTTGATCGCCAGGATCGGCTTGCCGCGCTCGGTCTCCATCTCCCCGGCGAGACGCGCCATGGCGAGGTTGGTGCCGACCTGGATCACCGCGTCCACGTCCTCGCCGTCCAGTGCGTCCACGGCAGAGCGCAGCGTTTGCGGCGGCACGTGCGCGATCTGCACCGGGGAGGCGCATTTCAGCCCCTTGATGCGCGCGACGCGGTAGCCGGACTCCTCGAAGAAGCGCTTCACGTTCTCGTCGCCTACGGGGAAGTAGGGCGTGAGCACGGCGATGCGCTTCACTCCCAGTCGCGCGAAGGCTGCGTCGCAGGATTCCGCCCCCATCGTCACCCCGAGCGCGGTGTGGTCCTCGAGTTCCTGCTTGAGCTTGGCACTCGCCTCGCGTCCGCCCCAGAACGTTTCCACGGAAATGCCGAGTACGACGTGGTCGGGCTCGCAGCTCATGGCGCTGTCCACCGCTTCCAGCTGCGCGGCCGCGATGCGCTCGACCAGCAGCCGGAAATCGGCGTCGCTCTGCAGCGGCATGTTCGGGATGCGGATGCGGCTGATGTGGTTGGTGACGCCTTGCGGGCGCATGCCGTCGAACTCGGGCTGCACCACGGTATTGGTGGAGGGGACGAGCACCGCGAACTTGCGGCGCCAGCCCAGTGCGTCCGTCACGCAGCGGGGCCCTGCAATGCCAGCGTTCCGGAACGACCCGGCACCGCGCCGTACACGACCTGGTGCACCGGCAGCTCGCGCGCTGCGCGCGTCGCCGCAAGCTCGCGCAACGCGACCACGGCATGCCCTTGCCGTCCCCAGCCCTCGAGCAGCGCTTCGAACGCGCCCAGGAGCTTGCCGCCTTCCAGTTCCGCGTGCGCCGTGAACACCTGCGCCGCGCCGGATGCCGAGGTCAGCGCCAGCACATCGCGTACCGCGTCCTGCGGCGTACGCCCGTCCACGCCCACCAGTTCGTCCAGCGTCGGCAGCGTCGTCGGCCATTGCGGGCAGGCGAACACCCGGCCGCCCATCGCCGGCAGGAACGGGCCGCTGCCGCGCGTGTCCGAGGCGTACGCAAAGCCATGCCGGTCGAGGTAGTCCAGCGCGTGGGCGTTGGTCTGCCATCCGGCCGCCCCGTGCGCGCGCGCCTCCACGCCGAAGATTTCCCTGAAGCGCGCGCAGGCCGCATCCAGTTCGCGCAGTGTCCAGTCCGCGTCCGCGCCGGCCACGCCGTCCTGCCAGCGCACGTGGTCCCAGCAGTGCACGCCCACCTCGAAGCCGGCCTCGCGCGCCGCGCGCAGCTCGGCGGCGCAGCGACGGCCGATGTCGGGGCCGGGCAGCAGGGTGCCGTACAGCAGCGTCTTCAGGCCGTAGTGCTCCAGCACCGAGGTGCGCGCCACCTTGCCGACGAAGCCGCGGCGGAACACGCGCCGGATGGCGCGGCCGGTGTGGTCCGGCCCCAGGCTGAACAGAAACGTGGCACTGGCGCCGCGCGCGCGCAGGGCCGCGGCGAGGCGCGGCACGCCCTCGCGGCTGCCGCGCAAGGTATCGACGTCGATCTTGAGCCCGAGCTTCACTCCACCAGGCTGCGCGCGTCGGCGACGTGCTGGCGGTAGCTCTCGAGGATGCGGGTGAGCGCGTCGCGCAAGCCCACGGACGGCGCCCAGCCCAGGTCGGCCTGCGTGCCCTCGATGTTGGGACTGCGGTTCTGCACGTCCTGGTAGCCCTTGCCGTAGTACGCGCCGGAGGAGGTTTCCACCAGCTTGGTGCGGCGCGCCGCCTCGCGGTACTCGGCGAAGCCCGCCGCCAGCTCGAGCATCATCTGCGCCAGTTCCTTCACCGAGCACACGTTGGCCGGATTGCCGATGTTGTAGATCTTGCCGTCGGCGACGCCGCCCGGGTTGTCGAGGATCTTCATCAGCGCGTCGATGCCGTCGTCGATGTAGGTGAACGCGCGCCGCTGCGCGCCGCCGTCCACCAGTTGGATGTCCTCGCCGCGCACGATGTGGCCGAGGAACTGCGTCACCACCCGCGAGCTGCCTTCCTTGGCCGTGGAAATCGAGTCCAGCCCGGCGCCGATCCAGTTGAACGGGCGGAACAGCGTGAAGCGCAGGCCCTGCTGCGCGCCGTAGGCCCAGATCACGCGGTCCATCAGCTGCTTGGAGCAGGAATAGATCCAGCGCGTCTTGTCGATCGGCCCCAGCACCAGGTCGGTCTTGTAGGGGTGGAACTCGGCGTCCCGGCTCATGCCGTAGACCTCGGAGGTCGAGGGGAACACCAGCCGTTTGCCGTACTTCACGCAGCTGCGCACGATCGGCAGGTTGGCCTCGAAATCCAGCTCGAACACGCGCAGCGGGTCCTTGACGTAGGTGGCCGGCGTGGCGATCGCCACCAGCGGCACCACCGTATCGCACTTGCGGATGTGGTACTCGATCCACTCCTTGTTGATGGTGATGTCGCCCTCGAAGAAGCGGAAGCGCTTGTCGCCGAGCAGCTCCTCGATGCGGTCGGCCTGCATGTCCATGCCGTAGACCTCCCAGTCGGTCGTCGCCAGGATGCGGCGCGACAGGTGGTGGCCGATGAAGCCGTTGACGCCGAGGATCAGGATGCGTTTCATGTCGGGGGGTCGGTTTCGAGCAGGCGCAGCACTCTACCATCGCCGCAGTCGGCGAACCACGCGTCGCCCTCGCGGTAGGGCCCGAGGCGGCCGGGGCGCGCGTGCCGCCCGGGCTCCAGTCGCGTGCGCAGGATCATGCGCCGGCGCGCGCCGTCCTCGCAGAACGCGCCCGGAAACGGCGGGGCGACGGCGCGCACCAGGTTGTGGATCTCGGTGGCGCTCCTCGACCAGTCGATGCGGCCGTCCTCGGGCCGGCGCGCGCCGTGGTAGCTGCCGCGCGCGAGATCCTGCGCGCGCAGCTCGGCGGTGCCCGCGATCAGCCCGGGCAGGCTGCGGCGCAGGACCGTTTCGGCGGCAGCCGTGACTTTGCGGAAAACCTCCACCGCCAGCTCGTCGGGGCCGATCGGCACCGCCTGCTGGTCGACGATGCGCCCGGCGTCGGGCTTGGCCACCATCTCGTGCAGCGTCGCGCCGGTTTGCGCGTCGCCGAGCAGCACCGCCCAGTTCACCGGGGCGCGGCCGCGGTACCTCGGCAGCAGCGAGCCGTGCATGTTGTAGGCGCCGCGCGGCGCCAGGGCGAGCACGGCGCCGGGCAGCATGCGCCGGTAGTAGAAGGAAAAGATGAAGTCCGGCGCGGCCTGGCGCACGCGCTGCTCGAGCTCGGCCGGCGCCGGATCGAGCAGCGTCTCGAGTCCGCGGCGGCAGGCGAGCTCGGCGACGCTCGCGAACCACACGCGCTCCGCGGGGTCATCGGCGTGCGTGACCACCAGCCGGACTTCGACACCCGCGTCGAGCAGCACCTGCAGGCAGCGCACGCCTACGTCGTGGTAGGCGAACACCGCGGCGCTGGTCAATCGCGGCGCTCCAGCACCGCGCCGACCAGGTAGCGCGGCCGGCCGCGCACCTGCTCGTAGATGCGCCCGACGTATTCGCCCACCAGGCCGAGCCCGAAGAGCACGATGCCCAGGAGGAAGAACACCAGCACGTCGCGGTCCCAGAGCGCCTCCCAAAGCGACGACCAGGAGCCGCCGGCGAGCAGGCGCGCACTCAGCACCACGAGGTACAGCAGCACGGAGGCGATCGCCACCAGCATGCCGAGCAGCGAGAACAGCTGCAGCGGCAGCAGCGAGAAGCCGGTGACCAGGTCGAAATTCAGCCGCAGCAGGCGGTACAGGGAATACTTCGAGCGCCCCGCCACGCGCGCCTCGTGCGCCACCTCGACTTCGGCCGGGTGGCGCGCGAAGGTGTAGGCGAGCGCCGGGATGAAAGTGCTCGCCTCGCGGCAGGCGTTGATCGCCTGCACCACGTCGCGGCCGTAGGCGCGCAGCATGCAGCCCTGGTCGGTCATGCGGATGTCGGTGATGCGCTCGCGCAACAGGTTCATCAGGCGCGAGGCGAGGCGCCGGAACGCGTTGTCCTCGCGCGTGCGCCGGTAGGAGCCGACGTAGTCGTGGCCCTCGTCGAATTTCGCCAGCAGCCGCGCGATCTCCTCGGGCGGGTTCTGCAGGTCGGCGTCGAGCGTCACCACGACTTCGCCGCGCGCGCGCTCGAAGCCCGCCAGGATCGCCATGTGCTGGCCGAAGTTGCCCGCCAGCAGCAGCACCCGCGTCACATCGGGGCGGCGCTCGAACTGCTCGCGCAGCAGCTGCGGCGAGCGGTCGCGGCTGCCGTCATCCACCAGCAGCAGCTCGTAGGGCCGGCCGAGCGCGTCCAGCGCCGGGTAAAGGCGGGTGAACAGGGCCGCCAGCGCATCCTCCTCGTTGTACACGGGGACGACGACGGAAACGCGCGGCGCGCTCATGCCAGCGCCTTGCGCGCCGCGTCGCACACGCGGTCCACGTCGTTGTCCGCCATGGCGGGAAACAGCGGCAGGGTGGCGATCGAGCGGCCGATGCGCTCGGCCTGCGGAAACTGGCCCTCGCGCCAGCCGAGCGCGCGGTACAGCGCGAACAGGTGCATGGCCGGGTAGTGCACGCCGACCGCGATGCCCTGCTCGCGCATGCGCGCGATGAAGGCCGCGCGCGGCGAGCGCGGCGGCAGTACCACCTGGAACATGTGCCAGTTGGAGTTCTCGAAGTCCTCGACCGGCAGCTCGCAGCCGAGCGCGCGGTCCCAGCGCTCGAAGTAGCTGCGCGCGAGCGCGCGGCGGCGCGCGGTGAATTCGCCCAGCCGCCCGAGCTGGCCCAGGCCGATGCGCGCGGCGATGTCGGTCAGGTTCCACTTGCCGCCGAGCACGTCCACCTCCATGCCGTCCTCGCCCGAGCGCGCCACGCCCTGCAGGCGCAGCTTCTCGCAGGGCAGGGCGAGCGCCTCGTCGGGCAGCACCAGCGCGCCGCCTTCGCCGGTGGTCACGTTCTTGTTGGCATGGAAGCTGAAGGCGACGAAGTCCCCGAAGCTGCCGAGCGCGCGTCCGTGCCAGCTCGCGCCGAAGGACTGCGCGGCGTCCTCGACCACCCGCAGCTTGCGGCGCCGCGCGAGCTCGTTGAGCCGGTCGCGGTCCACCGGCAGCCCGGCAAGGTCCACGGGGATCAGCGCGCGGGTTGCGGGCGTGACCGCCGCTTCGGCGAGGTCGAGGTCGATGTTGCGCGTGCGCGGATCCACGTCCACGAACACCGGGCGCGCGCCGACCTCCAGCACGACGTTGGCGGTGGCGACCCAGGACAGCGGCGTGGTGATCACCTCGTGCCCGGGCCCCACGCCGGCGAGGCGCAGGCCCACTTCGAGCGCGGCGGTGCCCGAGCAGAAGGCGCGCACCGGGCGCCCGGCGCAATGGCGCTGCAGCGCCGTCTCGAAGGCGCGCACCTGCGGCCCCGAGGTGATCCAGCCCGAGCGCAGCACCTCGGCCACCCCGGCGATGGTCGCTTCGTCGATCGACGGGCGCGTGAAGGGCAGCGGGTCCATCAACTGCGCGCGACCAGGAACACGCCGACCACGATGAAGCCGATGCCGGCGAGGCGCAGCGCGGTGAGCGATTCGCCGAACAGGTACCAGGCGGCCACCGCGTTGATCACGTAGCCGATGGACAGCATCGGGTAGGCGATGCTGACCTCGACGCGCGACAGCGCCATGATCCACACCACCAGGCTGACCACGTAGCACGCGACCCCGCCCAGGATGAACGGCTCGAGGGCGAGCCGCAGGCCCACCGGGACGATGTTGCCGGCGGAGAACTCGAAATGGCCCACGGCATTGGTGCCGGCCTTGAGCAGCAACTGCGCCGCGGCATTGAGCAGCACGCCCGCCAGGATCAGCGAGAAGCTGAGCGGGCTCACGGCTTGCAGGCGATCAGGTAGCGCGGGCTTTCGGCCAGCACGCGGGCTTCGAGCCCGTGCTCGGCGCGGATGGCCGCGAACTCGTCGGGGGCGAAGGCGGCGCAGGCGGCCGGGTCGCGGCGCCAGGCCGCGGCGAACTCGCCGACGCCGGCGAGAGCCTTGCCCGGCTCCCAGCCCATCGCGATCGCCAGCTCGTCGGAGACGGCCACCATGGTCACGGTCCTGCGCAGGTAGAACGGCAGCGAGTGGTCGTATCGGCGAACGGCGTAGAAGGGCGCATCGGCACTTAGCCCGGGCCGGGCCGGTTCGACCGCATGATACGCGGAATATTGCGGCGACAGGCTGCCGTAGCCCAGGAGCGCGAGTTGCGCGAAGCCGAGCCCGCCCGCGGCGAGCGCGAGCACCGAGGCGAGGGCGCGGCCCTGCCCGGCGAGCCAGGCCGCGGCCAGCGCGAACGCGGCGAGCGTCCCGCCGGCGGCGATCAGCCAGGGACGGTACGGCGCGGGCAGGCTCGCCACCGCGCCCGCGGCCGCCGCGGCGACCACGCCGGCGCCGAGGAGCGCGGCAAGGGCCGCCTGGGCGAGGAGCAGGCGGCGCGAGGCCTGCGCGAGTTGCGCCGCGATCAGCACCGCCAGCGCGGGGAACACGGGCAGGAGGTAGGCCGGCAGCTTGGAGCTGGAGGCGGAGAAGAACACGAACACCACGGCGCACCAGAGGAGCAGGAAGCGCAGCGGCTGAAAGCGCCCGGGCACCGCGCCGCGCGCCGCCTGCCACAGCGCACCGGGCAGCGACAGCGCCCAGGGCATCGCACCCGCGAACAGCACCGGGACGAAGTACCACAGCGGTCCCGCACGGTGGTGCTGCGTGGTGAGGAATCGCTCGAAGTGCTCGTGCACGAAGAAAAAGCGCGCGAACTCGGCGTTGGCGGCGGACACCGCGATGAACCACGGCGCCGCGATGGCGAGGAACAGCGCCAGGCCCGGGACGACGTACAGCCGGCGCAGCAGCGCCGCGTCGCGCTGCCAGGCGGCATAGCCGAGCACGGCGCCCGCGGGCAGCACGATGCCGATCAGGCCCTTGGACAGCAGCGCGCCAGCCATCGCCGCCCAGGCCGCGAGCATCCAGCGGCGCCGCTCGCGCTCGGGGGTGCCGTCGAGTTGGGCGAACAGGAACGCGCACACCGCGAGCGAGAGGAACAGCGACACGCCCATGTCCAGGCTGAGCACGTGGCCGGCGAGCACATACAGAGCGCTGCCGGCCAGCACCGCCGCAGCGCACAGGCCGCCCGCGCCGCCCAGCAGGCGCCGGCCGGTGGTGTAGGCCAGCAGCACGCCGAGGAAGCCGGTGAGCGCGGTCCACAGGCGCGCGGTCCACTCGGCGACGCCGAACGCGGCGTAGGCGGCGGCCGTCGCCCAGTACTGCAGCGGCGGCTTCTCGAAGTACTTGAAGCCGTTCAGGCGCGGCGTGAGCCAGTCGCCGCTGGCCACCATCTCGCGCGGGATCTCGCCGTAGCGGCCCTCGTCGGCCTTCAGCAGCTTGCGCGCGCCCAGCCCGCCGAACCAGGCGAGCGCCAGCGCGAGCAGCAAGGCGGCGAGCGCCGCGCGCGGCGGAGCGCCGCTCACTCGAACAGCAGCGCCGCGGCCACGGTGCGCTGCTCGGCCGCGAGGATGTTGTAGGTGCGGCAGGCGGCCTGCAGATCCATCACTTCGAGGCCGATGCCTGCGCGCGTGAGCGGCGCGGTGAGGCGCGGAGGCGGGAAGCGCAGCCGGCCGCCGGTGCCGAGCAGCACCACCTCGGGCTGCAGCCCGGCGAGGAAGTCGAAATGCTCCTCGGCCAGGTCGGCGAAACGCGCCACGGCCCAGGGCTCGATGCGCTCCGGCAGCACGATCAGGCTCGCCTCGTGGCGCACCCCGTTCACCAGCACATAGCCCGCGCCGTAACCGGTGAAGCTGTGCAGCGGGGACAGGGCCGAGGCGTGGAGTTTCACTGCTAGAATTCTACAATGCGAGAGTTTTCAAGGATCAAGCGCCTTCCGCCGTACGTCTTCAACATCACCAACGAGCTGAAGATGGCGGCGCGGCGCCGCGGCGAGGACATCATCGACCTGTCGATGGGCAACCCCGACGGGCCGACGCCCAAGCACATCGTCGACAAGCTGGTCGAAGCCGCGCAGCGCCAGGACACGCACGGCTACTCGATGTCCAAGGGCATCCCGCGCCTGCGCAAGGCGATCTGCGACTGGTACCGGCGCCGCTACGGCATCGAGTTCGACCCGGACAGCGAGGCCATCGTCACCATCGGCTCCAAGGAGGGCCTCGCGCACCTGATGCTGGCGACGCTGGACCGCGGCGACACGGTGCTGGTGCCCAATCCCTCCTACCCGATCCACATCTACGGCGCGATCATCGCCGGCGCCGACATCCGCTCGGTGCGCATGACCCCGGGCGTGGATTTCATCGCCGAAGTGCAGCGCGCGATCCGCGAACTGACGCCGAAGCCCAAGATGCTGATCCTCGGCTTTCCGTCGAATCCGACGGCGATGTGCGTGGAACTGGAGTTCTTCGAGCGCATCGTGGCGCTGGCGCGCGAGCACGACATCATGCTGGTGCACGACCTGGCCTACGCCGACATCGTGTACGATGGCTACCACGCGCCCTCGATCATGCAGGTGCCCGGCGCGCGCGACGTGGCGGTGGAATTCTTCACCATGTCCAAGAGCTACAACATGGCCGGCTGGCGCATCGGCTTCATGGTCGGCAACCGGGAACTGGTGAGCGCGCTGGCGCGCATCAAGAGCTACCACGACTACGGCAGCTTCACGCCGATCCAGGTGGCCTCGATCGTGGCGCTGGACGGGCCGCAGGACTGCGTCGAGGAGATCCGGCAGAACTACCAGCGCCGCCGCGACGTCATGGTCAAGGGACTGCACGACATCGGCTGGATGGTGGAGAACCCGAAGGCTTCGATGTACGTATGGGCGAAGATCCCCGACAACTACGCGAAGATGGGCTCCATCGAGTTCACCAAGCGGCTGATGGACCAGGCGAAGATCGCGGTGTCGCCGGGCATCGGCTTCGGCGACTACGGCGACGACCACGTCAGGATCGCGTTGATCGAGAACGAGAACCGGCTGCGCCAGGCGCTGCGCGGCGTGCGCGAGATGTTCAAGAAGGACGGCCTGCT
>JBGPPD010000106.1:0-9719 GCA_041488375.1 Gammaproteobacteria bacterium | reverse complement strand
GCGGCGGGCGCGATGGACATCGCGCTGGTGATCGGCACGCTGGTTGCCGCCGCGCTGTGCGGCGACAACGTGAACTACTGGATCGGCCGGTGGGCCGGGCCGAAAGTGTTCCGCGCCGGGACATCGCGCTGGTTCAGCCGCCGGCACCTCGAGCGCACGCACGCCTTCTACGAGCGCCACGGCGGCAAGGCGATCGTGATCGCGCGCTTCGTGCCGATCGTGCGCACCTACGTGCCCTTCGTGGCGGGCGTCGGCGCCATGCCCTACGCGCGTTTCCTCGCCTTCAGCGTGGCGGGCGCGCTGCTGTGGGTGGTGTCGCTGTGCCTCGCCGGCTACTGGTTCGGCAACATTCCGGCGGTGAAGGAAAACCTCGGCGCGGTGATCGTGGGGGTCGTCGCCGTGTCGGTCGCGCCGATGGCGCTGGCGTACCTGCGCGCGAGGCGTTCGCGCGCCTAGCGCAGGGCGAGCGGTCCCTGCGGCCGCGGCGGATTCTTGGCGAAGTAGCGCTTGATGCCGGTGAGGATGGCGCGCGCCAGCTTGTCCTGGTAGGCCTGGTCGTTGAGGCGCTTTTCCTCTTCCGGGTTGGAGATGAACGCCGTCTCCACCAGGATCGACGGCACGTCGGGCGCCTTCAGCACCGCGAAGCCGGCCTGCTCGACGCGCGCCTTGTGCAGCGTGTTGACCTGGCCCAGCTCGGCGAGCACCGCTCCGCCGAGCCGGCGGCTGTGGTCGGTGGTCGCAGTCTGCGACAGGTCGAGCAGCGTCTGCTGCAGGAAGCGGTCCTTGCCGTCCAGGTTCACGCCGCCGACCAGGTCCGAATCGTTTTCCTGCTTCGCCAGCCAGCGCGCCGCCTCGGAGGTGGGCCGTTGCGACAGCGTGAACACCGAGGAGCCGCGCGCGTTCGGCCGGATGAAGGCGTCGGCGTGCACCGAGACGAACAGGTCCGCCTTCACCTTGCGCGCCTTCTCGACGCGCGCATTGAGCGGCAGGTAGTAGTCGCCGTCGCGCGTCAGCAGGGCGCGCATCTCCGGCTCGGCGTCGATCAGGCCCTTGAGGCGCCGCGCGATCAGCAGCGTGATGTCCTTCTCGTGGCTGCCGCGGCGGCCGCGCGCGCCCGGGTCCTCGCCGCCGTGCCCGGCGTCGATGACGATGGTGGCGAGGCGCGCCACCCGGGGCTTGGCGGCCCACGGGTCCTTCGCCGGAACCGTCTCCGGCCTACTGCCGATGATCTTGCCGTCGAGCTCGAGCAGCGCGGCGAGCGCATCCGGCGCCACCACCGGGTACAGGTCGAGCACCAGCCGGTGGCCGTAGTCCGCGATCGGCTTGAGCGTGAACACCTGCGGCTTCACCTCGGCCTTCAGGTCGAGGACCACCCGGGTCACGCCCGGGCGGTTGAGCGCCACGCGCAGGCTGGCGATGTAGGGATCGCCGGCGGCCACCTTGTGCTGCAGCTCGTTCAGCACCGGGCCGGCGTCCACGCCGTCCAGGTCGAGCACCAGGCGAGCCGGGTCCTTGACGGCGAACAGCGCGTACTTCAGCTCGTTGCGCGTTTCGAAGGTGACGCGCGTGTAGTCGCGCGCCGGCCAGATGCGGGTGGCGACGACGTCGGCCCGCGCCGCCGCTACGCCGCAGAGGAGTACTGCTGCAGCGCCCGCTGCAGCCAATCCGCGCCGGCGGGAGAGGGTGAACTCAGCCACGCGCGGCGTCCCGCCCCGGCGATCTCCAGGCGGATCGCAAGGCTCGGCGGTGGCAACAAGCCTCCCGCGCGCTCCGGCCATTCGACGATACAGGCCGTCTGCGCGTTGAAGTATTCCCGGAAGCCTGAATCCCGCCATTCCGCCTCGTTCTTGAACCGATAAAAATCAAAGTGATACAAGTGTAAGCTTGAAACGACATAAAGTTCAACCAGAGGATAGCTGGGGCTCTTGACGCGCCCGGCGTGGCCCAGGGCCCGCAGCAGGCCGCGCACCAGGGTGGTCTTGCCGGTGCCCAGCTCCCCGGAGAGGAATAACGTCCGGCCGGGCCCGACGCCGACCGCCAGGGCGGCCCCCAGGCGCAGCGTGGCCGCTTCATCGGCGAGCTCGAGGCTAGACTCTGCCGCCATGGATTACGGCGCGCTGGCAGCGCGAATCAAGCAATGGGGCAGCGAGCTCGGTTTCCAGGCGGTGGGGATCGCGGACACCGATCTCGCCGCCGCGGAGGACCGGCTCGGCGAGTGGCTCGGCAAGGGCTGGCACGGCGAGATGGATTATATGGCGCGCCACGGCGCGCTCCGCGCGCGCCCGGCCGCGCTGGTGCCCGGCACGCTGCGCGTGATTTCCTGCCGCATGGATTACCTGCCGGCGCGCGCGGAGGATGGCGCGGACCCCAAGCGCGCCTGCATCGCGCGCTATGCCCGCGGGCGCGACTACCACAAGGTCCTGCGCGGCCGCCTGCAGAAGCTCTGCGACAGGATCGCAGCGGACGCCGGCGCCTTCGGCCACCGCGTGTTCACGGACTCGGCACCGGTGATGGAGGTGGAGCTGGCGGCCAAGGCGGGCATCGGCTGGCGCGGCAAGCACACGCTGCTGCTGTCGCGCGAGGCAGGCTCGTGGTTCTTCCTGGGCGAGGTCTACACCAGCCTGCCGCTGCCCGTGGACGCCGCGGCGGGCGAGCACTGCGGGACCTGCACCCGGTGCATCGACGTCTGCCCGACGCAGGCGATCCGCGGGCCCTACCAGCTCGACGCGAGGCGCTGCATCTCCTACCTGACCATCGAGCTGAAAGGCTGCATCCCCGAGGAGCTGCGGGCGCTCATCGGCAACCGCGTCTACGGCTGCGACGACTGCCAGGCGGTGTGCCCGTGGAACTCGTTCGCCCGGCCCAGTGCCGAGCCGGATTTCGCGGTGCGCAACGGCCTGGATCGCGCCAGCCTGGTCGAATTGTTCGCCTGGACCGAGGCGCAGTTCGACCAACGCATGGCGGGTTCGCCGATCCGGCGCATCGGCTACGAGCGCTGGCTGCGCAACCTGGCGGTCGGCCTGGGCAACGCGCCGGGCTCGCCGCAGGTGGTCGCGGCGCTGCGCGCGCGCGCCGACCATCCCTCGGCGCTGGTGCGCGAGCACGTTTCCTGGGCACTATCGCGGCATGAGTGACTGGACCCCCGACAAGCTGCTGCCCGGATTCGAGTCGAGGACGCTCGAGTTTGCGCACGACTACGACGGCCGTCTGGTGGCGACGCTCGTGCGCCTGCCCGCGGGGGATGCGCCGCGCGGCGCGGTGCTCTACGTGCACGGCTTCGTGGACTATTTCTTCCAGCGCCACATGGCCGAGCGCTTCGCCGCCGAGGGTTATGCGTTCTACGCCCTCGACCTGAGGAAACACGGGCGCTCGCTCCTGGCGCACCAGCATCCGTGCTTCTGCAAGGACGTCGCCGAGTACCACGCCGACATCACGCGCGCGCTGGAGGAGATCGGCGCGCCGGTGCTGCTGGCGGGTCATTCGACCGGCGGACTGGTCTGCACGCTCTATGCGGGCCTGGGCGAGCGCAGGGAGCAGGTGAGGGCGCTGTGGCTCAACAGCCCGTTCTTCGACTGGAACGCGACGCCGTTCAAGCGCGCGCAGCTCGGCTTGGCCGCGCTGGCCGGGCACGCGTTCCCGTTCCTCAACGACCCGAAGGCGATCCGTCCCGAGTATGTGCGCAGCATCCACCGCGAGTTCGGCGGCGAGTGGGACTTCGACCTGAAGCTGAAGCCGCTGTACGGTTTTCCGGCCTACTTCGGCTGGATCGGGGCGATCCTCGCCGCGCAAGCCAAGGTACATTCGGGCCTCACCATTGATTGCCCCGTGCTGATCATGCATTCGGACGAAGCCGACATCGTGCTCGACTGGCGCCACATCGCGCGCTGGGGCCGCACGCTCGGGCGCGAGGCGACGGTGCTCGCCTTCCCGGGCGGCCTGCACGACCTGGTGCTGTCGCGGCAGGAAATCCGCGACGCGGTGTTCCGGGAGTTGTTTTCCTGGGCGGCACGGGCTTGACCAGGCGCGCCCTCGTGGCGGCCGTGCAGTTGCCCGGCGCGAGCGACGTCGAGTTCGAGGCCTCGCTGACCGAGCTGCGCCAGCTCGCCAAGACGCTGGGCTTCGAGGTGGTCGGCACGTTCACGCAGAAGCGCGCCAGCTTCGACTCGGCGGGGTACCTCGGGACCGGCAAGCGCAAGGAACTTCACGACCAGGTCCAGCTCGAGCGCGCCGAGTTGATTCTCGTCGACCACGACATCTCCCCCTCGCAGGCGCACAACCTGGAGAAGGAAGCCGGCTGCGAGGTGATGGACCGCGCCATGGTGATCCTCGAGATCTTCCACCGCCACGCGCGCTCGCGCGCCGCGCGCGCGCAGGTCGAGATCGCGCGCCTCGGCTACATGGCGCCGCGCATGCGCGAAGCCGCCAAGCTCGCCGGGCCGAAGGACCGCGCGCGCAGCGGCACCGGCGGCCGCAGCGGCGGCGAGTCCCACGGCGAGCTCGACCGGCGCAAGATCCGCGACCGCATCGCCGAGCTGCAAAAGGAGCTCGACGCGATGGTCCTCGGGCGCGACACGCAGCGCGCCCGGCGCCAGGAGCGCCAGGGGCTGGCACGCGTGGCGCTGGTCGGCTACACCAACGCGGGCAAGTCCACGCTGATGCGCGCACTCACCGGCAGCGAGGTCCTGGTCGCCGACAAGCTGTTCGCGACGCTGGATACCACCGTGCGCGCCCTGCACCCCGAGAGCGTGCCGCGCGTGCTGGTCAGCGACACGGTCGGCTTCATCAAGAACCTGCCGCACGGGCTCGTCGCCTCGTTCAAGTCGACGCTCGACGAGGCGCTCGAGGCTGCGCTGCTCGCCCACGTGGTGGACGCGAGCGACCCCGGTTACGAGCGGCAGCTGGCGGTGACCGAGGAAGTGCTCGAGGAGATCGGCGCCAAGGACGTGCCGCGCCTGCTGGTGTTCAACAAGATCGATCGCGGCGGCGACGAAGCCGCGCTGCGCGCGAAGTACCCGGGCTGCATCGTGATGAGCGCTCGCCGCGAGGGCGATGTGGCGAAGCTGCGCGAGGCGATCGTCGCGCACTTCCGGCAGCAGCTCGTCGAGGCCGACCTTTTCCTTCCGTGGGCGGCACAGAACATGCGCGGGGAGATCTTCGCCAGCTGCGAGGTACTGGAGGAGCGCGCTGGGGGCGAAGGCGCGTTCCTGCGTGTGCGCGGCGAGCCCGAAGCCGTGGAGCGGCTGCGCGCGCAATTGCGCTCTGTCACAGCGAGCGCAGGAAGTTGAGAATGTCCTGCTTCTGGTTTTCCCTCAGGCGGCTGAAATTCGTGACGATCTGGTTCGCCTCGGACGCGTCGCCGGCGCGGCCGCCGCCGCTGCGGTGCTGCTCGATCGCCTCGAGCAGGTCGCTGGCGCGCCCGTCATGCAGGAAGAATATCCGCTTGCCCAGACCCCACAGGGGCGCGGTGCGGAATTCCCGCGGGCCCGCCTGTCCCTGGGAGACGCCATCGGCCAGCCCGGGACCCATGTCGTGGGTCAGCAGGTCGGAGTAGAGATTGACGGGCCGGTTGCGCAGGGCCTCAACGGCGGAATTGCCCGTCTGCATCATGGGCGTGTGGCACAGCGCGCAGCCGATGGAGGTGAAAAGGCTGCGGCCGCGGCCGATGGAGTGCGAGCCCCCCGGCTTGTCGGGAGATTGCGTCGGCGGCGCGAGGAAGCGCTGGAAGAAAGCGAATTTCTCGATCGCGCTGATCGCCGCGAGCGGCGTACCCGCGGCGGTATCGGTGACGCTGTTGGGGACCGTCCGGAACTGGCAGGAAGGCGTTTCATCGCGCTCCGTCTGGAACAGTTCGCTGGTGATGCCCATCTCCACGTTGTAGGCCTCGGCGGAAAATAGCAGCAGCGATTTGTTCTGCGCCTTCCAGCCGAAACGCGCGATGGTGCCGTCGTTGCCGTTGTTGTTCGATTGGCCGGAAACGGTTCGGCCGGAAAGCGCGAAATTGGCGCGGCCGCGGATCCCGAGCTGCTGCTTCTGCGCGGCGCCGCTCGCCTGGTTCGCCAGGATCGCCGCGTCGGGAATCTGCTCGATCAGGCCCGCCCCGAATACGGGGGTCGGGATGCGGAAGATCACGTTGCGCTTTCCAAGCTCGCGCTCGAAATCGGGCTGCGCGAGCACGCAACCCGCCGCGTCCGAGCGGCCGGCAATGGTGAACAGCGCGTGGACGCCGCCGTCGGGCGATCCATCGGGGTTCCTGACGAACCTCGCCTCGCGCACCGGCCCGCTGGACGTGATGAACGATGGCAGGCTGTTGCCCGCCCCGGCAAGTGCCGCCTGGGGATTCACCTTGGGACTGCTTCCTCCCGTGGCCGGCTGCGCATGGCAACCGCCGCAACTGTCCAGGTTCAGCGTCGGCCCGAGGCCTTCAGCGACTCCGTCCGTTTCTTCGAAATCGTCCTTGCCCGCATCGAAGAACGCGCGCTCGGCATCGCTCAATCCTGCGATCGGCCCGCCGGCGTCCGCCGGGCCGTCGGGTTCGCGCACGCCGGGATCGCGTGCCCGGGACGACGAGGGCTGAAATGTTTGCGAGGAGACGAGCTGCGTGTGGAACAGAAAGAAGCCGATCAGACCGGCGACCGGCAGCGCATAGAACAATTTCGCATTCATGGCGATTCCTCCCGATCTGGACGCGACGCACGGGACGTGCCAGCCGGCGCCTTTCGATCACTATCAATCAGTTGGACGATCGAGCGCGCTGAAACACCGGTCGGCACGTCGTCTTGCCACGACGGCACGACGGCGCAGAAACCGGATCCGCCGGAGAAGCGGCGAATGGCGCAGTCGCCGCGGCACGACCGCGCGCATCAAGCGCGAACGCCAAGCTGCGGCGGCAACGCGAACTGGATCACCGAACAGGAATTTCGCGACGTTCAGCAATCGCCTTAGGGTTGTCGCGATGATCGTTAGTATCGTTGGGATACCGGTGCTCGAACGACGCAGGCGCGTCCGCGCAAGCGCGCGGCAAGCGCCGATTGTCGCTTCGCAGCGACGCGCGAAACCTTCCACGAGTCGCGCCGGTGCCGGGGCGTTAATTCCGTCACGCTGCATTGCGTTGCGCATAGGCTTCGCGCGGCCGATCTGCTAGATTGACTCCGCAATAGCAAAAAGCATGAGAGCACGAATGCATCTGGCCTGTGGGGGCAACGAATCATTTGTCCGTGAGGACAGACATGCGATCACGGTGCCCGATCTCGCCGACGGGATCTTGCTTCGCTCGAAGCAGGCGCGAACGCACTGAGCCGTCGCGTGCTCCCGCCGCCGCGGCGGGCTTCACGCTGACCGAGCTGATGATCGCCGTGGTCATCGTCGGCATACTCGCGGTAATCGCCGTGCCGTCCTACCAGAACCACATGCGCAAGGGGCGCAGAAGCGCGGTCGAAAGCTTCATGATCGAAGTCGCCACCCGTGAGCAGCAGTACCTGATCGACGCGCGCAGGTACGCCGGGGGCGCGGGCGCGCTCGGCGCGCTCAATCTCGCGGTGCCGGCCGACGTGTCGAGCGTCTATGCCGTGACGATCGAGCCGGCGGCGCCTACGCTGCCGCCCTCGTACACCATCACCGCGACGCCCATCTCGGGCTCGGCGCAGGCCCCCGACGGCGTGCTCACGCTGGACCATCTGGGCGCCAGGACGCGCTCCGGGCAAGCGGGATGGTAGAGCCCTCTCGCATGCAAGCGCGCGGATTCACGCTCACCGAAGTCATGGTGGCCCTGGCCGTGCTGGTGATCCTGACTGGCGTGGCGATCCCCAACTTCCACGACATCTTCCTGGCGCAGGCGGTGAAGACCGCGAGCTTGGACGTGTTCTCGGACCTGCTGCTGGCGCGCAGCGAAGCGGTCACGCGCAATACCACGGTCGCCATCGTTCCCAGCGGAGGAAACTGGTCGGACGGCTGGACCATTTCCGACTTCAGCGGCGAGGTGGTGAAGCGCCAGGACCGCATGCCCCGGGTCATCATCACCGGACCCGGCCGCGTGACCTACAACGGCGCGGGGCGCGTCAACACCGGCGGAACGTCGATCAATCTCGCGGCGAACGGCGGCCGGACCGAACACGCCGGCTGCGTCAGCATCGAATTGAGCGGGCGGCCGGTGCGCAAGCCGGAGCGTTGCCTATGATGTGCGGCCGCCCGGCGGCGCCGGCGGCCCGCGAGCGCGGCGTCACCCTGATCGAAGTGCTGGTCACCATCGCGATCCTCTCGTTTGGCCTGCTCGGCGTCGCGGCACTCCAGGTACGCATGCAGCTTGCGCAGGCGGAGTCGTACCACAGGTCCCACGCGGTCCTGCTGCTGCAGGACATGGTCGACCGCATCAACGCCAACCGCAATGACGCGCTGAGCTACGTCACCGCCGCGGTGCTGGGCGCCGGCAACCCGGTGCAGGATTGCGGCGGGCTCGCTGGCGCCGCGCTCGACCTCTGTCAGTGGAACAGCGAGTTGCTCGGCACAGCCGAAAGCACGGCAAGCGGGGAGCAAGCCGGCGGCATGATCGACGCGCGCGGTTGCGTAGCCAGCGTCGTCGGCACCATGCCGCGCGAGTTCGTGGTCGCCGTGACGTGGCAGGGGCTGGCGCCCACCGTGGCACCCGCCTCCACCGATTGCGGCCTGGGGCTGTATGCCAACGAGCGGATGCGGCGCGCCCTGGTCGCCCGCGTCACGATCGGCTGCCTGCAGAACGATCCGGCCACCGGGCTGTGCGTGACGCCATGAGGCACGACGCCGGGACCGGCAAAGCGCTCGCGCGGCCCGCGCCGGCGTGCGCGGCCGGCTTCTCGCTGGTCGAACTCATGGTCTCGATGGCGATCGGCTTGGTACTGCTGGCGACCCTGCTCGTGGTGTTCGCGAACGCAAGCTCGGCGCGCAGCGAACTCGAGCGCAACAGCCGCCAGATCGAGAACGGGCGTTATGCGGTGGAACTTCTCTCCGACGATTTGCGCGTCGCAGGATATTTCGGCGAGGTCGATGTCGATGCGCTCGCCGCCCCGGCGGCGCTGCCCGACCCGTGCTCGACCGTCTCGGCGGAGTGGGCGGCGGCCATGCCGATCCACGTCCAGGGCTATGACGGCGGCTCGGGCGCGCCGGCCTGCATGCCGGCCGACGTCAAGGCGAATACCGATATCCTGGTCGTGCGGCGCGTGAGGACTTGCGCCGCGGGCGTCGCGGGCTGCGAGCCGGCGATAGCCGGCAAGCCCTATCTGCAGGCCACTCTGTGCAACACCGATTCGATCCCGTACGTCGTGGGACCGTTCGGCACGACGGAGTTCCCGCTGATGCGCAAGGACTGCATCACGCCGGCGGCACTGCGCGAGTACGTGGTCAATGTCTATTTCATCAGCGCCGACAATGGCGCGGGTGGGAACATCCCCACGCTCATGCGGCTGGAGCTGGCCGGCTCGACGATGGCGCGGGTACCGCTGGTCGAGGGAATCGAGGAGTTGAGCATTGAGTACGGCATCGACGACGACGGCGACGGCGAGCCGGACGCCTACACAGCCGATCCGTCTCTTTACGCCTATACCGGCTGCGCGGTGTGCACGGCGGTCCACAACTGGTCCAACGTCGTGACCGCAAAATTCCACGTCTTGGCGCGCAGTCCGGAACCCTCGCCCGGCCACGTCGACGCCAAGCGCTACGCCCTGGGACACGATGCCGCAGGCGACGCGATT
>JBGPPD010000105.1:0-9726 GCA_041488375.1 Gammaproteobacteria bacterium | reverse complement strand
TTATTCCGCGACGCTGACGCCCGAGCCGCCCATTTCTTTCGGGAGGTCCTTCATCTTCGGCAACCCGTCCTTAATTCGCAGCTTCGTCTCCTGATAGTGAACGTGGACGCCGGCGTGGTAAGGGAAGTCTGGGATGACCGCTGCGTACACGTCGGTAAGCCCCATGCCGGGATGCTCAGTGAAGATGTGGCCTCCGCACGTTTTGCACCATTTGCGAAAACTGTGCGGCGTCTTGTTGTAAGTCCCGATGTTGCCCGCTCCCCGTGTGATCTGCACAGCGTCGGGTTTCCATAAAGTGAAGGCGTTGACAGGTCCTGCCGACCAGCTTCGACACGACTCACAATGGCAATAACCCATTCCGACTGGCTCACCGCTGACCGCGAACTGAACGGCGCCGCAAAAGCAACTGCCTTTATGAGCATTTCCGTCACTCATGATGCACCTCCTTGGTGGTTTGCACGACGACAAGGTCCGGAGTGCGGGCAGCTCTCTAATTGGTCTCGCCGGCAACTAGGACGGGCGTGATTAGCTCCAGTGCAGGCAGTCTTTTTCCGCCGTCCACGACGAATGCCCAATCCGGAAACTCCCTGATCAACATGACAAACCGGCCTGGATCCGTGCCTACCGTTTCCCGCAATGCGCCGAGCGCTTCGCGATAAAGCGAACGAGCCCGTTCCTTCTCATTGCCGCGGCCGGGTCGGAGATCTACCGTGACTATGGCGGTTCGATCTTTCTCCTCTGCGATCATTTCGTGAACGGCAACGTAGATGTGATCCTTTGCCCAGGTGCGGGCGATGCAGTTCTCCAACCTTTTCTTCAGATCCAGCCGGACGGCACGGGAATGCCCTTCCGGAATGTCAACTCTTACTATTGGCATTCCATGCTCCGTCGCGAGAGCCTGAGCCCCGGGTTCGGGCGATGAAATCGGCCACCATCAACCCATTTGTCCGGCAATTTTCGATGTGGCGCCCACACTTCTGGCTTCCACAGTTTCCTTGACGACGACAAGCGCCCATATGGCCAGAAGTTCGCTTACGACAATTAGAATGGATACAGGCCAAGTTCCGGCTGCGGCGACGACTGCAGTGGCAAATAGCGGTACGAATCCGCCAATTATTGTGGCAGCCTGGCTACCAAGGGATATTCCCGTGTAGCGCAAGTGCGTCGGGAATAACTCGCTAAAAAACGCCGGCAGCACGCCCCACACCCACCATTGCGGCGCCCCGAAAATAAGCATCACAAGCCAGATCCATTGTGGTTCGGCGAGGTTCGCAATCCAGAAAAACGGGAACGCGAGCAACCCCAGCAGCAATACTCCAGCCAGGAACACGGGCCGCCTGCCTACCCGATCGGAGACAATTCCGCCCCCGATGGTCGCAGCGAGAAGTATCAGGTTGACGACCATGACACCTAGCAATACCGATGATCGGTCGATCTTCAAGATTGCGGTGGCGTAATAGACCAGAAAGACCCAGACCGTGTAGAACGGGATCGTGATGCCTCCAAGATAGAGGGCGGTAGTGCAGAGTATCTGCTTGGGATGTTGGCGAAGCACTTCCACGATCGGAATCCGCACGACGCTACCGGATTCCTGCGCCTTCTTGAAGGCTGGGGTCTCCGCGATTTTTAGGCGTATGTAGAGACCGAAGCCAAGCAGCACGATACTGAGGAGAAATGGAATGCGCCAGCCCCAGCTCAGGAAATCCGCCTTGCTCAGCAGGAATGTACCTGCAAACAGGATGGATGTGGCGAGGGCAAGGCCGGTGCCGGCCCCGAGCTGCACGATACTCCCGAAGAAGCCTTTTCGCCCCGGCGGTGCGTACTCGATCGTCAACAATACCGCGCCACCCCACTCTCCGCCGAGTGCAATTCCCTGGAGGAAGCGAAGAATTACCAGCAAAATGGGCGCTGCCGCGCCGATCATCTCGTATGTCGGCAGGCATCCGATCAGAAACGATACGCCTCCCATCATGGAAATCGTGACGATCAGCATCGCCTTGCGCCCGATCCGGTCGCCGTAATGGCCAAACAGAATGCCGCCCAGTGGGCGCGCGACGAAACCGATGGCCAACGTACCGAACGAGGCAAGCGTCCCAGCAAGGGGAGAGTACGAAGGAAAAAATAGCGGGCCGAACACTAGCGCGGCAACAAATCCATAGAGAAAGAAGTCGTACCACTCCAGGATTGTGCCGAGCATGCTGGCCGTCGCCACTTTTCTGACGATCGCATCGTCCGCCGTGGGCCGTAGCGTCTCCCCCATAACCCCTCCCTTTTTGGGTAGTAAGACTTCGCTTACTTGGTAATGCGAGAAGCTACGCTGGTACTGTCATAGATCAAATACTCATTAAGAATGGCTACGATATGGATCCCTTATAGCTGGTTGGCTGGCGGCATTAGACCGCGGCAGGTTGCAACTTGGGTGCTGCAGCGCCCCTGGCAACTTTGCCGCGCGCCATTTTCTTTGTGCTGGCGGCCCGATTGCTGCCAGACTTGCCGGCATGCCGCGCTGCCTCCCGCACGATATTGACGAACGCAGCGGCAGCTGGAGACATGCTGTGATCGGGAGACCATGCCAGCACAATGTTGCGCTTTGGGACCGGCTTTTTCACCCTACGCCAGCAGAGGTTCGGATAGTCGCGGTGCATCGCCATCGCAGGCATTAGGCCGATACCAAGGCCGGCCGCGACCATCTCGCACACTGCTTCCACTTGACTCGTCTCGAGCCTAACGCGTGGTTGGAATCCTGCCTCGGAGAACGCCTGCGCGATAACGCGGCTCATGCCGCAGGCAGGTTTTGGCAATACGAAGGACTCCCCGGCCGTCTCCTTTAGGGCAATCGCTTCATGAGCCGATGCCCCGGATCCCGCCAGCCGGTGGCCAGTGGGAAATATGAGGACCTGCTCATCGACAAACAGGCGCTCGATGTGCACCATTGCATTGTCTCGCCCCGACGATTCGTCACCCAGTTGAACGATTCCGACATCCACGTTTGCGTTGCGGAAGTCCTGCGGGGTACAGCCCGCATGCTCATGAATCTGAATTTCAACGTCGGGGTAAATCCGCCGGTACGTCGAGATGATCGGTGGAAGCCAGTATGTCGCGACTGTCGGCAGGCACACTAACGCTATCACGCCATGACGCACATTCTGCAAATCTGACACGCGCTGCTTGCCTTCCGTCACAAGTTGCAGAACCTGTTCGGCGTAGGCAAGGAATGCCGTGCCGGCCACAGTGAGAACTACCCCACGCCTGCGCCGTTCAAACACAGGCAGCCCGAGTTCCTCCTCGAGTTTGCGAATCTGCTGTGACAGCGCCGGCTGCGCAACGAAACAGGATTCCGCCGCCCGCGTGAAGTTGCGGAATCGCGCGATGGCCACGAAATATCCCAGTTGCTGAAGATTCATAGATAAGGCCCTCTTATCGTGTATTGATCGTTCACAGCAGACACTTATTCCTATTCGTGCCTCGCTGTCAACCAACCGATAAAGAGCCGTGTCTCGGTAGTTCGATTCCGTCATTGGCCAGGATTCCACTGGCTGGCATCCTGCTTTTTGGGAACTTCTTCAATGACTGCTTCAGTGGCCGCAGATGGCCGCGTGCTGAATTACCTCAAGCCAGGGTTAGTGGCCGGTATCACTTGCGGGATGCGATTGGTACCGAATTGACGAGCCCTTGCTATTGCGTCGCCTAAACGTAGCTCGCGTGCCGCGAGTTCAATCGGGCCGATCTCCCGGAGCATTGTGAGCAGATTGCCTTTGCGTCGGGGCAGTAGTGTCTAGACGTTTTAGCATACGGACAAGGAGAATCAACGGCGGCGCATGGCGCTCACACGCCCGAGAGCCGGGCGTTGGCCATGGTCAGCCGCTCGACCAGGATCTCCATGAAGGAGCGGTCGAACTTGTGGCGGCAGGTGTCGGAGGCCTGCGCCAGCTTCTGCGTCGGCACCGAGATGATCTTGGACTCGGCCATCACCGTGACGTCGGCGCCGCGCAGGTGCTCGTCCTTGGACAGGTAGGCCATCTCGCCGAAGCATTCCCCGGTGTGCAGGATGTTGAGCAGTTTGCCCTTGCGCGTCACGCGCACCTGCCCCTCGGCGAGGATGCAGAAGAAATTGCCCGGCTCGCCCTCCTTCATCAGCAGCTCACCGGCCTGCGCGGCGCGCCAGTTGGAGATGCGCGCCACCTCCCAGAGCTCGGCGTCGGTGAAGTTGGCGAAGAACGGCAGCTTGCGCAGCGACTCGAACTTGTCCGAGTCGGCGAACTTCTGGCTGCGCCCGCCCAGGCCCTCGTTCCTGAACACTTCCGCGAGGTCCAGCGAGAAGTCCTCCCAGGTGGCGTAGCGCCGCGCCAGGTCCTTGGCCATCGCGCGCTTGACGATCTCGTCCAGCGCCGCCGGGATCTGCGGGCGGTAGGAGGAGGGCGGCTGCGGCTCGACGTTGGCGATCTGGTAGATCAGGCTGAAGTTGTTGGTGGCCTGGAACGGCAGCCGCCCGGCGAGCAGCTGGTACATGACTACGCCCAGCGAATAAATGTCGGTCTGGTGGTTGAGCGCATGCTCCTTCACCTGCTCGGGCGACATGTAGGCGGGCGAGCCGATGGCCGAGACCTGCGTGACGTCGCCGCTGGCGATGAGCGCCGCGCCGAAGTCGGACACCTTCACGTCGGTCTCGCCGGTGGTCAGGATGTTGGCCGGCTTCAGGTCGCGGTGCGTGATGCCCATCTTGTGCGCGAACTCGAGGGCCCGCGTGCACTTGAAGATGATCTCCACCACGCGGTCGATCGGCAGCAGGTCCTGCGCGTCGCCGTGGCGCTCGAGGGTCCCCCCGTCGACGAACTCCATCACGATGTACTGCAGCTTCTCGTCGGCCACCGCGTCGTAGATCTGGCAGATGTGCGGGTGCTGCAGCTTGCCCGCGAGCGAGGCCTCGGTGACGAACAGCTTCTTGAACAGCTTGCCGCGGTCGGCGTCCTGGAACGCCTCCGGCATCACCACCTTGACCGCGACGTTGCGGCTGTAGAACGGGTCGTTGCACAGGTACACCACGCTGGTCGCGCCGCGCCCGAGCTCGCGCAGCACCGGGTACTTGCCGATGCGCTCCGGGACCGGGATCGCGTCGTTCACGCGCCGCTCGCTTTGCCGCGCCGCGCGCGCGCCACCGCCGCCTTCACCCGCTTGGGCGCCGTGCCGCCGACGTGGTCGCGCGCCGCCACCGAGCCCTCCAGCGACAGGCTCTGGAACACGTCGTCGCCGATCGCCGGCGAGAAGCGCTTGAGCACCGCCAGCGGCAGGCCGGAGAGGTCGCAGCCCACCGTCTCGGCCTCGCGCACCGCGCGCGCCACGATGCCGTGCGCGTCCCGGAAGGCCACGCCCTTGCGCACCAGGTAGTCGGCCAGGTCGGTGGCGGTGGCGAAGCCCTCGAGCGCCGCGGCGCGCATCGCCTCGGGCACCGGTTCGATGCCGGCGACCAGCTCGGCGAACACGGCGAGCGTGTCGCGCAGCGTGTCGGCCGCGTCGAACAGCGGTTCCTTGTCTTCCTGGTTGTCCTTGTTGTAGGCCAGCGGCTGCGCCTTCATCAGCGCGAGCAGCGCCACCAGCGAGCCGATGACGCGCGCGCTCTTGCCGCGCGCCAGCTCCGGCACGTCCGGGTTCTTCTTCTGCGGCATGATCGAGCTGCCGGTGCAGAAGCGGTCGGGCAGCCGCACGAAGCCGAAGCGCGGGCTCATCCACAGCACGATCTCCTCGGCGAAGCGCGACAGGTGCACCATGCACAATGCGGCGTGCGCGCAGAACTCCACCGCGAAATCGCGGTCGGAAACCGCGTCCAGCGAATTGGCGCACACGCCGTCGAAGCCCAGTTCGTGCGCCACGCGCTCCCGGTCGATCGGGAAGGTGGTGCCGGCGAGCGCCGCCGCCCCGAGCGGCAGCAGGTTGACGCGCCGCCGGCAACCGGCGAAGCGCGCGCGGTCGCGCTCCAGCATCTCGAAGTAGGCCATCAGGTGGTGGCCGAAGGTCACCGGCTGGGCCACCTGCAGGTGCGTGAAGCCCGGCATCACCAGCGCGGCGTGGCGCTCGGCCTGCTCGAGCAGCGCCTCCTGCAGCCTGGCCAGCAGCGCGTCGACGGCGTCGATTTCCTCGCGCAGCCACAGCCGCACGTCGGTCGCCACCTGGTCGTTGCGCGAGCGCGCGGTGTGCAGGCGCTTGCCGGCCTCGCCCACCAGCTCGATCAGCCGGCGCTCGATGTTGGTGTGCACGTCCTCCGCATCCTGCGACCACTGGAACGCGCCCGACTCGATCTCCTCGCGGATCAGCCCCATGCCGCGCACGATCTCGGCGCAGTTGGCCTTGGAGATGACCCCGCAGGCGGCCAGCATGCGCGCGTGCGCGAGGGAGGCCGTGATGTCGTGCGGCGCCAGGCGCTGGTCGAAGTCGACCGAAGCGGTGTAACGCTTGACCAGGTCGCTGACCGGCTCCGTGAAGCGCTCGGACCAGGGGGCACGCGGCGCGCCCACAGGAGCACGCAGCGCGCCCGCAGGAGCACGCGGGGCGTGCTGGCCCCCGCGGCTAGCGCGTCTTTGCCGCTTGGAGGCTGGAGGGGCCATGGGGCATACTCGGAAAGCGCGGCGCCTTGTTAAGGCACCGCAGTATGCCCATGAGTATAAAGCAAAACTTCTCGGCCGACGCTCTGCCGGATTTCCGCAACCTGGGAGTCATCGCGCGCGTGCTGCTGGCGGTGAATGCTTTTGCCTTCGCGGCGGCGCTGGTCGCCACGCCCACCTGGGGCGCGGCGCTGGACCGGTTCATGCGCGCCGCCGCGCTGCTCGAGCCGGTGGTGCTGGCGACGCTGGTGCTGCTGTACCTGCTGTCTTCCCTGCTGGCCCGCCTGGCCTACTGGCGAGGCTGCGCCGTCGTGCTCGCCATCGCGCTCGCCGTGTGCGCGGCGCTGCAGCTGGTCGCGCTGCCCGCCAACGACGAGCCGCCGACCCTGCTGCGCAACCTGGCGCTGGCCGCCGTGGCGGCAGTCTCGCTGCTCGCCTACCTGCGGCTGCTGACGCGCGCCTACTCGCCCGCGCTGTCGGAGGCGCGGCTGCAGGCGCTGCAGTCGCGCATCCGGCCGCACTTCCTGTTCAACAGCCTGAACGCCGTGCTCTCCTTGGTGCGGCGCGACCCGGGGCGCGCCGAGCGCGCGCTGGAGGACCTCGCCGACCTGTTCCGCGTGCTGATGCAGGACAGCCGCGCCTTCGTGCGGCTGGCCGACGAGATCGCCCTGCTGCAGCGCTATGCCGCCATCGAGGAGCTGCGCCTGGGCGAGCGCCTGGTGATCGCCTGGGAGCTGGAGGCGGCGCCGGCCGACGCGCTCCTGCCGCCGATGGTGCTGCAGCCGCTGCTGGAGAACGCGGTGTACCACGGCGTCGAGCCCGGCACCGGCGAGGGCCGCGTGGTGGTGCACATCGAGCGGCGCGGCGCGCGCGTGCTGGCGCGCATCGAGAACCCGTACTTCGAGGAGCACGCGCGGCGCGCCGGCAACCACATGGCGCAGGAGAATATCCGCGAGCGGCTGCAACTGTTCTTCGATGCCGAGGCGCGCCTCACGACGCGCATCGCCGGCGGGCGCTACCTGGTGGAAGTGGAGATGCCCTACCGGGCGGCGAAGGCATGAGCGCCCTGCGCGTGTTCATCGCCGATGACGAGGCGCCCGCGCGCGAGCGGCTGCGCGAGCTGCTGGCCGACATCGCCGGCGAACTGCCGACCGAGGTGGCGGGCGAGGCGCAGAACGGCCTGGAGGCCGTCGAGCGCCTGCCCGCCAGCGGCGCGCAGGTGCTGCTGCTCGACATCCAGATGCCGGGCATGGGCGGTCTGGAGGTGGCGCGGCACCTCGCCGGACTGCAGAGCGCGCCGGCGGTGGTATTCGTCACCGCGCACGACCGCCACGCGGTCGAGGCCTTCGAGCTGAATGCACTCGACTACCTGATGAAGCCGGTGCGCGCGCCGCGCCTGGCGGCGGCGCTGCGCAAGGCCGTGGCGGCGGGGCCGCCGGCCCTGCAGCAGCTCGCGCAGGCGGCGCGGCAGCCGCGCGAATACCTGTCGGTGGTGGAGCGCAACCGCATCGTGCTGGTGCCGGTGCGCGAGATCGTGTTCCTCAGGGCCGAGCTGAAGTACGTGACGCTGCGCACGCGCGGCGCGGAGCACCTCATCGAGGAGCCGCTGGTGGCGCTGGAGACGGAGTTCGCCGAGCGCTTCGTGCGCGTGCACCGCAATTGCCTGGTGGCGCGCGCCGCGGTGCGCGCCTTCGAGCGCGCGGCGGACCAAGGCGGGGAGCCGTACTGGAACGTGGTGCTCGAGGGTCTCGAGGAGCGCCTGCCGGTCAGCCGGCGGCAGTGGGCGGCGGTGCGCGCCCTGGTGAAGGAGGCCTGATGCGCCTGCGCATCGCCACGCGCCGCAGCCGGCTGGCGCTGTGGCAGGCCGAGCACGTGCAAGCGCGCCTGCGCACGCTGCACGCCGGCCTCGAGGTCGAACTGTTGCCCTTGTCCACGCGCGGCGACGAGCTGCTCGACGTGCGCCTGGACAAGGTCGGGGGCAAAGGCCTGTTCGTGAAGGAGCTGGAGGCGGCGCTCGCCGACGGCCGCGCCGAGCTCGCCGTGCACTCGATGAAGGACGTGCCGGCGCAGCTGCCGCCGGGCTTCGTGCTGGCGGCGATCCTCGAGCGCGGGGAGCCGCGCGATGCGTTCGTATCCAACGGCTACGCGTCGCTGCAGGCCATGCCGCCGGGATCGCGCGTGGGCACTTCCAGCCTGCGGCGAGCTGCCCAGGTCGCCGAACGCCACCCCGGGCTGGTGCTGCCGAGCCTGCGCGGCAACGTCGAGACGCGCCTCGCCAAGCTGGATCGCGGGGAGTACGACGCCATCCTGCTCGCCGCTGCGGGCCTCAAGCGCCTCGGGCTGGGAGGGCGCATCCGCGGGCTGCTCTCGCTGGAGGAGAGCCTGCCCGCGCCGGGACAGGCGGCGCTCGGCATTGAATGCATGGCTGGCAGCGCCGAAGTCCTGCGCCTCATCGCTCCCTTGCAGCACGCCCCGAGCGCCGCCTGCGTGCGCGCCGAGCGCGCCGTCAGCCTGGCGCTGGGCGGGAGCTGCACCATTCCATTGGGCGCGTATGCCGAACTGGCCGGCGGGGTGCTGCGGCTGCGGGCCCTAGTGGCCGCGCCCGACGGGCGGCGCGTGGCGCGCGTCGACTGCGCCGGACCGGCAGCGGACCCGGAGGCGCTGGGGGCGCAGGCGGCGGACCGGCTGCGCGCGCAGGGCGCCGTCGAGATCCTCGCGGCAATCGGCTGAGCGTGGCGCTGGCCGGCAAGCGCATCCTCGTGACCCGGCCGCGCGAGCTGGCCGGCGGCCTGGCCGCGCTCATCGCGCAGGCGGGGGGCGAGCCCGTGTTGTTCCCGACGATCGAGATCCGCGACCCGCAGGAGCCGGCACGCGCGCAGGCGCTGGTCGCGCGGCTGCCGGAGTTCGACCTCGCGGTGTTCGTCAGCCCGAGCGCCGTGCGCAAGGCGATGCCACTGGCGGCCGGCGGCGCCTGGCCGCGCGTGGCGGCGGTCGGCGAGGGCACCCGGCGCGAACTCGAACGGCACGGCCTGCGCGGCGTGATCTCGCCGCCGGGGCAGCCCGACAGTGAAGCGCTGCTCGCGCTCGCCGAGCTCTCGCAGGTCGCGGGCTCCCGGGTGCTGATCCTGCG
>JBGPPD010000104.1:0-9749 GCA_041488375.1 Gammaproteobacteria bacterium | reverse complement strand
CTAGTAGTTTCGCTGCACTGCGCAATCGCCGCCGCCGGCGGCAGGGCGCGGCACGGCGCTTGCAAAAAAAAATCGCCGTGGTACATTGCCCCCACTAGAATTAGTGAGCAATCAGTGCTTCAGCACTAGATGTTGTGGTTTTAGTGCAGGTCGTCACAGAACCGTAACCACGCGGCAGGACGGCCGGGCCGGGACCGGTTGCCCCAGGGCAGCCACGCACGGGAGACAGGACATGCAGATCGCGCAGGAGAGTTCCGCAACCAGCCCGGTGGTGGGTGTGAGCGTTGCCGACTCGAGTGCCGCGCTGCGCTCCGCCTGGTCCGACTACAAGATCATCCGCCGCAACGGCGCCGTGGTCGGCTTCGAGCCGGCGAAGATCTCGGTGGCCATGACCAAGGCGTACCTGGCGGTGAAAGGCAGCCAGGGCGCAGCCTCGGCGCGCATCCGTGAGCTGGTGGCGCGCCTCACCGACCAGGTGGTCGGCGCGCTGCAACGCCGCCAGCCGCAGGGGGGCACCTTCCACATCGAGGACATCCAGGACCAGGTCGAGCTCGCGCTGATGCGCTCGGGCGAGCACGACGTGGCGCGCGCCTACGTGCTGTACCGCGAGGAACGCTCGCGCGCGCGCGCTTCGGAGAAGAGCGCGCGCGAGCGCCAGAGCGCCGATGCGGCGCTGTACGTGGTGGACAATGGCGCGCGGCGGGTGCTCGATCGCGAGGCGCTGCGCCGCCTGCTCGAGTCGGCCTGTGTCGGTCTGGACGGCGCGGCCGACCCGGCCTCGATCCTGGAGGCCACGCTGCGCGACCTGTACGACGGCGTGCCGATGGAGGAAGTGCGCAAGTCCGCGATCCTGGCCGCGCGCGCGCAGATCGAGAAGGATCCGGCCTACAGCTATGTCACGGCGCGCCTGCTGCTCAACACCATCCGCCTGGAAGTGCTGGGCGAGGAGGTGAGCCAGGCGGCGATGGCGACGCGCTACGGCGTTTACTTCCCGGAATTCATCCACCGCGGCATCGAGGCCGAACTGCTCGATCCGGAGCTGGCGAAGTTCGACCTGCCGCGCATCGGCCGCGCCCTCAAGGCCGAGCGCGACCTGAAGTTCGGCTACCTCGGCCTGCAGACGCTGTACGACCGCTATTTCCTGCACGTGCGCGAGCGCAGGATCGAATTGCCGCAGGCGTTCTTCATGCGCGTGGCGATGGGGCTGGCGCTGAACGAGAAGGACCGCGAGGCGCGCGCCATCGAGTTCTACGACGTGCTGTCGACGTTCGACTTCATGAGCTCGACGCCGACGCTGTTCAACGCGGGCACGCAGCGCTCCCAGCTCTCTTCCTGCTACCTGACCACGGTGGCCGACGACCTGACCGGCATCTACGACGCCATCAAGGAAAACGCGCTGCTCGCCAAGTACGCCGGCGGCCTGGGCAACGACTGGACCCCGGTGCGCGCGCTCGGCTCGCACATCAAGGGCACCAACGGCAAGTCGCAGGGCGTGGTGCCCTTCCTCAAGGTGGTGAACGACACCGCCGTGGCGGTGAACCAGGGCGGCAAGCGCAAAGGCGCGGTGTGTTCCTACCTGGAGACCTGGCACCTGGACATCGAGGAATTCCTCGAGCTGCGCAAGAACACCGGCGACGACCGCCGCCGCACGCACGACATGAACACGGCGAACTGGATCCCGGACCTGTTCATGAAGCGCGTGATGGAAAACGCCGACTGGACGCTGTTCAGCCCGTCGGACGCGCCCGAGCTGCACGACCGCACGGGCAAGGCCTTCGAGGAGGCCTACCTGCGCTGCGAGGACCGTGTGGCGCGCGGCGAACTGAAGCTGCACCGCAAGATTCCCGCGGTGCAGCTGTGGCGCAAGATGCTGTCGATGCTGTTCGAGACGGGGCACCCGTGGATCACGTTCAAGGACCCCTGCAACCTGCGCAGCCCGCAGCAGCATGTCGGCGTGGTGCATAGCTCCAACCTGTGCACCGAGATCACGCTCAACACCTCGGCCGACGAAATCGCGGTCTGCAACCTCGGCTCGGTGAACCTGGTCGCGCACATGACCGCGCAGGGGCTGGATTTCGACAGGCTCAAGCGCACCGTGCGCACCGCGATGCGCATGCTCGACAACGTCATCGACATCAATTACTACGCGGTGGACAAGGCGAAGAACTCGAATCTGCGCCACCGCCCGGTGGGACTGGGCATCATGGGTTTCCAGGACTGCCTGCACCTGCTGCGCGTGCCCTATGCCTCGGCCGAAGCCGTGCAGTTCGCCGACCGTTCGATGGAGATGGTCGCCTACTGCGCGTACTGGGCTTCCACCGAACTGGCCGAGGAGCGCGGCCGCTACTCCTCCTTCAAGGGATCGCTGTGGGACCGCGGTGTGCTGCCGCAGGACACGCTCGACCTGCTGGCCGCGGAGCGCGGCGGCTACGTCGAGGTGGACCGCTCATCACACCTGGACTGGGAGCCGTTGCGCGCGCGCATCCAGCAGCACGGCATGCGCAATTCGAACTGCATCGCCATCGCGCCGACCGCCACCATCGCCAACATCGTCGGCGTGGCCGCCTCGATCGAGCCGACTTACCAGAACCTGTACGTGAAATCGAACCTGTCGGGCGAGTTCACGGTGACCAACGAATACCTGGTTTCCGACCTCAAGCGCGCGGGCCTGTGGGACGAAGTGATGATCGCCGACCTCAAGTACTTCGACGGCAACCTGGCGCGCGTGGATCGGGCGCCGGCCGAGCTGCGCAGGCTCTACGCCACGGCCTTCGAGGTCGAGCCGAAGTGGCTGGTGGAGGCGGGCGCGCGCCGGCAGAAATGGATCGACCAGTCGCAGTCGCTCAACATCTACATGGCGGGCGCCTCGGGCAAGCGGCTGGACGAGACCTACAAGCTGGCCTGGATCCGCGGCCTGAAGACCACCTACTACCTGCGCTCCCTCGGCGCCACGCACGCCGAGAAGTCCACCTCCAAGGCCGGGCAGTTGAACGCAGTGCCCTCCGACGGCGGCATGACCGAGGCGGCCAGCACCGAGGAGGCGAAATTCTGCGCCATCGACAATCCCGAGTGCGAGGCCTGCCAGTAATGCTCAGCTTCGAGGAACAGGGCAAGCTGAACGCGATCGCCGGCCTGGCGCTGCAAGCCAAGAGCGCCTTCGTGCCGCCTGCCGCGGCGGCGGAGGAGCGCTTCGCCGCCGGCAATGCGTTCCGCCGCATCACGGTGGAAGACAAGCGCATCATCAATTCCAAGGCCGACGTCAACCAGCTGGTGCCGTTCAAGTACAAGTGGGCCTGGGAAAAATATCTCTCCGCCTGCGCCAACCACTGGATGCCGCAGGAAATCAACATGAGCCGCGACATCGCCCTGTGGAAGGACCCCAACGGGCTCACCGCGGACGAGCGGCGCATCGTCACGCGCAACCTGGGTTTCTTCGTCACCGCGGACTCGCTGGCGGCGAACAACATCGTGCTCGGCACCTACCGCCACATCACCGCGCCGGAATGCCGCCAGTACCTGCTGCGGCAGGCCTTCGAGGAAGCGATCCACACCCACGCCTACCAGTACATCGTCGAGAGCCTGAACCTGGACGAGGGCGAGGTGTTCAACGCCTACAACGAAATCGCCTCGATCCGCGCCAAGGACGAGTTCCTGGTGCCGTTCATCGACACGCTCACCGACCCGGCGTTCAAGACCGGCACGCCGGAGAGCGACCAGGCGCTGCTGAAGAGCCTGATCGTGTTCTCCTGCCTGATGGAGGGGTTGTTCTTCTACGTCGGCTTCGCGCAGATCCTGTCGCTCGGCCGGCAGAACAAGATGACCGGCGCCGCCGAGCAGTACATGTACATCCTGCGCGACGAGTCGATGCACTGCAATTTCGGCATCGACCTGGTCAACCAGATCAAGCTGGAGAACCCGCACCTGTGGACGGCAGAGTTCAGGGAGGTGCTGCAGGGGCTGTTCCGCCAGGGCGTCGAGCTGGAATACCGCTACGCGGAAGACACCATGCCGCGCGGCGTGCTGGGCCTGAATGCGCCGATGTTCAAGGAATACCTGCGCTTCATCGCCAACCGCCGCTGCCAGCAGATCGGCCTCGACGCGCTCTACCCGGGGGCCAGCAACCCGTTCCCGTGGATGAGCGAGATGATCGACCTGAAGAAGGAGCGCAACTTCTTCGAGACGCGGGTCATTGAATACCAGACCGGCGGCGCGCTGAACTGGGAATGAGAGGAACCGCATGCACCGAGTGACCGCCTGCAAGGTGGAAGAAGACTACAAGCTGTGGCTGCGATTCGACGACGGGCTCGAAGGCAGCGTGTTTCTCGGCAACCTGCTCGAGATCGGCGCTTTCAAGCTGTGGCGCGATGTGAGAGAGTTCGAGAAGGTGAGCGTCGATCCCGAAACCGCGACGGTGACCTGGGAAGGTGGCATCCGGCTCGATCCGGACATCCTGTACCGGGACTTGGCGGCGAGAGGCGCGCGCTGATGGGCTGTTGCAAGGAATTCAACCCGCGGACGGGGATGGTTTCCCGGCCGCGGTTGAATAGTCCGGCCAGGGATGGCCGGGCTTCTTTTGTCCAACTACCTGTAAGGAGCTAGTCATGGCGAAGAAAAAAGCGAAAAAAGGCGGAAAGAAAAAGAAGAAGAAGAAATCATCAAAGAAAAAGAAGAAAGTAGTTAAGAAATCGTCCAAGAAGAAGGCAGCGGGCCGTAAGCAAAAAGCCGCCAAGAAAAAGGCAAAGCCCGTTAAACCTAAGGCCAGCACTGCGGGAGCGATGACGACGGATCGAGCAGCACCGCCGTCTACCGCCGCGATGCCCAGCGCGAGAACCGCGCTGAATCCGGCGGCCGCGTGGCCGTTTCCAACCGGATCCCGGCCGTAACCGGGATTTGAGCGGGAATGTGGCGGGGGGCGCAAGCCCCCCGCCAGGCCCTCGAAGCTCTGCGGACCGCCTCCGTCGAAGGGGCGTTACTCAACGGCTGAGGCCGGTCCGCGTGCTTCCCTCGAGTCCGCATTTTACCGGGCTGACCCGATTGAAATCGCACAGGTTCACGAGGTCGAACCAGGGGATATTGCGACGCAATATCAGGTAATCAGGAAATGTCAGAACGCGTTGACATAATTGTGGAATTTGACCTATGATGCCGACCGTTGCGCCGCAGCAATTCCAGCAGGATGCGGGCCCCGACTCCCGACGGCCCGCAGCTTCCCGAACTGTCCCCAGATTGATTCCGTCGACCCGGCGGAGCCGGGACAACGGCCGGCGGCAGGCGCCCATCGCAAGGGGGACCATGATGCAAGGAATCCAGAATCTGAACCGGCTGTTTTCGCTGGCGCGCGGCATGCTGTCCGTGGTCGGGCTGGCCGCCGTGCTGGGGTTCGCAATGCCCGCGCCGCGCGATGCGCTGCTCAGCCAGGCGGCGGCGCTGGTACAAACCGCCGAGGCGGCGGCGGGCGCAGTGTCGGCCGCTGGCCCGATCCAGGCTGCCGCCGGCGAGTCGGTCCAGGAGCGCGAGCAGCGCGCGGTCACCGAATTCATCGCGCGCCGCTACCGTGTGTCCGAAGAGGCGACAGCCGGCTTTGTGTCGACTGCCTATCGCGCGGGGCGCGAGTTCTCGGTGGACCCCCTGCTGATCCTGGCGGTGATGGCGGTGGAGTCGCGCTACAACCCGGTGGCGGAGAGCTCCATGGGCGCCAAGGGCCTGATGCAGGTGATCCCGCGGTACCACCACGACAAGTTGCTCGAGCACGGCGGCGAGCAGGCGCTGCTCGACCCCGACGTCAATATCCTGGTCGGCACGCGCATCCTGCGGGAATACCTGCGCCGTTTCGGCGAGACCGAGACCGCCCTGCAGATGTACGCCGGCGCGTTCGACGAGCCCACCTCGCAGTATTCGGGCAAGGTGCTGGCGGAGAAGGCCCGCCTGCTGCAGGTGCTGACCCGGGCTCGCCGCCAGGCCTGAGAGCCTGCTAGAGTGGGCCTCCGACCGGAGGCCCGCATGATTCTCCTATCCGCCGCGTCCCCTCCACGCGTCCTGCTGGGCGCGCTGCTCCTGGCCGTGGCCTGCGCTGCGCCGGCGCAGACGCTCGACGGCGACGAAGTACGGGCGATGCGCCGGGTGATCGACGCGCAACTGGAAGCCTTTTCCCGCGACGACGAAGAAGGGGCGTTCTCGCTGGCGTCGCCCGGGATCCGCGAGCGCTTCGTCAACGCGGCAAGCTTCGTGCGCATGGTGCGCGAGCAGTACGCGGTGGTGTACCGGCCCGCCTCGCGCGCCTTCCTCAGGCCGGTGGTCGAGGAAGGCACCGTGATCTTCCCCGTGCAGTTGAGCGACCACGCCGGCCGGGTGTGGGTGGCGCTCTACACCATGCGACGCGAGGCCGGCGCGTGGCGCGTCGCCGGCTGCCAGCTGGTGCCAGGGTCTGCGGTCTCGACCTAGCGCCGGGAGGCGCAGAACCCGGCGATGCGCGCCGCGGCTTCCTCGAGTTCGCCCATGCTGCGCGTGTAGGCGAAGCGCAGGCACTGCCGCGTGCCGTTGGCGCCGAAGTCCAGGCCCGGCGTTGCCGCCACGCCGGCCTGCTCGAGCATCTCGAGGGCGAAGCGCTTCGCGTCGCCGCCGTAGGCCGCGCAATCCGCATAGACGTAGAACGCGCCTGACGGGCGCGCCGGCACCGCCAGGCGCGTACGCTCCAGGGCCGTCAGCAGGAAGTCGCGCCGCCGCTGGAACTCCAGGCGCCGCCCCTCCAGCACCTGCAGCGTCGCCGGCTCGAACGCGGCGAGGGCGGCGTGCTGCGCGGCGCTCGGCGCGCAGATATAGAAGTGCTGCGCCAGTTTCTCGAAGTCGCGCAACCGCGGCGCGGGCAGCACCACCCAGCCCAGGCGCCAGCCGGTCATGCAGAAGTACTTGGAGAAGCTGTTGACCAGCACCACCTCGCCCGGCAGGCCGAGCGCGCTCGCCGGCGGCTCGCCGTACACCAGGCCCTGGTAGATCTCATCGACGATCAGCACGCCGCCGCGCTCGGCGAGGAAGCGCGCGATCCGCTCCAGCTCCGCGCGCGCCACCAGCGTGCCGGTGGGATTGGACGGCGAGCCGAGCACCAGGCCCCTGGTACGCGGGCCCCAGGCCGCGCGCACCAGTTCGAGTGTCGGCTGGAACGCCGTCGGCGCCGACACCGCCAGCGGGCGCGCCACGCCCTCGAAGGCGCGCACGAAGTGCCGGTATCCCGGATAGCCCGGGTCCGGCACCAGGATCTCATCGCCCGGATCCACGTACATCGCCAAGGCGAGCTGCAGCCCGCCCGAGGCGCCCGGCGTGACGGCGACGCGCGCGGCATCCAGCGGCCGGCCGAACTGCTGCTCGGTCCAAGCGGCGATCGCTTCGCGCAGCGCCGACAGGCCGAGCGTCGCGGTGTAGGCGGTCAGGCCGCCGCGCAGCGCGCGCACGCCGGCCTCCACCACGGTGTCGGGCGCGGTGAAATCCGGCTCGCCGATCTCCATGTGGATCACGCGGCGGCCCGCAGCCTCGAGCGCCTGCGCGCGCGCGAGCACGTCCATCACCTGGAAGGCTTCGATCTGCGCGACGCGGCGCGCCGCTAGAATGCGTGGCAGGCTCTGCAGGGTCATGTCGGTCGCAGGATGGTGCAACGGATTATACGAACAGGTTGCTATAATTTTTCCCCGGGGACCAGGAGGCGAGCGGTGGACGAGCAGCTCAAGCAGAACGCACTCGAGTATCACCGCCTGCCGCGCCCCGGCAAGATCTCGATCCTCCCCACCAAGCAGCTCACCAACCAGCGCGACCTGGGCCTTGCCTATTCGCCCGGCGTGGCGGCGGCCTGCGAGGAGATCGCGCGCGACCCGGCGCAGGCCATGGAGCTCACCTCGCGCGCCAACCTGATCGCGGTGATCACCAACGGCACCGCGGTGCTCGGCCTGGGCGCGATCGGGCCGCTCGCCGCCAAGCCGGTGATGGAAGGCAAGGCGGTGCTGTTCAAGAAGTTCGCGGGTATCGATTGCTTCGATATCGAGGTCGACGAGCGCGATCCGGACAAACTGGTCGAGATCATAGCGGCCCTCGAGCCCACTTTCGGCGGCATCAATCTGGAGGACATCAAGGCACCCGAGTGCTTTCTCGTCGAGAGGAAGCTGCGCGAGCGCATGAAGATCCCGGTCTTTCATGACGACCAACACGGCACGGCGATCATCGTCGGCGCCGCCGTGCTGAACGGGCTGCGCGTCGTGGACAAGAACATCGCCGAAGTGAAGCTCGTCTGCTCGGGCGCCGGCGCAGCGGCGCTGGCATGCCTCGATCTGCTCGTGAGTCTCGGTCTGAGGGCGGAAAACATCTGGGTCGCGGATATCAAGGGCGTGGTCTACGCCGGTCGCCAGGAGGAAATGGACCCGAACAAGGCGCGCTACGCGAGGCAGACGAAGGCGCGAACTCTCGGGGAAATCATTCCCGAGGCGGACGTCTTCCTCGGCCTCTCCGCGGGAGGAGTCCTCAAGGAGGCCATGGTCGCGAAGATGGCCGCGAAGCCGCTGATCCTTGCGCTCGCCAATCCGGAGCCGGAGATCCTGCCCGATGTCGCAAGGCGCGTGCGCCCCGACGCGGTGGTGGCAACGGGGCGGTCGGACTTCCCGAACCAGGTGAACAATGTCCTGTGTTTTCCGTTCATCTTTCGGGGTGCTCTCGACGTAGGGGCGACCACCATCAACGAATCGATGAAACTCGCCGCCGTCCGCGCGATCGCCGACCTGGCCACCGCGGAGCAGTCGGAGATCGTGGCAGCCGCCTACGGGGAACAGAGCCTTCGCTTCGGGCCCGATTACCTGATCCCGAGGCCCTTCGATCCGCGCCTGATCGTGAAAATTGCGCCGGCCGTCGCGCGGGCCGCGATGGACTCCGGCGTCGCCACCCGCCCGATCGCCGATTTCGAGGCGTACAACAACCAGCTGCTGCAGTTCGTCTACCACTCGGGCCTGATCATGAAGCCGATGTTCAGCGGGGCGAAGGAAGGCCCGCGACGCCGCATCGTGCTTTCCGAGGGAGAGGACGAGCGCATGCTGCGCGCCGCCCAGGTGGTGGTCGACGAAGGACTCTCGCGGCTCATCCTGATCGGCAGACCCGGCGTGGTCGAGCGGCGCATCGAGCGCAACGGCTTGCGCATCAGGCCCGGCGCGGACTTCGAGCTCGTGAACCCCGAATCGGATCCGCGCTACCGCGAGTACTGGACCGAATATCACCGCTTGACCGAGCGGCAGGGGGTCTCCCAGCAGTACGCCCAGATGGAGATGCGCCGGCACCATACCCTGATCGGGGCGATGATGATGCACCGCGGCGAGGCCGACGGAATGGTCTGCGGCATCGTCGGCACCTATGGGCAGCATCTGCAGGACATCGGCCAGGTGATCGGTTTGCGACCCGGCGTGCAGCATTTCTACGCGATGAACGCACTCATGCTGCCCAAGCGCACGGTCTTCATCTGCGACACTTACGTCAATCTCGACCCCACGGCCGAGCAGCTCGCCGAGATGACCGCCCTGGCCGCGACGGCGATCCGCCGTTTCGGGGTGATCCCCAGGGCGGCCCTGCTGTCTCACTCCAACTTCGGCACCAGCGATGCCCCTTCCGCGCGCAAGATGCGCGAGGCGCTGGAGCTCATCAGGTCCCTCGCACCGGACCTCGAGATCGAAGGGGAGATGCACGGCGATGCGGCGCTCAACGCGGAGCTGCGGCTTGCGAATTTT
>JBGPPD010000103.1:0-9785 GCA_041488375.1 Gammaproteobacteria bacterium | reverse complement strand
TGGAGGGCCGGCCGTTCGCCGTACTGGCCGTGAATCTCGCCGAGCCGGAAACGCGCGTGCAGAATTTCCTGCGCGACGTGCCGGGCGGATTCACGGTGCTGATGGACCGCGACACGGCCGTCGCCAAGGCCTGGAAGGCGCGCCTGCTGCCGGCCACCTACATCGTCGGCCCCGACGGCCGCATCCGCTACAGCTATATCGGGGAGCTCGATTGGTCGAAAGCGGAAATCCGCGACCTCATCGCCTCGCTGCTGCCGCGCTAGCGGCCCTGTGCTGCGCCTCGGCGCTCGCCCAGGAGGGCGAATTGCGCGCGCCGTTCATCACCACGCCGCCCGAAGTGGTGGCGCGCATGCTGCAGCTGGCAGACACCGGCCCGCGGGATTTCGTCATCGACCTCGGCTCGGGCGACGGGCGCATCGTCATCGCGGCGGCGCGCGAGCACGGCGCGCGCGGCTTGGGGCTCGAGCTCGACGCCAAGCTGGTGGGCGAGGCGCGCGCCAACGCGCAGCGCGCCGGCGTCGCGGACCACGCGCGCTTCGAGCAGGCAGACGCCTTGCAGGCGGACCTGTCGCAGGCCAGCGTGGTCACGATCTACCTGCTGCCGTTCCTGCTCGACCAGTTGCAGCCGAGGCTCCTCGAGCAGCTGCGTCCCGGCGCGCGCGTCGTCACGCACGCGTTCGCGTTCAAGGGCTGGCTGCCCGACCGGACCGAAACCGTGAAAGTCTCTGCGCGGCACGAGGGGCAGGGCGGCGAGAGCCGCGTCTTCGTCTGGGTGGTGCCCGCCGACCTGCGCGGCACCTGGCAGGCGCCGGGCGGCTGGCAACTGCGCATCCAGCAGAATTTCCAGCAGATCGAGGTCGAGGCGGCGCAGGACGGCAAACCCGTCGCGGTGAGCGCCGCACGGCTGGAGGGGACGTCTCTTTCCTTCCTCGGGCCGGAGTTCTCGTTCCGCGGGCGGGCCGAGGGCTCGCGCCTGTCGGGCGAGCTGCAGCGCGGCGGCGCGCGCGCAGCGCTCGTTTTCGAGCGCGCGAGGTAGCGAGGTAGGGTGGGCCATGGGCCCACCCTACAGCAGCTTGCCGGGGTTCATCAGCCCCCGCGGGTCGAGCGCCTGCTTGAGCGTGCGCATCAACTCGAGTTCGAGAGCGTCCTTGTGGCGCTGGATTTCCACGCGTTTGAGCTGCCCCAGGCCGTGCTCGGCCGAGATCGAACCGTCCAAGGCCGCCACCACCTCGTAGACCACGCGGTTCACCTCGGCGCGGCGCGCGACCAGGGCCTGGTCGCCGACGTTGTAGTGGATGTTGCCGTCGCCGATGTGGCCGAAGGCGTGGATCGGAGCGCCGGGAAACGCCGCCTCGAGCGCCTTGCCTGCGCGCTCGATCAGCTCCGGCACTCTCGACACGGGCACCGAGACGTCGTGCTTGACGTTGTCGAACTGGGCTTCAGGGATCGTCTCGCGGATCTTCCACAGCGCCTGCGACTGGGCGGTGCTCGCGGCGAGCACCGCGTCATCGGCCAGTTCCGGACATGCGGCGAGCGCCTGTTCCACCTGCGCTTTCAGCACCGCCGCTTCCCCGGCGTCGGCGATTTCGACCAGCACGTACCACGGGTGCACGCGCGGCAGCGGATCGCGGATCGCGGGCGCATGCTTCAGCACCGACTCGAGGCAGCGGCGCGAGACCAGTTCGAAAGCGCTGATGCGCTCGCCGAGCGCCTGGCGCAATTTCGCGAGCAGCGCTACCGCGCTCGCCGGGCCTTGCAGCGCGATCCAGGCCGTGACGCTCGCCGAGGGCTTGGGATGCAGCTTGAGCACCGCCGCGGTGATGATGCCCAGCGTGCCCTCCGCACCGAGGAACAGCTGCTTGAGGTCGTAGCCGGTATTGTCCTTGCGCAGCGCGCGCAACCCGTCCCAGACGCGGCCATCCGGCAGGACCACCTCGAGGCCGAGCACCTGCTCGCGCGCGTTGCCATAGCGCAGGACGTTGACGCCGCCGGCGTTGGTGGACAGGTTGCCGCCGATCTGGCAACTGCCCTCGGCGGCGAGCGACAGCGGGAACAGCCGCCCGGCCTCGTCCGCGGCGTGCTGGAGGTTCGCCAATACGCAGCCCGCCTCCACCGTCATCGTGTCGTTCAGCACGTCGATTCCGCGGATGCGGTTCAGGCGCGAGAGGGAGATCACGGCCTCCGCCCGCGCGCCCGTCGGCACCGAGCCCCCGCACAGGCCGGTATTGCCGCCCTGGGGCACCACCGCGATGCCCTCGCGCGCGCACAGCGCCACCAGCGCCGCGACTTCGGCCGTGCTTGCCGGCCGCAACACGCACAGGGCGTCGGCGCGGTACTGCTTGCGCCAGTCCGTGGTGTAGGGGGCCGTGTCCTGCGGCGCGGTGAGCAGGTTCTTCTCGCCGATCAGCGCAGCGAACGCGGACTGCAGGCGGGCATCCATGTTGGGTATTATCGCCCGATGAACTCTCCCGCCCACGATCCGGCGATGGGCGCGCTGCCCTTCGCCGCCGGCAGCGTCGCGCGCTCGGTCGAAGAGGCGATCCTCTCTCGCCGCAGCCTGCGCGCCTTCCGGTCCGACCCGGTGGCGCGCGAAACCGTCGAGCGCATCCTCGCGCTCGCCAGCCGCGCGCCCTCGGGCACCAATATCCAGCCGTGGAACGTCTACGCCGTGGCCGGGCCGGTGCGCGAGCGGCTGGTCGAGGCGATGCACGCCGAGTTCCTGCAACACGGCGAGGAGGGCTGGAAGCGCGAGTACGAGTACTACCCGACGAAGTGGCGCGACCCCTACCTGGCGCGGCGGCGCAAGCTCGGCTGGGACCTCTACGGACTGCTCGGCATCGGCAAGGGCGAGCGCGACAAGACGCAGCGCCAGCACGCGCGCAATTACCAGTTCTTCGACGCGCCGGTGGGGCTGGTGGTGACGCTGGAGCGCGACCTGCCGGTCGGGGCATGGCTCGACACGGGCATGTTCCTGCAGAACCTGATGCTTGCCGCGCGCGCCTACGGCCTGGACACCTGCCCGCAGGCGGCGATCGCCTCGGCGCACACGGTGCTGCGGCGCGTGCTGCAGATTCCCGAGCAGGAAATGGTGGTCTGCGGCATGTCGCTCGGCTACGCGCGCGCCGACGCCATCGAGAACGGCCTGGTCACCGAGCGCGAGCCGGTGGCGAAGTTCACCCGTTTTTTCGGTTTCTGATGCGCCCGCTGCTGCTCCTCCTGGCGCTGGCGTCGGCGCAGGCCTGGGGGCAGCCGCTGGTGCTGGGCGCGGTCCTGCCGCAATCGGGCCAGTTGGTGGACCTCGCCACCGACATGCAACGCGCGCTCACCCTGTGGCAGGAGAGCCGCAATGCCGCGGGCGGGCTGCTCGGCCGGCGCGTCGAGCTGAAGGTGCTGGATGACCACTCGGAAGGCTCGGCCTCCACGCGGCTCTATGAGCGGCTGATCGACGTGGAGCACGTGGATCTGTTGATCGGGCCCTTCGGCAGCGCTGCCTCGGTGAGCGCGGCGGCCGTCGCCGAGCGCCGCCGGCGCGTGCTGGTGAACGCCACGGGGGTCACGCGCAACGTGCAGCGCGCGGGCGCGCGCTACGTGTTCCAGGTGCCCGCGCCGCTCGCCGATTACGGCGAGGGCGCGCTGGAGATCGTGCGCGCCATGGGCTACCGGCGACTGCACGTGGTGGCGCGCGGCGACCCGGCCGCGCGCGAGGCGGCGGCGCAACTGGTCGAGCGGGCCGCTGCCGCGGGCCTGGAGCCCGGGCCGGTCCAATCCGTGCCAGCCGGCGCCAGCGACTACCGGGCGCAGATCGCCAAGGCGCGCGCGCGCGATGCACAGGCCTGGATTTCCTTCGGACAGCCGGAGGATGCCGCCGACATGGTCAAGTCGTTCAAGCACATCGGCTACGCGCCGTGGTTGTTCCTGGCGCAGGGCGCGGCCGAGCCGAAGTTCCTCCAGCTGGTCGGGCGCGATGCCGAGTTGGTCCTCGGCATCACGTCCTACGACGCCGCCTTCCGGACGCGCGGCAACCCCGAATTCGTGGACGCCTGGCGCAAGCGCTGGTCCACGGAACCCAGCACGACTGCCGCGACCGCCTATGCGGCGGTTCTGATCCTCGAGGCGGCCGTGCGCCGGGCGGGGTCGGTGGAGTCCGAGCGGCTGCGTACCGCGCTTTCCGGGCTGGACACCGAGACGCCGATCGGCCGCTACCGGGTGGACGCGGGCGGCGTGCAGACCGGGGCCAAGCCCGCGGTGGTGCAGATCGTCGCCGGCCGCCGCGAAATCGTGTGGCCCGAGGCGCTTGCCACGGCAAAATGGCGCCTTCCTTACCCGCGCTGGGACGAAAGGCAGGACCGTGCCGCTCAATAGAACCTTCCTGTTTGCCCCTGGCAACCATCCGCGCCGCGTGGAGAAGGCGCTCTCGCTCGGCGCCGATGCGGTGATCCTCGACCTGGAGGACGCGGTGGCAGTGTCGGACAAGGCGGCCGCGCGCAAGCCCGTCGCCGAGGCGCTCAAGGGGCCGCGGCGCTGCCGCGGCTACGTGCGGCCGAACGCGCCTTCCTCGCCTTTCTGCTACCAGGACCTGGTGGAGACCATCCACGACAAGGTGGACGGCGTGGTGCTGCCCAAGGTGGAAAGCGCCGCCGACCTGCACGCGGTCGACTGGCTGCTGGCGGCGCTCGAGCGCGAGCGCGGCATCGTGGAGGGCTCGATCGACCTGATCCCGATGGTCGAGACCGCGGCGGGCGTGGCGCGCGTGGACCGCATCCTGCAGGCGAGGAGCCTGCGGCCCTACCGCGCGCCTTGGCGCGTGAAGCGCGTCGCCTTCGGCGCGGGCGACTACAGCCTCGACGTGGGCCTGCTGCCCTCGCACGAGGAGCCGGAGCTCGTCGAGGCGCGCGCGCGCGTGGTGCTCGCTTCGCGCGCGGCGGGCATGGAGGGGCCGCTGGACAGCCCCTGGTTCCACCTGCGCGACATGGAGGGCTTCCGCCGCGCCCTGGAGAGGAGCCGCCGCGGCGGCTTCCAGGGGCGGCTGTGCGTGCACCCCGACCAGGTGCCGGTGGCCAACGAGATGTTCACGCCGAGCGCCGACGAAGTGGCGCGCGCCGAGCGCATCGTCGCCGCGTTCCGGCAGGCGGAAGCCAGCGGCTCGGCCGCGGTGGAGGTGGACGGCCAGATGGTGGACTACCCGATCGTGTATCGCGCGCAGGCTCTGCTCGAGGCGATGCGCGCGGTGCGCGCCAAAGCCGACTGACTCCCCTGCGCGAGGTCCTGCTCCCGCTTTCGGTCACCCTCGCGGTCCAGACGCTGGTGGCGTTCGCCATCTACTGTGCGCCGGTCATGGCGCCGGTGGCCGGGCCGGCGCTCGGCGTCTCGCCCGCGGCGGTCGGCTACTACATCGCCATGGCTTACCTGGGCAGCATGCTCGGCTCGGCGGCGGCCGGCGGCTGGGTGGCGCGCTTCGGCCCGATCCGCGTCAGCCAGGTGGCGCTGCTGTTATGCCTCGCGGGTCTGTCGCTGGCGGCGAGCGGCCAGCCGCCGCTGGTCCTGCTCGGCGCTTTCGTCGTCGGCCTGGGCTACGGCCCGACCACGCCGGCGAGCTCGGTGATCCTGGTGCGCGCCGCTCCGCCGGCGATGTTCTCGCTCACCTTCTCGGTCAAGCAGACCGGCGTGCCCGCGGGCGGCGTGCTCGCCGGCGCCGTCGTGCCGCTGTTGATCCTGGCCTTCGGCTGGCAATGGGGCGCGGTGGCCATTGGCGCGGCCTGTGCGCTGCTCGCCGCGCTGATCGAGCCGGTGCGTGCGCGCTACGACACCGGGCTCAACCCGCGGGCACCGATCTCCGTCAGGGCGGCGTTGGCGCCGGTGGGCCTGGTGGCGCGCGCGCCACGGCTGCGCGCAATGGCCATCACGGGCTTCGTCTACGGCGGCGTGCAGATCACTCTGGTGACCTACCTGGTGACCTTCCTCACCGACGACTTCGCGCTGACGCTGGTGTTCGCCGGCCTGGTGATGGCCGCGTCGCAGTTGGCGAGCGTCGCCGGCCGCATCCTGTGGGGCGCGCTGGCCGATCGCGCGGTGGCGCGGCGCACGATGCTGGGTCTGCTCGGCGTGGGGATGGGCATGTCGGCGATCGCCACGCTCGCCGCGGGCCCGAACTGGCCCGCGGGGATGCTGTTCTTTTTCGCCTGCGTGTTCGGCGCCACGGCGGTGGGCTGGAACGGGGTGTTCCTCGCCGAAATCGCGCGCATCGCGCCGGCGGGGCAGGTGAGCCAGGCGACCGGCGGCTGCCTGTTCTTCACCTTCCTCGGCGTGGTGGTGACTCCGCTGCTGTTCAACCTCATGCTGGCGCTCGGTGGCGGCTACTCGGTCGCCTACGCGCTGCTCGGCTTGCCGGGACTGGCGGTGGGCGCGCACTTGCTGCTGCGCCGCCCGGGGTAGGGTGGGCCTTTGGCCCACCCTACCAGGTCCGAGTCGATACAATCGCCGCCATGACGCAGATCGTGCGCATGAGCGGCATATTCGCGCTGCCGGGCCGCGCCGCCTCCTGAACGAAGTGCGCGACGTCATCCTTGCCCACGGCCTGTGGGTGCCGGCGCTGACCATGGCACCGCTTGCGGCGCGCCTGCAGGATGCGGGATTCCGCTGCCACCTGTTCGGCTATCCGGGGCGCGAGCGTCCGCTGGAGGCGCATGCCGAACGGCTCGCTCGTTTCGCCCAGGAAGTGGGGCCCGCGCACTTCATCGGCCACAGTCTGGGCGGGCTGGTGGTGCTGCAGTCGCTGGAGCAGCACCGCTCGGTGGCGGCGGGCAACGTCCTCTTGCTCGGCTCCCCGGTGAAGGGAAACTTCGCGGGACGCCGGCTGGCGCAGCTGGGCTGGGGCCGCTGGTTCCTGGGGGCGAGCGAGCCGCTGTGGCGCGAAGGGCGCAGCGCGCACTGGACCAGGCCCGAGCCGCTCGGCGTGCTCGCCGGTACGCTGCCGATCGGGCTGGGCCGGCTGTTCGGCGCGCTGCCCGGTGCGAACGACGGCGTGGTGCGGCTCGAGGAAACCACCGTCGAGGGCATGCGCGAGCGCGTCGTGCTGCCGGTCGGCCACAGCATCATGCTCGTGTCGGCGCGGGTGGCGGCGCAGGCCGTTTCCTTCCTCAGCCATGCGCAGTTTTTGCCTCGCGCTTAGCGTCGTCGCCCTGTCGGGATGCGAGACGCTCGCCTACTACGGCCAGGCCGCGGGGGGTCAGCTGGCGCTGATGGCCGCCGCCCGTCCGCTGGACGAGGTCGCCGCGGACCCTGCGTTGAACGAACGTCTGCGACTCGCTGCCGCGATCCGCAACTTCGCGTCGCGCGAACTCGGCCTGCCCGACAACGGCTCCTACCGCAGCTACGCGGAGCTCGGGCGGCCGTATGCCGTCTGGAACGTGGTGGCGGCGCCGGAGTTCTCGCTCGTCCCGGTGCAGTCCTGCTTCCCGGTCGCCGGCTGCGTGTCTTATCGCGGCTATTACGACAAGGCGGCAGCCGAGCGCCACGCGGGCGTGCTGCGCGCCGGCGGCAACGACGTGGTGGTCTTCGGGGTGCCCGCCTACTCGACGCTGGGCTGGTTCGACGACCCGCTGCTGTCGACCTTCATCGGCTATCCGGATGCGGACCTGGCGCGCCTCATGTTCCACGAGCTCGCGCACCAGCTGCTGTACGTGAAAGGCGACTCGACGTTCAACGAATCCTTCGCGGTGGCGGTCGAGCGCGAGGGCCTGCGGCGCTGGCTCGCGGCGCAGGGGCGCGAGGCGCCGCCGGTGCGCAGCCCCGCGCCGCTGGTCGCCGAGGCGCGCGCGCGCCTCGAGGCGCTGTACCGCACGCGGCTCGCGCCCGAGGCGATGCGCGAGAGGAAGCGCTCGGCATTGGCGCCTCTGCGGCCCTGGCTGGCCACGCTGCGGGGATTCGAGGGACAGGAGCCCAACAACGCGCTGCTCGCGGCCTTGGCGACCTACACCGACCTGGTGCCGGTGTTCGAAAAGCTGCTGGCGGAGGCGAAGGGCGACCTGCCGGTGTTCTATGGCCTTGCCCGGAAACTCGCTAGCGAGCGGTCCAGCCAAGGTCCATCGTCAACGCAGCGCCCGTGATGGTGCCGGCCGCGTCGCCGCACAGGTAGGCGACGAAGCCCGCGACTTCCTGCGGCTCGACCAGGCGCTTCACCGCCGCCGGCGCGAGCATGATCTTCTCGATGACCTCTTCGGGCGAGATGTTGTTGGCCTTCGCCTGGTCCGCGATCTGGCCGTCCACCAGCGGCGTCCTGACGTAGGCGGGGCAGATGGCGTTGACCGTGATGCCGTGCTCGCCGCCCTCCAGCGCCGCGGTGCGCGTGAGGCCGATGAGGCCGTGCTTGGCCGAGATGTAGGCCACCTTGAACGGCGAGGCCACCAGCGCGTGGATCGAGGCGATGTTAACCACGCGGCCCCACTTCTGCTTTTTCATCGCCGGCCAGCAGTAGCGCGTCAGCAGGAACGGCGCGGTGAGCATCAGCGCGAGCATGCGGTCCCATTGCTCCTCGGGGAAATCCTCGATCGGCGAGACGTGCTGGTAGCCGGCGTTGTTCACCAGGACGTGCACCGTGCCGTGGGTTTTGAGCGCCTGGTCCGCCAGGTTGCGGCAGCCGCTGCGCGAGCTGAGGTCGGCGGCGATGAATGTGCCGCCCAGGCGCCTGGCGTGCTCGGTGCCCGCTTTCTCGTTCACGTCGGCGAGCACCACTTTCATGCCCTCCGCCGCGAGGCGCGCGGCGCATGCCAGGCCGATGCCGCTCGCCGCGCCGGTGACGATGGCGACCTTGCTCATGTCAGCGGCAGGTCCACGTGCGTGCGGAAGGGCGCGCGTTCGCGCAGGCGGTCGAACCAGGCCTGGACGGCCGGCAACGGCGGGCGCTCGATCGGCACGCGCATGTAGCGCTGCACTTCGCAGCCGATCGGGATGTCGCCCATGGTGAAGGCATTCCCGGCGACGTAGGGCCTGGTGGCCAGCGCCTGCTCGAGGATCGGGAGGAGGGCGATGGTCTTGTTGCGGCCCTCCTCGATCGCTTTCGGGTCGCGCTTCTCGGGCGGCGTGCGGATCAGGCCCCAGAACACGCTTCGCATCGCGCCCTGGAAGCTGAAGGCCCAATCCATCCAGCGCTCGGCATCGGCGCGGACCTTGAGGTCGGCCGGGCAGAGCTTGCCGGCGCTGTGCTTGGCGCACAGGTACCGGACGATGGTGTGCGACTCCCACAGCACGAAGCCGTCATCGTCGATGGTCGGCACGAGTCCCGTGGGGTTCATCTTCCGGTACTCTGGCATGTTGACCACGCCGTACTGCATGCCGGCGTCGACGCGCTCGTGCGCGAGGCCAAGCTCGGCCACGCACCACATCGCTTTCTTCACGTTGACCGAATTGACCCGGCCCCAGATTTTCAGCATGGTCAGAAACCGACGGCCTGGCCGTCCCTCCGGGGGTCGCTGGCGGCGATGTAGCCACCTTCGGTCTTCCAGACCAGCTGCGCGCTGCCGAACTGGTTGTAGTCGTCCACGTTGACGATCTTGTGGCCGCGCTTCTGCAGCTCTTCCAGCGTCGTGCCGGAAAATCCGCCTTCCTCCACACTCACGTCCATGCCCTGCACGAAGCGGAAGCGCGGTCCGTCGCAGGCCGCCTGCGGGTGCTGGCTGTAGTCGGCGATCCTCACCACCACCTGCGCGTGGCCCTGCGGCTGCATGGTGCCGCCCATCACGCCGAAGCTCATCACCGGCTTGCCGTCCCTGGTGAGGAAGCCCGGGATG
>JBGPPD010000102.1:0-9922 GCA_041488375.1 Gammaproteobacteria bacterium | reverse complement strand
CCGGGCGCCGGGATCCTCGGGTCCGCGCCGGTCGGGTCCTCCACCGCGAAGAGCGGCTTGCGATCGTTGATCTGGTCGACCGCGCTGTTCACCTGCACGACCGCGGCCGCGACCGGGCCTTGCACCAGCGCACCCTTTTCATCGCGGTGCTGGCCCCACGGTCCGGCCACCATGCCGGCGAGCGTGAGCGCGACGACGAAGACAGTGACCCCCATGATGCCCATCTTCCAGCGGTACATCATCTGGCCGGCGAGCAGTCCCATCAGCGCCAGCATGACGATGCCCAACGGGACGTCCGGACGCGCGGACAATATGGCGGCCAGGATGCCGATGAACGCGCCGGCGAGCAGCATCAAGTAGAAGAAGATGAACACGAACAGGATCGTGCGCGTGCGGGGCGCGATGAGCTTGTGCGCGATCGCCGACAGGCTGTTGCCGTCGTTGCGCACCGCGACCATGATGGCGGAGTAGTCGCTCACCCAGCCGATCAAGCTCACGCCCAGCACCAGCCAGGCCAGCGACGGCGACCAACCCCAGAGATTGGCGGCGGTGATCGGCCCGACGATGGGCCCGGCGGCCGCGATGGCCTTGAAGTGATAGCCGAACAGGATATTGCGGCTGGTCGGCATGAAATCCACGCCGTCCATGTACATCTTGGCCGGCGTCGCGCGCTTGCGGTCGGATTGAATGACGTTGCGGTCGATGCGCTTGGCGTACAGGTTGTAGGCCAAATAGGTGGTCAGCACGCCGATGACGACGATCCAGAGAGTGTTCATGACTTGCTCCTTCCTCGATCCTCCCGGAAATTCTCCGCCGGAAAAAAGGCCGCGTGTTGACCTGCGTCAAAGCGCTGCGCGGGCCTCGGGCGGCGACAATGCGCCATGGCCGAATACCCGCAGCAGCTCGAGCGCCGGCGCACGCTCGCCGACGGGCGCTCGATCCTGATCCGGCCGATCCGCGCCGACGACGAACCGCGCGAACGCGAGTTCTTCGAGCGTCTCGCGCCGGAAAGCCGCCAGCAGCGCTTCATGAAGTTCGTGGGCGCGGTGCCGGAGCCGATGCTGCACTTCCTCACCCACGTCGATTACGACCGGCACATGGCGTTCGTGTGCGAGGCCGGGGACGCCATCGTCGGCCAGGCGCGCTATGTCCTGAACCCCGACGGCAGGAGCTGCGAGTTCGCCGTGGTCGTGGCCGACGCCTGGCGCAGGACCGGCATCGCCGGGCTGCTGATGGAGATGCTGATGCGCACCGCCCGCGAGCGGGGCTTGCGCACCATGCAAGGCCTGGTCCTGCGCGACAATCGCGCCATGCTGCGGTTCGTGAAGGCCTTGGGCTTCGAGGTGAGCGTGGATCCGCTCGAGCCGACCTTGGCGCGGGTGGAGAAGAAGCTGTGACCGAGCCGATATTCCGCGCCCGCGCCCTCACCAAGGTGTACCGCATGGGCGAATCGGAAGTGCACGCCCTGCGCGGCGTGGACCTGGAGATCCGCGCCGGCGAGTTCATCGTGCTGCTCGGCCCCTCGGGCAGCGGCAAATCCACGCTGCTCAACATCCTGGGCGGCCTGGACACGCCCACCACCGGCGACGTGAGGTTCCTGGAGCACCAGCTCACCGGCGCGGGCGAGGCCGAGCTCACGCGCTACCGGCGCGAGCACGTCGGCTTCGTGTTCCAGTTCTACAACCTGATCCCCAGCCTCACCGCGCGCGAGAACGTGGCGCTGGTGACCGACATCGCCGTCGACCCCATGTCCCCCGCGGAGGCGCTCGCCTGGGTGGGGCTGGGCGAGCGGCTGGACCATTTCCCCTCGCAGCTCTCCGGCGGCGAGCAGCAGCGCGTGGCCATCGCGCGCGCCATCGCCAAGCGCCCGCAGGTACTGCTGTGCGACGAGCCCACCGGGGCGCTCGACTACGAGACCGGCAAGCTGGTGCTGGAGGTGATCGCCAAGATCAACGCCGAGCTGGGCACCACGGCGATGGTGATCACGCACAACGCCGCCATCTCGGGCATGGCGGACCGCGTGCTGCGCCTGGGCAACGGCAGGATCGTCGGCGAGGAGAAGCCGCCGCGCAAGCTCACGCCGGCGGAGATCTCCTGGTGAGCTCGCTCGATCGCAAGCTGCTGCGGGACCTCTGGTCGCTGAAGACCCAGGTGCTGTCCATCGCGCTGGTGATCGCCTGCGGCATCGGCGGCTTCATCGGCTCGCTGTCCACCTACAGCTCGCTGGTGTGGTCGCGCGCCCACTACTACGACACGGCGCGCTTCGCGCACGTGTTCGCCACCGCCAAGCGCGCGCCGGCCTCGCTCGCGCAGAAGATCGGCGCCATCCCGGGCGTCTCCGAAGTCGAGACGCGCGTGGTGCGCGACTCGCAGCTGTCCATTCCCGGCGTGACGCCGCCGATGATCGCGCGGCTCATCGGCTTCGATTTCGCGCATCCGCCGGGGATGAACCGCCTGACCCTGAAGAGCGGGCGCTGGCCGGCGCCGGGCGCCCGGGGCGAGGTGGTGGTGAACCAGAGATTCCTGGAGGCGCGCGGCCTGAAGCTCGGCCAGCGCATGAACGTGCTGCTCAACGGCAAGCTCGAGCGCCTCACGCTGGTGGGCACGGTGCTCACCCCCGAATACATCTACGCCACGCGCGGCGGCGGCATGCCCGACGACGAGTGGTTCGCGGTGCTGTGGACCGACGCGCAGGCGCTCGCTGCGGCGTTCAACATGGAAGGCGCGTTCAACTCGGTGCTGCTGCGCCTGCAGCGCGGCGCCTCGGCCGAGGCGGCGGTGGAGGCGCTCGACCGGCTGCTCGAGCCCTACGGCGGCTTCGGCGCGGTGGGCCGCGCGGACCAGGTGTCGGACAAGATCCTGACGCAGGAAATCAGCCAGCAGCGCGTGTTCGGCACCGTGCTGCCGGCGATCTTCCTGCTGGTGGCGGCCTTCATCCTCAACGTGGTGCTGCACCGGCAGGTCAACGCCCAGCGCGGCGAGATCGCGGCGCTGAAGGCGCTGGGCTACGACGACCTCGCCATCGCCTGGCACTACCTGAAATTCGCCTCGGTGATCGTGCTGCTCGGCGTGGCCATCGGCGTGTGGCTGGGCAACTGGCTCGGCAACGCCATGACCGGCCTGTACACCGACTTCTTCCACTTCCCGGAGTTCCACTACCGGCTCGAGCCCTGGCTGGTGCTGGCGGGCGCGGGCGCGGCGCTCGGCGCGGCGTTCGGCGGCGCGCTGGCCGCGATCCGCGGCGTGGTGCGGCTGCGCGCCGCCGAGGCGTTGCGGTCGCCTGCGCCCGCCGCGTTCCGTCCGCTGATGATCGAGCGCCTCGGCTACGCGGGGCTGCTCACCCCGGCGCAGCGCATGATCCTGCGCAACCTGGAGAGAAAGCCGCTGCGCGCGGCGACCACGGTGGCCGGCATCGCCGGCTCGGTGGCGATCCTGATCGCGGGCACCTTCTGGAGCGACGCCATCGAATGGTTCATGGACGTGCAATTCAACATGGTGCAGCGCGCGCAGGTCAACGTCGGCTTCGCCGAGCCGGTGCCGCGCGAGGCACGCTGGGAGCTCGCGCGCCTGCCGGGCGTGAAGCAGGTGGAGGTGATGCGCGCCATCCCGGTGCGCCTGCGCGCCGGCCACCGCAGCTACCGCACCGCCCTCAACGGCCTCGCCGACGACGCGGAGCTGCTGCGCATCATGGACGCGCAGTTGCGCGTGGCGAAGCCCGCGCCCGGCGCCGTGCTGCTCACGACGCGCCTGGCCGAGCGCCTGGGCGTGGTGCCGGGCGACGAGGTCATCGCCGAGCTGCTGGAGGGCAAGCGCATCAAGGCGCCGCTGCGCGTCGGCGGCACGGTGCGCGAGCTCGCGGGCATGAACGCCTGGATGCGCCTCGAGGACCTCAACCGGTTCGCGCGCGAAGGCGCGGTGGTTTCGGGCGCCGGCCTGCTGGTGGACCGCGCGCAGGAGGGCGCGCTGCTCGAGCGCCTCAAGCAGATGCCCGCCGCTGCCGTGGTGATCGTCAACCGCACGCTGGTGGACACGTTCCGCGAAACCAGCGCGAAGAACGTGCTGTTCTTCACCGCCATCCTCAGCGTGTTCGCCGCGACCATCGCGGTCGGGGTGGTGTACAACAACGCGCGCATCCAGCTCGCCGAGCGCGCCTGGGAGCTCGCCAGCCTGCGCGTGCTCGGCTTCACGCGCGGCGAGGTGTCGGTGCTGCTGCTCGGCGAGCTCGCGCTGGAGATCGCGGCCGCGATCCCGCTCGGCTTCGCCGCCGGCTACGGCCTGGCGGCGCTGCTGCTCGCCCTGATGCCGCACGAGATGGTCGAATTCCCGCTGATCATCTCCCGCCCGACCTACCTGTATTCCGGCGCGGTGGTGGTGGCGGCCGGCGTGGTCAGCGCGCTCATCGTGCGCAATCGGATCGATAATCTGGACCTGGTCGGGGTCCTGAAGACACGCGAATGAAAAAGAGGAACCTGGTGTTGCTCGCCGCCGCGGGCGTGGTCCTCGCCGCGCTCGCGGCCTGGGCGCTGCGCGCGCTGCCGATCGCGGTGGAGCTCGCCGCCGTCACCCAGGGGCCGTTCGAGCAGACGGTGGTCGACGACGGCAAGACGCGCGTGCGCGACCGCTATCTGATCGCGGCGCCGCTCGCCGGGCGCGTGGAGCGCATCCGGCTGGAGGCGGGCGACCCGGTGCAGCAGGGCCAGGCGGTGGCGCTGCTCACGCCCACCGCGCCCGCGTTCCTCGACGCCAGGACCGCGCGCGAGCTGCAGGAGCGCATCGGCGCGGCCGAGGCGCAGCTGGCGCGCGCCGGGGCCGAGACCCTCAAGCAAGCTGCGCGCGCAGCGCGACCAGGCGCGCGCCGACCTGGAGCGCCAGGCCAAGCTGGCGAGCGGCGGCTTCGTCTCGGCGACGGCCCGCGAACAGGCCGCGCTGGCGCTGCGCACCGCGGAGCGCTCGGTGGAGGCGGCGCGCCACGCCGAGGACGCCGCCGGGCACGACCTGGCGCAGGCGCGCGCCGCGCTGGTGCGCTACCGCAGCGGCGAGCCCGGCGCGCAATGGGAAGTGACCTCGCCGGTCGCCGGCGCGGTGCTGAAGGTGATCCAGAAGAGCGAGAGCCCGGTGGCGCTGGGCGCGCCGCTGCTGGAGATCGCCGACGCGAGGAGCCTCGAGGCGGTGGTGGACGTGCTGTCGCAGGATTCGGTCGCGATCCGCCCGGGCATGGCGGCGCGCCTGGAGCTGGGCCAGGGCGTGGCGCCGCTGGCGGCGCGCGTGCGGCTGGTCGAGCCCGCCGCCTTCACCAAGGTGTCGGCGCTGGGAGTCGAGGAGCAGCGCGTCAACGTGATCCTGGATTTCGCCGAGCCGCTGGACCGCATCCAGACCATCGGCGACGCCTTCCGCGTGGAAGCGCACATCGTCACGCATCGCGAGGAGAGCGCGACCAAGGTGCCGGTGGGCGCGCTGTTCCGCGACGGCGATGGCTGGGCGGTATTCGTGGCCGAAGGTGATCGCGCCGTCAAGCGCGCGGTGAAGGTGCCGCGGCGCAACGGCGCCGAGGCGATGGTCGAGGACGGGCTGAAAGCGGGCGACCGGGTGGTGGTCTACCCGTCGGACGCCTTGCGCGACGGCTCGAGGCTGGAAGTGTCGCGCGGCGCCCGCCGGTAGGTTGACGCAGGTCAAACCGCCGGCACCCGGCTCCCATAAGCTGGATAGATGAGTGCGCACACCGCCTTCAGCGCCGACCACGGCGAAATCCACGACCGTCTTGCCCGCGCCGCGCGCCAGCCGGGTGCGATCGGCGAGACGGCGCAGCGCGTCGCGCGCTATTTCACACAGCACGCGGCAAAGGAGGAGCGGCTCGTCCTCCCGCTGATCGAGCTGCTGCCCCTGGTGGCGCACGGCAGGCCGGAAGCGAGCCTGTCGAAGACCTTCCCGCTCTTCGGTGAATTCGAGGGCAGCGTCAAGGACATGGTGGCCGAGCACCACATGATCGAAGCCGCGCTCGAGATGCTGGTCGCGGCGGCGCACGCCGAAGAACGCCCGGAGTTCGCCGCATTGGCCGCCCGCCTGGTCGGCCACATGCGGCTGGAGGAAGCGGTGATCTATCCCGCGGCGCTATTGCTGGGCAAGTACCTGCGCCTGCGCCTCGGCCCGGACTAGACGGCGACCCCATCGCAGGCTGACGGCCCAGGATGGTGCCATTGCGCATGCGATTCCGGCGGTTGATCAGCCGGCCGTCGGTACGAGTGTTCCTTTCGCTGGCCAGCGTCGCGGCGCTCGGGACATTGCTGACGGCCACCATCTACTGGACGCTGTACGACCCCAGATGGATCGCGTTCCTCGGCGGTATCCTGTTTGCCGCCGTGGTGGCGACGGGCAGCCGCCTGTCCCGGGCGGAGTGGCTCGTCGCCCGGCGCACGCGGCAGCTCGAGCGCCTGCGCGCAACTCTCGATCGGGAAGCGACCCGCGCCCACGCCGCGACCGGCGCCATCCAGGTCGGCGAGGACCGCATGCGCCTGCTGTGCGATTCTCTCCCGACGCCGGTGTTCCTCATCGACCGCGAAATGCGCTGCCACCTCCACAACACGGCGGCGGCGATGCAGGTGCGACTGCCGCACGACGCGATCGACGGTCGCCTGTTCAGCGCCACGGTCGGCAACGAGGTATTCGCCGCAATGCAGCCGCACCTCGACGCATCGCTCTCGGGGCGCGAAGCCTGCTACGAACTGGCGTGGCCCGGCCATCCGGACGGCGAGTCTTTCGCCGTGCACCACCTGCCATTCCCGAGGCACGATCCCGCCCCGACCGGCGTTTTCGTCATCCTGAGCCGCAAACTTGCCGCGCCCGCCGCAATCGCCCCGCTCGAGGCCGCGACGGTCGACGCCGCGCCGGCAACGGCTGCGCCTGCCCCGGCGCCATTCCCGGAAGACGCCAGCGGCGACGACATCGCCTATTTGCGGGCGATGTCGGACCGCGCCGCCGATTGGGACGAGCCCCGGGCCACGCTGGCGCAGGCGCTCAAGGAAAACCGGTTCCTGCTCATGGTGCAGCCCATCGTCGCGCTCAAGCCGGCGCCCTCGGACCCTGCGTGCTACGAGGTGCTCCTGCGGCTGCAGGAGGAGGAGGACAACCTGCTGCCTCCCGGCGGCTTCTTCCCCGTCGCCGAGCGCTACGGCATGATGGAGCAGCTGGACCGCTGGGTGGTGCGCGAGCTCATTACCCGCTGCCACGAAATGCGGGCCATGCATGGTGTAGGCGGCAGGCCCGCCCTGTATTGCGTCAACCTGTCCCAGGCGTCGGTGCGCAGCCACGCCTTCGCCCAATTCGTGCAGAAGCAGCTGCTGGACCGGAATTTCGACGGCGGCATGCTCTGCTTCGAGATCGCGGAGCACGAATTCGCGCTCTGGCACGCAGAGGCGGCCAGGCTCATCGGCATGCTGAAACCCTTCGGCTGCCGTTTCACCGCCGACGCGTTCGGCAGTGTCAAGGGCTCCTTCGCCTCCCTCAAGGGGCTGGCGTTCGACTTCGTGAAGATTGACGGCGTGGTGGTCCTGAACATGCTGCGCCATCCGGCCGCGCGGCTCAAGGTGCGCGCGATTGCCGAGGTGTGCCGCAAGTCCGGCATGCGCAGCATCGCGGAATTCGTGGAGGACCAGGACACGCTCGCCAGCCTGCGCGCCGTCGACGTCGACTACGTGCAGGGCTTCGGCGTCGCGCAGCCCGAGCGCCTGGGGACGGCGCAGCGCGCCATCACCCTTGCCGACGCCTGAACCGCGGCCCGGCGACCGGGTGGTGGTCTACCCGTCGGACGCCTTGCGCGACGGCTCCAGGCTCGAGGTGTCGCGCGGCACGCGCCGGTAGATCACGTAGTACACCAGCGCCACCAGCACGCTGCCGCCGACCAGGTTGCCGGCGATCACCGGCACCAGGTTGCGCCACAGCCAGGCGAACTCCAGCGGCTGCCCGGCGGCGGCCTGCAGCATCATCCCCAGCGGCAGGAAGTACATGTTGGCGATCGAGTGCTCGAAGCCGGCGGCGACGAAGGCCGATATCGGCAGCAGGATGGCGATGAACTTGTCGGTCACGCTGCGCCCGGCCAGCGTCATCCACACCGCCATGCACACCAGCACGTTGCACAGCACGCCGCGAAAGAACGCCTCCCAGAACGGCAGCGCGGCCTTCGCCGCGGCAATGTTCAGGTAGGTCCGGCCGATCGCCCCGCCGTTCATCCCGGTGTGGCCCGACAGGAACACGATGGCCGCGAGGCCCGCCGCGCCGATGAAATTCGCGGTGCACACCACGGCCCAGTTGGTGAGCACGTCGCGCGTCGGCAGGCAGCCGTCGGCCCAGGCCATCGCCAGCAGGTTGTTGCCGGTGAACAGCTCCGCGCCCGCCACCACCACCAGCAGCAGGCCGAGCGAGAACACCGCGCCGCCCAGCACCCGCTGCGCGGCGAAGCCCAGTTGCGGGTCGCTCGCCACGATGACGTAGTAGAGCGAGCCCAGGCCGATGAATGCGCCGGCGAGGATGCCGAGCATCACCAGCTGCAGGAACGGCAGGCGCGACTTGAGCAGGCAGACCTCCTGCACGCGCTGCGCGATTTCGCGCGGCGTGTAGGCGTCGAACGAAGGCAGGAGGCTCATGCGGCCATTATGCGCGCAGCCAGCCGCGGCTCCCGAGCAGCGCGAGTACGGCGCGCGCGCCCTCCTCCGGCGTCCCGGTGTCGCCGTGGACCACCAGCTCGGGATGCTCGGGCGGCTCGTACGCCGCCTGTGCCCCAGGCAGCGTGGCCGAGCGGCCTTCGCGCGCGGCGCGATACAGGCCCTTGGGGTCGCGCGCTGCGCATACCTCGAGCGGCGTGTCGACGAACACCTCGGCAAAGCGCGCGATCGTGCGCCGCGCCGCGTCGCGGTAGGCTCGCCGGTTGGCGGTGGCGTCGAAAATCACCGGCCTGCCCTCTGCCGCCAGGAACGCGCCGAGGCGGGCGATTGCCGCGTAGAACAGGTCGCGCTCGCGCTCGTCGTAGCGCGCATGCGGTGTGAGCTGGGTGCGCAGCACGTCCGATTCGAGCAGCGCGGCGTCGACGCCGCGCTCGTGCAGCAGCCGGACGAGCTCGCGCGCGATCGCGCTCTTGCCGGAGCCGGAAAGCCCGGTCAGCCACACTGCGAAGCTCATGCGCAGTAATCGTTCGCGCGCGCCGGCTCGAAGCGCTCCGCCGCGAGCACGTTGAGCACGAAGCGCAGGACCTTGGCGCGGATCGCCTCGTCGAGCGCCGGGTACCAGACGGGGCTCGCCATCACCAGGCCGCGGAAAGCGAAGAACGGCGCCGCCACTTCGAGCACCTCCCTGTCGCCCGAGCGCTCCAGGTAGCGGTCCCAGAAGCCGCGGAACAGGCGCTCGAAACCGCCTTCGAGGCTTCCGGAACGCTGCAGCGAGAAAAACAAGTAGTTCAGCGTGAGGCAGGTGACGTCGTCGGCCGCGTCGCCCCATTCGCCGCGCGAGCGGTCGAGCACGCTGAAGTCCGCGCCCTCGCGAAACAGGATGTTCCAGGGGTGGAAGTCGCCGTGCACCTGGCGCAGCCGGTGCGAGCGCGGCTTCAGCGTCCAGCGCCACTCGAGGCAGCGCCGCTCGATCTCGTGCAGCGTGGCCGACGGCACCGGGCCATCCGCGGGATAGGCGTCGACCACGCCGAAGATGCACTCGCCGTGCCCGAGCAGCTCGCGCACGCGGCGCACGTAGAGGCCGGGGTCCGTGCCGGGCAGGCGATGGATGGCGACGAGGTAGTCGCACAGCGCGTCGGCGCGCTCGACATCGAGCGTGCGCGCCTCGCCGCCGCCGCGCAGCCGCAGCAGGTCGTCGGCATACTCGTGCCCCTCGATGAACTCGGCCAGCATGAACAGCTCCTCGGCGCTGCCGAGGGGCACCAACT
>JBGPPD010000101.1:0-10076 GCA_041488375.1 Gammaproteobacteria bacterium | reverse complement strand
TAGCTTGTCGACCATGGAAACCAGCCTACGGATTCGCCTGCCCATCGAGGGCATGACCTGCGCCTCCTGCGTGACGCGCGTGGAAAAGGCGCTCAAGGCAGTGCCCGGTGTCGGCACTGCCGACGTCAACCTCGCCACCGAGACCGCCACCGTCACGATGGCCGCTGGCGCGACGCCCGGGGCGCTCGTCGAGGCAGTGCACAAGGCGGGCTACGAAACGCGCCTGACGCCCGCACCCGTCGTCACGGGAGGTGACCGGTCCTGGTGGCCGGTCGCCGCGTCCGCGGCGTTGACGTTGCCGCTCATGCTGCCGATGGCGGTCGCGCCGTTGGGCGCGGACTGGATGCTGCCGGATTGGGTGCAATGGCTTCTGGCAACCCCGGTGCAGTTCGTGTTTGGGGCGCGCTTTTATCGCGCGGGCTGGAAAGCCCTGTTGGCGCGTACCGGCAACATGGACCTGCTGGTCGCGCTGGGCACCAGCGCCGCCTACGGCTTGTCGCTCTACATGCTGGTCCGGCACTGGGGCCACGGCATGCCGCACCTGTATTTCGAGGCGAGCGCGGCCGTGATCACGCTGGTATTGCTCGGCAAGTGGCTCGAGTACCGCGCCAAGCGCCAGACCACCGAGGCGATCCGCGCCCTGCAGGCGCTGCGGCCCGAACACGCGCGCGTGCGCCGCGACGGCGTGGAGATCGAAGTGCCGGTGGACGCGGTCAAGGTGGGCGACCTGGTCGTCGTGCGGCCCGCCGAACGCATCGCCGCGGACGGCGAAATCGTGGAAGGGCGCACGCACGTGGACGAGTCGCTGATCACCGGCGAGTCGCTCCCGGTGGCGAAAGGGCCGGGCGAGCGCGTCACCGGCGGTGCGGTGAACGCCGAAGGACTGATCGTGGTGCGCGCGGCCGCAGTGGGCGCCCAGTCGGTGCTCGCGCGCATCATCGAGCTGGTCGAGACCGCGCAGTCGCGCAAGGCGCCGATCCAGCGCCTGGTGGACAAGGTGAGCGCGGTGTTCGTCCCCGTGGTTCTAGCGATCGCGGCGCTGACGCTCCTCGCCTGGGGTCTGGGCACCGGACAGTGGGAACCGGCGGTCCTCAACGCGGTGGCGGTACTGGTCATCGCCTGCCCGTGCGCGCTGGGGCTCGCGACGCCGGCGGCGGTGATGGCCGGCACCGGCGTCGCGGCAAAGCACGGAGTGCTGATCAAGGACGCCGAAGCGCTCGAAACCGCGCACGCCGTGAAGGTGGTCGCCTTCGACAAGACCGGAACGCTGACCGTCGGCAGGCCGGCGCTGGTCGCCCTGGAGCCGGTGGACGGCGAACGTACTGCCGCGCTCGCGCTCGCCGCCGCGGTGCAATCCGGCAGCGAGCATCCGCTCGCCAAGGCGGTCGTCGCAGCGGCGAAGAAGGAATTGGTCGCCGTACCCGCTGCCGGAAACGTCAAAGTCGAGCCGGGCCGCGGGATCGAAGCCTGGGTCCGCGGGCGCCGGCTCGCCATCGGCTCGAGCCGCTGGATGCGCGAACTCGGCGTAGACCTCTCCTCGCTCGCGACCCGGCAGGCCGCGCTGGAGCAGCAGGGCCTGACGGTGTCCTGGCTGGTCGATCTGACCGGAGCGCCCCGCGCCCTCGCCTTGCTCGCGATCGGAGACGAGTTGAAGCCGGAAGCGGCGCAGGCGGTGGCGGAACTGGCGCGGCGCAACATCGCAGCCGTCATGCTCTCGGGCGACAGCCGTGCCGTCGCCGAAGCGATCGCCGCGCGCGTGGGGATCCGGGACGTGCGTGCCGAGGTGCTGCCGGAAGACAAGGCGGCCATCGTGCAATCGCTGCACCAGTCGCACGGCGTCGTCGCCATGGTGGGCGACGGCATCAACGACGCTCCGGCGCTCGCGGCGGCGGACATCGGCTTCGCGATGGGCTCGGGCACGGACGCCGCGATGCACGCGGCGGGCGTCACGCTGATGCGCGGCGACCCGCGGCTGGTCGCGGCCGCCATCAGCATCTCGCGCCGCACCTACGCCAAGATCCGGCAAAACCTGTTCTGGGCGTTCATCTACAACGTGGTCGGCATTCCGCTCGCCGCGTTCGGGCTGTTGAGCCCGGTGGTGGCGGGCGCCGCGATGGCTTTGTCGAGCGTGAGCGTGGTCACCAATGCGCTGCTGCTCAAGCGCTGGCAGCCTGGAAACTGAGAGGGAGCCTCACATGGGAAAGAACGAATCCATCCTGGAGCATGCGGACGCCCTCGGGCGCGGGCTGCTCGATATCGGGCGCGCCTCGAAGGCGAGCGGCGTGTCGGTGAAGATGATCCGGCACTACGAGGCGATCGGCCTGCTCAAGCAGGTGGCCCGCACCTACGCCAACTACCGCGTCTACGGCGAGAACGACGTGCACACGCTGCGCTTCATCAAGCGCGCGCGCACGCTCGGATTCTCCATCGACGACATCCGCGAGCTGCTCTCGCTGTGGCAGAACAAGTCGCGCCGCAGCGCGTCGGTGAAGAAAGTGGCGGCGGGGCACGTGGAGGACCTGAAGCGCAAGATCGTGGAGATGCAGGCGATGGTGTCCACGCTCGGCCATCTCATGCACAACTGCCACGGCGACCAGCGGCCGGACTGCCCGATTCTCGACGACCTGGCGCGCGATGGCTGACACACCGACGAGGAGCAGGTCGAAACCCGCGCTGTGGCTCGGCGCGTTCGCTGGTTTCTATCGGCCTGGCATGGAAGAGGTGCGCGGGCTGGATCCCGTCTCGAAGTTCCTCTATGCCGCCCGCAGCATCATCCTCGTAATCTCCGCGCAGGCGGCGATCATCGCGGGGTTGATCGCGGCGGCTGACCGGCAATTCGACTGGCCGTCCTTCGCACTGGTGCTGACCGGATTCGTCGTGGCGCACATGATCAGCAATCTGAGCAACGACTACTTCGACTACAAGCGCGGACACGACACGCCGGACTCCCCGCGCATGCGCTACACCGTGCACCCGCTGGCAAGCGGCGTGCTCGAACCGCGCACTCTGGTCACCGGCCTTGCGATCCTTGCGATCATCGGCAGTGCCATCACGGTTTACTTCATCGTCGAGCGCGGCTGGCTCGCGGTCGCGTTTGCCGCGGCCGGCATCGCGCTCATGCTGCTCTACGATGCTGCCCCGGTTCCACTTAAGAGCATCGGCTTGGGCGAGCTTGCCGTGTTCCTGGTGTGGGGACCGCTGATGGTGGGTGGCGGCCACGCCGTGATCACCGGGCACGTTTCGAATGGGGCACTCTTGGCTTCAATTCCGTACGGGCTGGGGGTGATGTCGATCCTGATGGGCAAGCACATCGACCAGATGGCGTTCGATGCGGGAAAGGGAAATCGGACCCTGCCAGTACTGCTCGGTGAGCGCGCCGCGAGGACGGTGAACCGCGCGATCCTGGTTCTTAGCTATGTGGTGACCGCCGCGCTGATCGTCGTTGGACAACTCACCCCCTTCGCCGCGATTGTCGCGTTCGCGCTGCCCAGCGGGCTGCGCGCCATGTCGGTCATGAGCCGGCCGCGTCCCGCGGCGCCGCCCGCGGGCTACGTGGGTTGGCCGCTCTGGGTCCACCGGGTCTGCCTGGATCACAACCGCCAGTTCGGCTGGCTCTACATTCTGGGCCTGGCCGCTGGCGCAATCTCCCGCCCGTGGCCGGCGTGAAGCCCGACGAGCTTCACCGCGCGGTCGCGGCGGGGAACCCGGCCCGATGACTTGTGTCAGAATTGCGCCGTGCCGCGCATGCTGAGAACGCTGGTTGTCCTGGTCCTTGTCGCCCTGCTGCCCCTGCGCGCCGTGGCCGCGGTGGCGAGCGGCTTCTGCGCCATGGGCCATCAGGAACAGGCGGGCGCCGGACATGCTGCGCATGGCCATGAACCCGGTGCTCGCGTGCACCACGGCGACGGCGAGGACCGGCCGGCCAAACCTGCCGCGCCTTCCTGCAGCATCTGCGTCGAGCACTGCTCGAGCGCAGCATTCGTACCTTCGTTTGCACCCTTGTTTGCTGCACCGGCAATTTCCCAAGCCAGCGCCGTTTCCGCCGCGCACGCCGCGCCGGCGTTCTTCCCCGATCACCTCGACCGACCCCCGCTCGCCCTGCTTCGCTGAAGCCTGAGACGCCGCGGCCTTGAGCCGCGAGCGAGTCACTCACTGCGAAGGAAGCGAGCATGAAGCACGCTATTGGGTATTTGTCCGCGCTGGCGGTTCTGGCCGGCTGCGCGTCGTTCAGCCGGGACGGCGGATTCGGCGAAGTGCAACGGGCGGTCGCCGAACGCGGCGGCGGCGAGGCGAAGTGGCTGCGCTCCGCCGACGAGGCGAATTCGGTCGGCACGCGCGTGAAGGAACTCCTCGCACCTCCGCTGACGGCGGAGGCGGCCGTGCAGGTGGCCCTGCTCAACAACCGCGCTCTGCAGGCGCGCTATGCCGAACTCGGCATCTCGGAAGCGGACCTGGTGCAGGCAAGCCGCTGGAGCGGGCCGACGCTCGGTTTCGCACGGCTCAAGCGCGGCGATGAAGTCGAGCGCGAGGCGAGCCTGTTCTTCGACGTGCTGGGCTTGATTTCGATCCCGCTCGCGACCCAGGCGCAAGGCCAACGCTTCGAGGCGGCGAAGAACCGCGCCGCGGAGGAAACCTTGCGCCTTGCGCTCGAGACGCGCAAGGCCTGGCTGCAGGGCGTGGCCGCACAGCAGACGGTGAAATACCTGGAAGACGTGCGGCTCGCCGCGGATGCGGGCGCGGACCTGGCGCGGCGCATGGCAGAGGCCGGAAACTGGCCGCGGCTGACGCGCGATCGCGAGCGGGCGTTCCTTGCCGATGCGACCGCGCAACTGGGGCGCGGTCGCCGGGCACAGGTCGCCGCACGCGAAAAGCTCACGCGGCTGATGGGACTTTGGGGCGAGGACATCGCCTACGCGCTGCCCGAACGCCTGCCCGATCTGCCGGCCGCGGCACGCGAGGGCGGCGAGCTCGAGGCGCAGGCGCTACGGCAGCGGCTGGACGTGCAGGCCGCGCGCATGGACGCCGAGGGCCTGGCGAAGTCGCTGGGGCTGACCAAGGTGACCCGCTACGTGGACTTGTTCGAGGCCGGCGCGCTGCGCAACTCCGCGACCGGGCAGCCGGTGCAGCGCGGCTGGGAGCTGGACCTGCGCATTCCCATCTTCGACTTCGGCGGCGCGCGCGCGGCGCGGGCCGAGCATCTGTACATGCAGGCGGTGAACCGCGCCGCGGACACGGCGGTGCGCGCACGCTCCGAGGTGCGCGAGGGTTACGCCGCCTACCGCAGCGCTTTCGACCTCGCGCGCCACTACCGTGACGAGATCGTGCCGCTCAGGAAGCGCATCTCGGAGGAGATGCTGCTGCGCTACAACGGCATGCTCTCCTCGGTGTTCGAATTGCTCGCCGATGCGCGCGACAGCGTGGCGAGCGTCAATGCCTACCTGGAGGCGCAGCGCGACTTCTGGCTGGCGGACGCCGACCTGCAGATGGCGCTCACCACCGGCTCGCCCGGGGAACACCCATGACCACACGCAGGAATTTCATACGCGGCTCGGCGGCCGGCCTGTTCGGCGCGGCGCTGGTGTCGCGAGCGCAGGCGGCTGCGCTGCCCGAGGCGCCGCTGAGGGACAAGCCGGACATGGCGCCGCCACTGGTGCCGCCGAACGGGCGGCCGTACAACCCGGTGGCGACCCTGAACGGCTGGACGCTGCCCTGGCGCATGAAGGACGGCTGGAAGGAGTTCCACCTGGTCGCCGAACCCGTGCGCCGCCAATTCGCGCCGGGCATGACCGCGCAGCTGTGGGGCTACAACGGCCAGTCCCCGGGACCCACGATCGAATGCGTCGAGGGCGACAAGCTGCGCATCTTCGTCACCAACAAACTGCCCGAGCACACCACCATCCACTGGCACGGGGTCCTGCTGCCCAACGGCATGGACGGCGTCGGCGGCCTGACGCAGCCGCAAATCCCCGTCGGCAAGACCTACGTCTACGAGTTCCAGATGAAGAAGTCGGGCACTTTCATGTACCACCCGCACGCCGACGAGATGGTGCAGATGGCGATGGGGATGATGGGCTTCATCGTCGTGCACCCGAAGGATCCGGCTTTCATGCGCGTGGACCGGGACTTCGTGTTCCTGATCAACGCCTACGACATCGACCCGGGGAGCTCCACGCCGAAGATCGCGACCATGACCGACTTCAACTTGTGGTCATGGAATAGCCGCGTGTTTCCGGGTATCGACCACCTCGCGGTGCGCCGCGGGGACCGCGTACGCATCCGCATGGGCAATCTGACCATGACCAACCATCCGATACACCTGCACGGCCACGATTTCGAGGTCACCGGCACGGACGGCGGCTGGGTGCCGAAATCGGCGCGCTGGCCGGAAGTGACCGCCGATATCGCCGTAGGCCAGATGCGCGCCATCGAGTTCACCGCCAACGCGCCGGGCGACTGGGCGTTCCATTGCCACAAGGCGCACCACACCATGAACGCGATGGGCCATGACGTGCCCACCATGATCGGCGTGGACCACCGGGAGGTGGCGCAGAAGATCCTCAAGCTGGTGCCCGACTACATGGTGATGGGCGAGCGCGGCATGGCGGACATGGGCGAAATGGAAATGCCGCTTCCCGACAATACGCTGCCGATGATGACGGGCACCGGACCCTTCGGCCCGATCGAGATGGGGGGCATGTTCAGCGTGGTCAAGGTGCGCGAGGGTCTGGCGCGGAACGATTACCGGGACCCGGGCTGGTACCAGCACCCGCCGGGGTCGCTCGCCTATGCGCTGGACGGGACGGCGCCGCTCGCGGAGCGCAAGCCACCTGCCCCGGCAGCCGAGCAGGTATTGAAAGTACGCAAACCCACCGGCCATGCCGGACACTAAGGAGAACGTATGAAACAAATGCTGATGATCCTGCTGCTGGGAATTGCGCCGACGGCGCTGGCCAACGGCGGCAAGGCGCACGCCCCGAAGGCCATCGACGATGCAACGGCTGAAGCCAAGTCGTTCGGCATTGCCGCCGACCCGCGCAAGGCAATGCGCACGATCCGCATCGAGATGTCCGACGCGATGCGCTATACGCCCGAGCAGGTGCAGGTGAAGGCCGGGGAGGTGGTGCGCTTCGTGCCCGTGAACAAGGGCCAGGTGCTGCACGAGATGGTGCTCGGGACGATGGAGGAGCTGAAGGAGCATGCCGCGCTGATGAAGAAATTTCCCGGCATGGAGCACGACGAGCCGCACATGGCGCATGTCGCGCCCGGCAACACCGGCGAGATCGGCTGGCGCTTCACGCAGCCGGGAACCTACTACTTCGGCTGCCTGGTTCCGGGGCACTTCGAGGCCGGCATGCTCGGAAAGGTGACGGTGAAATGATGAAACACCTGCCAGGAATCATCCTCGCACTGCTTCTGGGCGTTTCGACCATGCAGCCCGTGCTTGCGGACGACTCGCACCACACGGACAGCCTCACCGCGGGCGAGATCCGCAAGGTGGACAAGGACGCAAGGAAGGTCACCATCAAGCATGGGGAGATCAAAAATCTGGGCATGCCGGCGATGACGATGGTGTTCCAGGTGCCGGACCCCGGCCTGCTCGAGCAGTTGAAAGCGGGCGACAAAGTGAATTTCCGGGCCGAGAAGATAGGCGGCGCCTACACCATCACGAAAATAGAGCCGGTGAAGTAGCGCGGCTCATCCAGAAGGTGGTTTGACCTAGGTCAAGCAAGTTCGGGCTGGCCGGCCCATAGTTGCGCCAAGGAGCGTCCTACCCCGTGAGCGGGCGATCGACAGTACGGAAGACGTTGAAACTGCGGTCTGCAGGAATAGCGTTGTTTGCGCTGTTCCTGCTGGTTCTGCAACCGGTCTGCGCTGCGTACGAGCGCCACGTTGGTACGCAGCAATCCGATTCTGCGCAGACTGTGCACGACGGCACGCATGACAGCACACCCTGCTGCTCTGAAGTGGGCGCTGACGCGATTGCCTCGTTCACTTCGGCGGCGGCCGGGAAGAATTTCCCGATCGCACAGATGCTTGCCGCCTTGCCGCTCGCCTATGTCATACGGCCCAGGCTGATCCTGACGTCTCACCCGGCGCGGGGCACCTCGCCGCCGGTAGCGCTTTCGTATCACGCCCGCTCAGCGCGTCTCCTGCGCTGAGATTCCTGTCGTCGTCCCCACCGCGCCGGCGCGAAGCGCCGCGGCCGCGGTTCGTCCATCTACTCAGGCGCGAGCGAAAGGATTACCTCATGCAAGCCAGTCGAGCAGGGTCTACGGGAGCGATCGCCACCGGCGTAGCACTCGCCATCACGGTCGGCATCGGTTACACGGCGTGCGCGATCGCCTTCCGCGCAGCGCCGGACGCGGCGATGACGTTCATGAATTCGCTGTTCCACGGCCTGGATTTCCGCAGGTTGCAGAGCGGACCCGCGCCGTTCGACTTCAGTTCGTTCTCCCTCGCGCTTTTTGTGGCGGTGGTGTGGGCATTTGCGTTCGGCGCCCTGTTCGGCTGGCTCGCCGACCGCCTGCGGCCGGCGGGCTGACGATGAGCGGACCCGACTTCCGCGGCGAGCGCACCGGGCCGGGCGAACTGGCCCGGCTCGCGGCCATTGCGCGCGTGGCCGTCGCCAAGGGTTGGGGCCGGTATGCCGAGCGGCTCGGCTTCGCGGCGGCGGGCACGGCTGACCGCGCACCGCCAGCCAGCGATGCGCGCCGGCTGCGCGACGCGCTGGAGGAACTGGGCCCGACGTTCGTGAAGTTCGGGCAGATGCTGTCGCAGCGCGAAGACCTGTTCCCGGCGGAACTGGTTGCCGAGCTTCGCGGGCTGCAGGATCGCGCAGGGTCGTTCGCGCCGGAAATCGCGCGGCGCATCATCGAGGAGGACACCGGCCGCCCCGTCGCGGATCTCTTTGCGAGCTTCGACGACCAGCCGATGGCGGCCGCCTCGATTGCGCAAGTCCATTGCGCCACGCTTGCCGACGGTACCCCGGTCATCGTCAAGGTGCAGCGACCGGGCATCGCGCAGACCGTAGAGGGCGACATTGCTGTGTTGCGGCGTCTGGCGCGGCTGCTGCCCGCCGCCATGCCTTCGCTGCGCGCCTTGAATCTCGCGGAGCTGGTCGACGAATTCGCCAATACGCTGCGCGGCGAGCTCGATTTCGAGCAGGAGGCGCGCAACGCCGAGCGCTTCGCCGAGGCGAACCGCGGGGAGCCGCTGGTCTTCGTGCCGAGGATCTTCCGCGAGGCGACCACGCGGCGCGTGCTGACCATGGAGCACAGCCCAGGCCATCGCATGGACCAGGACGCCGGTCTCCCCGCGCAAACTGGCATCGCGCGGGAGCTGATGCGGCTGTTCCTGACCCACGTCTTCGAGCACGGCGTGTTCCATGCCGACCCGCATCCGGGAAATATCTTCCTGCTGCCGGACGGGCGCATCTGCTTCCACGATTTCGGCGCCATCGGCGAGCTGTCCCCGCGCCTGCAGGAGAACCTGCGCCAGCTGTTTCTCGCCATCATGGCGCGCGACGCGGGCTGGGTCGCGAGCGCCTATCTTGGCATGGGCGGCGCCACCGCCGAGCTTGACCGGGCGGCGTTCACGAGCGACCTGTCGGCTTCGCTGGACCGCTACTACCGCGAATCGAACCTGGGCAAGCAGTCCTTCGGCGCGATCCTGCAGGAGTTCATCGCGCTCGGCCGCAAGCACCATATCCGGCTGCTGCGCGAGACGATGATGCTGGTGCGCGCCTTCGCCGAACTGGAAAGCCTCGTACGCCGGCTTGATCCGCAGTTCAGTTCACTGGCCGCCTTCCAGGCCTACAGCGGGCGGCTTCTGAAGCACGCTTTCCTGCCGGAGCTGGGCGTGGGGAACGTCGCGCAGGCGTACCGCATGGTCTCCACGTTGCGCGAGGTGGCCGGCGAGGCGCCGATCACGCTGCGCCGCCTCATGGGACGCCTGGAGCGTGGCGAACCCCTGTTCGACATCCGGCACCAGAGCGGCGGTTCGCTGGAGCGCCATCTGCTGCATGCCAGCAACCGGCTGGCCTTCGCGTTGATCGTGGCGTCGGTGGTGATCGGGTC
>JBGPPD010000100.1:0-10254 GCA_041488375.1 Gammaproteobacteria bacterium | reverse complement strand
GTCAATCCGCGCGCCGGGCGCGAAACGCAGCTGGTGTTCGCGCCGGCAAAGAAGCGCAAGCGCGTCGCGGTGATCGGCGGCGGGCCGGCGGGCCTGTCCTGCGCGGCGGTCGCCGCCGAGCGCGGCCACCAGGTGGTGCTGTTCGAAAAATCGGGCGAACTGGGCGGCCAGTTCAACCTCGCCAAGCGGATCCCCGGCAAGCTGGAATTCGGCGAATCGGTGGCCTACTACGCCGAGCGCTTGCGCCGCGCCGGCGCCAGGGTGCTGCTCAACCACGCCCCCGGCGAAGCCGAATTGGGCCAATTCGACGAAGTGGTGCTCGCCACCGGCATCGACCCCCGCAAGCCCGCGATCGCGGGCATCGATCACCGGTGCGTGGCGAGCTACGTGGAGGTGCTGAGCGGCCGCGTGCAGCCCGGCCGCAACGTCGTGATCATCGGCGCCGGCGGCATCGGCTTCGATGTCGCGCTCTACCTCCTCGAGCGCAACGAGCGTGCGACACTGGACGCCGATGCGTTCGCCAAGCACTGGGGCATCGTGCAGGACCCCGCGGTTGCCGGCGGGCTCGATCCCAAGGGTTTGCCCGCGCCGCACCCCGCGCACCGCATCACCATGCTCAAGCGCTCCAACACTCCCTTTGGCGCCACGCTCGGCCGCACCACCGGTTGGGTGCACCGCGCGGAACTCGCGAACAACGGCGTGCAATCGATCAAGGGCGTCGAATACCGTCGCATCGACGACGCCGGGGTGCACATCGCGGTCGATGGCAAGGAGAGCGTGATCCCCGCCGACACCGTGGTGGTCTGCGCCGGACAGGAGCCTTTGCGCCCGATTGCGGCGAAGCACCTGATCGGGGGCGCCAAGCAAGCGGGCGAGCTCGATACCAAGCGCGCCATGCTCGAAGGCGCCCAACTCGCCGCGGCGCTCTAGCCATGGACCAGACCCCGGTCGCGGTGATCGCCGGCGTGGGAGAAGGCCTGGGCTACGCGCTCGGCAAGCGCTTCGCCAAAGCCGGCTATAACGTCGCGCTGGCCGCCAGGAGCACCGATCGCCTTGCGCGCCTGGCGGGAGAAATCGTCAAAGGCGGCGGCAAGGCCTTCGCCGCGCCCACCGACCTGCGAGAAGAACAGGAGGTGATGGCGCTATTCGACGCCCTCGAATCCGAGCACGGCGCGGTGGAGGTGGCGGTGTTCAATGCCGGCGCGAACTTCCGCGCCTCGATCCACGAGACCCCGGCCGACATGTTCGAGAAGATCTGGCGGCTGGGCTGCTACGCGGGGTTCCTCTTCGGCCGCGAAGCGGCGCGCCGCATGACGCCGCGCGGCAAGGGCACGATCCTGTTCACCGGCGCCAGCGCCTCGGTGCGCGGCGCCGCGCACTTCGCCGCCTTCGCCGCGGCGAAGAACGGCTTGCGCGCGGTGGCGCAGTCCATGGCGCGCGAGCTCGGCCCGAAAGGCATCCATGTCGCGCACGTCGTCATCGACGGCATGATCGACACCACGGCGGTGCGCGCGCGCTTTCCCGAGCGTGTGAAGGAGCTGGGGCCGGGGGCGATGCTGGCGACGGATGGCATCGCCGAGCTCTACTATCAGATCCACGCGCAGCCGCGCTCGGCCTGGACCTTCGAGGCCGACTTGCGGCCCTGGGCGGAGAAGTTCTAGGCATGCAAGCCCCCGACGCCCAGCGCCTGTTCCACAGGATCGCCGACAACATCGAGCAGGTGATGCGCGGCCAGCACGCGCAGGTCAGGAAGCTCCTCGCCGCCTTCGCCGCCGGCGGCCACGTGCTGGTGGACGACTTCCCCGGCACCGGCAAGACCACGCTTGCCAAGGCGCTGGCCGCCTCCATCGGCGCGAAATTCGCACGCGTGCAGTTCACGCCCGACCTGTTGCCTTCGGACATCCTCGGCGTATCGGTGTTCAACCAGCGCGACCAGAGCTTCGAGTTCCGCGAGGGTCCGGTATTCACCTGCATCCTGCTGGCCGACGAGATCAACCGCGCCTCGCCGCGCACGCAATCCGCGCTGCTCGAGGTGATGGCGGAGGGCCAGGTGTCGGTGGAGGGCCGCACGCACGCCATGGACGAGCTGTTCTTCGTGGTGGCGACGCAGAACCCGGTCGAATTCCGCGGCACCTATCCGCTGCCCGAGGCGCAGATGGACCGCTTCGCCCTGTGCCTCGCGCTCGGCTACGTCGACGCCGACACCGAGGTGGCGGTGCTGAGCGCGCAGGACCTCGGCCACCCCCTGGACTCGATCCGCGCGGTCGCCTCGCGCGAGGAAGTGCTGGCGCTCAAGCACGCGGCACGGCAGGTGCGCGTGGCGCAAGAACTCAAGCACTACGTCGTCGAGCTGGTGCGCCGCACGCGCGCCGCGCCGCAGGTGCTGCTGGGCTGCGGGCCGCGCGCCTCGATTTCGCTGACGCAGACCGCCAAGGCATTGGCGCTGTTCGACGGCGAGGATTTCGTGCGGCCCGAGCACGTGCAGGAGCTTGCCGTGGCCACGCTGGCGCACCGCATGGTGCTCGATCCCCAGGCGCGCTTTGCCGGCGTTTCCGCGCAGGGCCTGGTCGCCGACATCCTGCGCGAGGTGAAAGTCCCCGCTTGAGGCGGCTGATCTACCTCGCGCTGCGCGCGGTCAGCGCGCTGGACCACTGGCTGCGCGAGCGGCTCACCGTCGCGGGCTGGATCTCGCTCGGCGCCGCGGGCGCGGCGGGCGCCGCCGGCATCGACACTAACCAAGGGGCGAGCTACCAGGCGGCGACGCTGGTGGCGGCGCTGCTGCTGGTGGCCTGGGTGGCGAGCCTCTCGTTCCGCGCGCGCGTGGCCGCGCGCCGCGAGTTGCCGCGCTACGCCACCGCGGGCGAGCCGTTCAGCTACCCGGTGGTGGTGGAAAACCACGGCGCCCGGGCGCTCTCGGGCGTCGCCCTGGTCGAGGCCCTGCGCGACCCGCGCCCGCGCTACGCGGACTGGAAGCGCGCGCGCGAGCCGGGCGAGGAGCGGCGCAACTGGTTCGACCGCAACGTCGGCTACTTCCGCTGGCGCTGGCTGATCGAGCGGAGCACGCCCGAGGCCCCGCGCGAGGCGCCGCTGCCCGACATCGCCGCGGGGGCGCGCCAGACGCTGCGCCTCACGCTCACGCCGCGCCGCCGCGGGCGCATCGAACTCGCCGGCCTGGTTCTCAACCGCAGCGATCCGCTCGGCCTGGTGAAGGGCCTGGTGCGCCTGGCGCTGCCGGAGCGCGTGATCGCGCTGCCGCGGCGCTACCGCCTGCCGCGACTGACGCTGCCCGGGCGCCGCAAGCACCAGCCCGGCGGCGTGTCGCTCGCCAGTTCGGTCGGGGACTCCGAAGAGTTCCTGTCGTTGCGCGAGTACCGCCCGGGCGACCCGCTGCAGCGCATCCACTGGAAGAGCTTCGCGCGCACCGGCCGCCCGATCGTCAAGGAGTTCCAGGACGAGTTCTTCGAGCGCCACGCCCTGGTGCTGGACACGTCGGCCGTGCGCGGCGAGGACCGGGCGTTCGAGGACGCCGTGGCGGTGGCGGCGTCCTTCGTCTACACCATCGATACGCAGGAATGCCTGCTGGATCTCCTGTTCGTGGGCAGTGAGGTGCACCACAGCACGGTGGGCCGCGGCCAGCTGCACGCCGAGCAGATGCTCGAGTCTCTGGCGGGCGTCACGGCGAGCGCTACGACGGACTTCGTGCGGCTGGAGCGCGCGGTGCTGGCGCAGTGCGCGCAGCTCACCAGTTGCGTACTGGTGCTGGTGGCCTGGGACGCGGCGCGGCGCGGACTCGCGCAGCGCCTGGCGGCCAACGGCGTCGAGGTGCGCGCGATACTCGTCTGCGCGAGGGAGGACACGCCGCGCGAGGCGCCCCCGTGGCTGCTGGTGGTCCATCCCGGCGCGATCGAGGCGGGTCTCGCCAGGCTCGAGCGCATGGTGCTGCGATGAGCCTGCCCCCGTTCCTGGTCGGTGCGGCTGCACTATTCTGGGGCTGGCAAAGCGGCAACCTGCCGCTCGCCGTGCCGGTCGCGCTGCTGCTCGAGGCGCCGCGCTGGGTGAGGCTGCGCTTCGCGCTCGAGGACGCCGACTACGCGCGCATCTCGGACCTGTGCACGGTGTTCTTCGTCGGCACGGCGGTGGTGGTTGCCGCCAACCGCGGCGTGACGCAGGGCGTGATCGGCGCGGTGCAATGGCTGCCGGCCATCCTGTCGCCGATCCTGCTCGCGCAGCACCTCGGCGCCGCCGACCGCGTGCCGCTCACGGCCCTGTTCCGCTACCTGCGCAAGATGAAGGAGCGCGATGCGCAGCTCAAGGTGCCGATGCTGGACACGGGCGGCGTGTACATCGCCCTATGCGTCATCGCCGCCGGCGTGGGCAACCCGGGCGCGCGCGGCTATTTCGTGGGCGCCGTGCTGCTGGCGGGCTGGGCGCTGTACGCGCTGCGCCCGAAACGGACCAGCCTGCGCGCCTGGGCGCTGCTGTTCGCGTGCAGCGCCGGCCTGGGCTATGCCGGGCAGCTCGGCATGAGCGGGCTGCAATCCTGGCTGGGCGAGTGGATCGCCGAATGGCAGATGCGCCGCCTCGAGTCCGACCCCACGCGCGGCGTGACCGACATCGGCACCATCGGGCGCCTCAAGCTGCGCGACACGATCGTGGCGCGCGTTTACGGCACGCCGCGGGAGGTCGCGCGCGCGCGGCTGCTGCATCGCGCGAGCTACAACGCCTACGTCGGCACCACCTGGGTCGGGCGGCGCTCGACGCGCGGCGTGCTGCAGGCCGAGGAAGGCGGCGCCAACTGGCGGCTGGCCCCGGGCAGGGCCGACGCCCGCCTGCAGATCGCATTGCGCGTCGAGCGGCGCGGCACGCTGCTCGCGCTGCCGCCGGGCGTGACGCGCCTGACCGGCCTCGCGGCGACGCAGGCGATCCGCACGGGGCTGGGCGTGGTGCAGGCCACGGTAGAAGGCGACTGGATCCAGTACGGGACGGAATTCGGATCAGGCATCGCCTATTACGACCCGCCCGCCGTGGACGACGACCAGCTGCCGCAGGCGGAACGCGAGACGTTCAGCCGCCTGGCGCGCGAGTTCGGGCTCATCGGCCTGCCGCCCGAGCAGGCCGCGCAGCGCGTCATGCAGCACCTCGCGGGCTACACCTATTCGCTCTGGCGCGAGGCGCCGCCGCCCGCCGGCATGACGCCGCTGGCCGATTTCATGACGCGGACCAAGAGCGGGCACTGCGAGTACTTCGCCGCCGCCGCAGTCCTGCTGTTGCGCGCGGCGGGAATCCCGGCGCGCTATGCGACCGGCTATTCGGTGCAGGAATACAGCCCGCTCGAGGGCGCCTACGTCGTGCGCGCGCGCCATGCGCACGCCTGGACCCGCGCCTGGGTGGGCGGGCGCTGGATCGACCTCGATCCGACGCCGCCGGACTGGTACGTCGAGGAGAAGAGCCGCCTCGCGCCGGCGTGGGAGAAATTTGCCGACTTCCTGCGCTGGGCGGCCTACCGCTGGAGCCAGCGCGAGGAGCTGCAGGCAAGCGACGCCTGGTGGGCGGTGCTGGCGGTGCTGGTGGTGATCCTGGCGTGGCGGCTGCTGCGCGGAAAGCGGGTCGTCCGCGACTCCACGGCTGAGACAGGGCCGGTACGGCGCTACCCTGGAGAAGACTCCGAATTCTACGAACTGGCAAAGAACCTGCCGCCGCGCGCGGCGGGGGAAACGCTTACCGCGTGGCTGGGGCGCATTGCGCCCGGTAGATACGAAGAGCCCCTGCGGCTGCACCAGCGTTACCGCTTCGACCCTCGCGGCCTGAGCAAGAGCGAGAGGGGGCTGTTGCGGCAACTTTGCCGTGCCGGTACGGCGACGATCCCCTGATCAGGCCGCCAGGTTCTGCCGGCGGCGGCGCGCCACGAAGGCCATCAGGCCCAGACCTGCAATCAGCATGGTGTAGGTTTGAGGCTCCGGAATCGGCGCGAACACCGCAAGGTTCTGCGTCGTCGAGCCTGCGCCCTTCTGCCATACCCCAAGGGTCTGATCGATCGCGTACGTGCCCGCGTTGACCTGCGCGAGCCACGAGTCTGCGAGGTTTCTCGTGCCCATGTCACCGCCGGTTACAGTGAAGTTGTCCGAGCTTAGGCTGTAGGTCTTTGCGGATTCGGTGACCACCTCCCAGACCGCGAGCTGGAACGCCGCCGAAGCGACATTGTCGGCCCCGGTCCAGTGGTCGAACGCATAAGATGCCAAGCGCTCCAGGCTGGTCACATTGGATGAGCCCACCCCGTAGAATTGCTCGCCGGTCTTGAGCGTGTAGGCAGTGCTGCTTGTCAGTGTGCCGTAGATATCCACGCACCACGCCATGAACGACGTGCCCGCGGCGGGCGCGGGACCCGAGGTATCGGTCATCTTGAAACCGCCGGCACTCACCGTGCGCGAAATACTGGGCGCAGGCGGATTGTCGTTGATCGTGAAGGCGCCGCTGTAAGGCGCGTACATCGGGCCATCATAGCGCAGCGTGTGCGCCGCCGCCGCCTGGGCGCAGAGCAGCGCCGCCACGGCCAAACAGCCCCTTGATACCAAACCACTCCTGCTTCCCCCAAACACAATCCGATCCGCCTTCTTGGTTTTAGCTGCTGGTTTTAACTGCTTTCACCTGCTGGTACTGCCTACTACCCCCAGCGCCGATGCTAGGAGTGCGCACCGCGTGGGTCAATAGTTACTTTGGACTAGTCAGGTTAAGAAACGTCATGCTCTGTCGCGCACATGTCTTTGACTTTTCGCCGTGATTTCGGCGGCCGCAGGACAATCAGCCTATCCGCGCATTGCGCATCCGCGAATCATCCGCCTCGCCTCATGCGGAATCCCGAAGATTCTCGGCCGCCCATCGCTGCCAACGCCAGGTATCGACGCACATGGCTTCGAGGCCGAGCTGCGCCTGCCAGCCTAACAGCTTGCGCGCCAGATCCGGATCGGCGTAGCACTGGGCGACATCGCCGGGCCGGCGCGCCATCACTCGATGGGGCACGGGCTGCCCGCTCGCGGCAGCGAACGCCCGCACCATCTCCAGCACCGAGTACCCTCGGCCAGTCCCGAGATTGACCGTCAGCACGCCCGGCTCGCGCAAAGCTGCAAGCGCCGCGAGATGGCCACGCGCCAGGTCGGCCACGTGCACGTAGTCGCGCACTCCCGTGCCGTCCGGCGTTGGATAGTCGTCGCCGAACACCGGCATCTCCGCCAACTGACCGGCGGCAACCTGCGCGAGGTACGGCATCAGGTTACCGGGTATTCCGCGCGGATCCTCGCCGATCAGGCCCGACGCATGCGCGCCGACCGGATTGAAGTAGCGCAGCAGCGCGACGCGCCACTGCGCATCTGACCGCGCCACGTCCCGCAGAATCTCCTCGATCATCAGCTTGCTGCGGCCGTAGGGATTGCTGGCCGACAGCGGAAAATCCTCGCGAATCGGCACCGAAGCGGGCTCGCCGTAGACGGTCGCGGAGGAGGAAAACACGATCCTCCGCACGCCCGCCTCGCTCATGCATTCGAACAGCGCCACGCTGCCCGTCACGTTGTTGTCAAAATATGCAAGCGGCCTTGCCACCGACTCGCCCACGGCTTTCAGCCCGGCGAAGTGGATCACGGCGTCGAAGCGCCGCTCGGCGAATACCCGGCGCAGGCCGGCGCGGTCACGGAGGTCGATTTGCGCGAACCCGGGGCGGCGGCCTGCGATGCGCTCGATGCGATCAAGCACTGAACCCTTGCTGTTGCAAAGATTGTCGACGACGAAAACTTCATGGCCCGCCGACAGCAGTTCGACGACTGTGTGCGAACCGATGAAGCCGTTACCGCCGGTGACGAGCGTGTGCATGCGATCAGGAATTGCCGAGTCCGCTCAAGCGTTTGCGCTCTGGCGGCGGTAAGGCTTGCAGCAATTGATCGATGAATTGGCCTTGCAGCGCGAAGGCGTGCGGATAGTCCGAGTCAATCGAAGAGACGCGGAAGATCATGCCGTCCGGGATGCGGCCCGTGAGGCCGTAGCGCAGATCCACCAGCCGCTTCTGCATCTTCCCTTCGACCGCACGATCGCCCACCGTGAACCAGTAGGTCAGGGGTTCGTGGCGCGCGCCGGCGGTGGCAACGACGCGTCGTATGGGAATGTCGCCAAATGCCGTGCCAAGCAGCGCGGCCTCGTTTTTCAGGATGGCGAAGCCCTGCGCCGGATAGCACACCTCTGGCTTGTGCGCTTGCAACGAACGGCGCTGATCGCTGCCATAGGCCAGCGACAGCATCATGTGGTTGCCGCTGGCATTGACGTAGATGCGGCTCAATACCTGGCTGTAGAGCTTGTCGAGCAATTCCTTCGTCTGCGGATTGACCACTTGAACGTAGCGCTGAGGTTCCTCGCGCCATTCTCCGAAGCTCCTGGGAATTATTGCCTCCAGCGAGAAAGCCGCCTCCAGTTCGGAAGCCTTGGTCGACGGCCGAGCCAAGATGGCGGCAACACTGGCCGCAAACATCAAGGCGGCGATCAGCAATATCAATCGCATAGTAGGCATGTACTGGAATTCAAACGCACCGCGACCCAATCACCCGCCGGCCGGCAACCGCAACAGCCGCGTAGGCTACACTACGCACTGCCGACGGAACAACTCGCGGCGAAATGTTGCAGCGGGCGGCAGAACAGAGAGGTTGCGTGCAAATTGTCAGAAATTTGCGTTTTAGTGTGGAATTAGATCGCAAAATACGAAGAATGGAGGATTGCCATGGAATTCAAACAGTACCGTCGGCAAACCCTGATCTTCGTATCCGGGGCGGTAGTCGCGTTGATCCTAGCTGCGGGCGTGCAAGTGCTGAGCGCTACGAGCATGTATGCAGACTATAAGGAGAAGCTAGCGAAGCCTGAACGCATGGCGATATCGGCGCTTGCAGTGAATCCATCCTGGATCGTTTCGGGCTCGCCCGTATTCCGCATCGGCGGCTACGGCAATTCAGCCGACAAGGTGACCCAAGCCGGGTTCTGGGAATGCATAGGACCGGCGAAATTCGTCTGGCACTACGGGGGGGATGAATCGATCCTTATTCTCGAAGGTTCCGTCGAGATCGAATATCTTGGAAAGAAATTCACGCTCAGCGCTGGCGAAAGCGCGCATTTTGCGGCAGGTACAAAGGCCACGTGGGTGGTAAACGAGCGCGTAAAGAAGACCTTTGCGGTTCACAAAGTCGGCTTCTTGGCAAAGCTCGCGAGACGGCTTTCCATGTAAGCGGCGGGTTCGGGCAGCGCGGGCCGAGTTTGGAGTAACCATGTTCGAGAACTTGCGGCGGGATGCCGCAAGATACGCCACGCTCGGCGGGTGGCATGCTCATCCCGGGTTCTGGATCGGAGCCGTCTACCGGTTGGGCGCCTGGGGACACGCCTTGCCCAATGCCATCCTGCGAATTCCGGTTCGGGCAATCTACCATCTCGCCAGGTTCCCGCTACGCCTGCTGTTCAACGTCGACCTGTGGGGCGGCCGGGGTGGTGCGAGAATCAGCGCGGGCCTGTGTCTCATCCATCCCAACAACGTCGTCATCGGATCAGGAACCGAGATCGGCGCTGACTGCCTGATCTTCCACGAGGTGACGCTTGGCACCGGACCCATTCCAGGCTTCCCGAAAATCGGCTCCCACGTCGACATCTACGTGGGAGCTCGGGTACTGGGCGGCGTCGTGATCGGCGATCACTGCATGATCGGAGCGAACTGCGTGGTGACGCGAGACGTGCCTCCGCGCTCGGTAGTGGTGACGGCTTCCAACTACGTCATCCCTCGATTCCTGTCACCCGTTGCCGGACATGCGGATCAACGCTCGCGGGCGACCTTGCCGGATCCCGATCAGAGGCGGTAGTCGCCTGCCCGGATGCGGCTGAAGATTGCCTCGTCCAGGCGCACGAACGCTCGACATGACGGGTCATTGAAAAAGAGGGAATCTGACGTGGCGGCGGGATCGAATCCTTCGCGCACGAGATCGCTCTTCAAATGCTTGAAGGTGCCCGTCACTTGCATCGCGCCGCGGACACGCAGGAACACCGGCCGCGCGTAGGCCGGCAATCGCTCCGCCAGATGAGCCGCTAGCGCCGCAAGATCCAGTTCCCCGTCGGTCACGAGCGCCGCCATGCCAGCGCGGCCATCCGCGCCGGGAACTGGCACACCGTAGACATTGGCCTCGCTGATCCCGGGAAACGCGCAGAGCGCCTCCGCCACTTCGGACGTCGCGACGTTCTCGC
>JBGPPD010000099.1:0-10306 GCA_041488375.1 Gammaproteobacteria bacterium | reverse complement strand
CGGCCTGGCGGCGCGTCAAGTTCGACGAGCTTTTGGCTCTACTACTGCAGCGGCGCCTGGCGCGCCGCAAGCGCCGGGCCAAGGCCGCCCTGGCGCTGCCCTCCAACGGGCCGCTGCTCAGGCGCTTCCTCGGCAAGCTGCCGTTCCGCCTGACGCGCGCGCAGCAGCGCGTGATGGCCGAGCTGCTGAAAGACCTCGCGCAGGCGCACCCGATGCAGCGCCTGCTGCAGGGCGACGTGGGCAGCGGCAAGACCATCATCGCGGCCATCGGCTGCCTCGCCGCGGTGGACGCCGGCGCGCAGGCGGCGGTGATGGCGCCGACCGAGATCCTCGCCGAGCAGCACTACCGCAAGTTCTCCGCCTGGCTCGCGCCGCTGGGCGTGCGGATCGCCTGGCTGCACGGCGGCCTGCCGGCGGCCGAGCGCAAGCGCGCGCGCAAGGCGATCGCGGCAGGCGAGGCGAGCATCGCCATCGGCACCCAGGCGCTATTCCAGGAGGGCGTGGAGTTCGCGCGCCTTGCCCTCGCCATCGTCGACGAGCAGCACCGCTTCGGCGTGAAGCAGCGCCTGAGCTTGCGCAAGAAGGCGGAGCTCGCGGTCGCGCACCAGCTGATGATGAGCGCGACGCCGATTCCGCGCACGCTGGAGATGACCTATCACGCCGACCTCGACGTCTCGAAGATCGACGAGCTGCCCCCGGGCAGGAAGCCGGTCACCACGCGCCTCGCGGCGGCGGCGCGCCGCGGCGAGGTGCTGGAGCGCATCCGCGCCGCCTGCGCCGACGGCCAGCAGGCCTACTGGGTATGCCCCGTGATCGAGGAATCGAAGGACCTTGATCTTCAGGCGGCGTTGGACGCGTACGAAGAATTGCATCGCGAACTGCCGGGGCTGCGGGTGGGACTGGTGCACGGGCGCCTGGCGCCGGCGGACAAGGCCGCCGCAATGCAGGAGTTTGCGGCAGGCCGCACGCAGCTCCTGGTGTGCACGACGGTGATCGAGGTCGGCGTGGACGTGCCCAACGCCTCCCTCATGGTGATCGAGCACGCCGAGCGCTTCGGCCTCGCCCAGCTGCACCAGCTGCGCGGGCGCATCGGGCGCGGCCCGCGCGCGAGCGACTGCATCCTGCTGTTCCAGGAGCCGCTGTCGGAGGCCGCGCGCGCGCGCCTCAAGGTGATCTACGAGAACGCCGACGGCTTCGCCATCGCCGAGCAGGACCTGGCGCTGCGCGGCCCCGGCGAATTCCTCGGCGAGCGCCAGAGCGGGCAGCCGCTGCTGCGCTTCGCCGATCCCGTGGCCGATGCCGCCCTGGCCGGGGAGGCCGCCGCCGCCGCCGACGAATTGCTCGCGGGCGAGGAGGCGCCGGTGCGCCGCCACATCGAGCGCTGGCTCAAGGCCCGCTCCGACTACACTAGAGCCTAGCCATGCGCCTGGACCTCGATTTCCTCGGCCGGCGGCTGGACGCCTATGAGCGCCTGCTGCGCCTGGACAAGCCGATCGGCACGCTGCTGCTGCTCTGGCCCACGCTGTGGGCGGTGTGGCTCGCCGCGCTCGGCCGCCCCAGCATCGAGGCGGTCGCCATCTTCGCGGTCGGCACGCTGCTGATGCGCTCGGCGGGCTGCGCGCTCAACGATTTCGCCGACCGCGATTTCGACGGCCGCGTGGCGCGCACGCGCGACCGGCCGCTGGCCGCGGGCGAGATCGCGCCCGCCGAGGCGCTGGTGCTCGCCCTGCTGCTCGCCGCCACGGCGTTCGGCCTGGTGCTGATGTTGAACAAGCTCGCCATGATCCTTGCCGTGGTCGCGCTGGCCATCGCCGCGACCTATCCCTACGCCAAGCGCTTCTTCGCGCTGCCGCAGCTCTACCTCGGAGTCGCCTTCGGTTTCGGCATCCCGATGGCCTACGCGGCGATCCAGTGGCGGCTGCCCGCGGAATGCTGGGCGCTGCTGGCGGCCAACATCTGCTATGCCTTCGCCTACGACACCGAGTACGCGATGGTGGACCGCGACGACGACGCGAAGATCGGCATCCGCACCTCCGCGCTGACGCTCGGGCGCTACGACGTCGCCGCCGTGATGGGGAGCTACGGCCTGATGCTCGCGATCCTCGCCGGCGTGGGCGCGGTCCTGCACCTCGCCTGGCCCTACTACGCCGGGCTGGCGCTCGCCGCGGCGCTGATGGGCCACCACTACCGCCTGATCCGCGCTCGCAGCCGCGAGGGCTGCTTCAAGGCTTTCCAGCAAAACAACTGGGTGGGCGCCGCGGTGCTCGCCGGCATCATCGCCTCGTATGCGGGGAAATGGGCATGACGCCGGAAACCCCGGTCGCCACCTTCGCCTTCGTGTCGGGGCCGCTGCGCGGCACGCAGCTCACGCTGTTCGCCTCGCGCCTGCTGCACCACGGCGTTGGCCAGATGGAGAGCTTCGCGCTCGGGGCCATCGACGCGGTGCGCGTCGGCTACCGGCGCGACACGCAGCGCATCGGCTGGGGCGCGGCGCTCGCGCTGGCGGCGCTGCTGCTGTTCCTGATGTCCGGGCCGCTCGGGGCGTTCGCCGAGCGCGCGGGGGGCGAGGTGGCGGACGCCCAGGCCATGGGCCAGCTGCTGCGCGCCGTGATGCGCGCGCTGGAGATCTTCGCCGGCCTGATGCCGATGCTGGGCGCGGCCTTGCTCCTCTGGGGCGGCGCGCTGATCGTGTTCGGCTGGCTGGGCAGCACCGAGCTGGTGCTGACCCTCGCCGCCTCGGAGCGCGCCTACGGGGTGCGCGGCAGGAATCCCATGCTGGCGGATTTCGCCCAGTTGCTCGCCGAGCGCGCGGCGCATCGCGGCTGACGTGCACTACGCCGACCTGCGCGGTTTCCTCGCCAGGCTCGAGGAGCTCGGCGGCCTGAAGCGCGTCGCCGCGAGCGTGTCGCCGCGGCTGGAGATGACCGAGATCTGCGACCGCGTGCTGCGCGCGGGCGGGCCGGCGCTGCTGTTCGAGAAGCCCACCGGCTTTTCCATGCCGGTGCTCGCCAACCTCTTCGGCACCGTGGAGCGCATCGCGCTCGCCATGGGAATCGACGCGGGCGCGGACCCTGCGCCCGCCCTGCGCGACATCGGCCGCCTGCTCGCCGCCTTGCGCGAGCCGGATCCGCCCAAGGGGCTGCGCGACGTGGTGGAGAAACTGCCGCAGCTTGCGCGCCTCGCTGCCAAGGTGTTCGACATGGCGCCCAAGGTGGTGTCCTCGGCGCCGTGCCAGGAGACGGTGTGGGAAGGCAAGGACCTCGACCTCGCGCGCCTGCCGGTGCAGACCTGCTGGCCCGGGGACGTGGGACCGCTCATCACCTGGGGGCTCACGGTAACGCGCGGGCCGCTCAAGCCGCGGCAGAACCTCGGCATCTACCGCCAGCAGGTGATCGGCCCGAACCGCGTGATCCTGCGCTGGCTGGCGCACCGCGGCGGCGCGCTGGACTTCCGCGATCACCAGCTCGCGAGGCCGGGCGAGCCCTTCCCGGTGGCGGTGGCGCTGGGCGCGGACCCGGCCACCACGCTCGCCGCCGTTACGCCGGTGCCGGATGCGCTGGGCGAGTACCAGTTCGCGGGCCTGCTGCGCGGCGCGCGCACCGAACTCGTCAAGTGCCTCGGCAGCGACCTCGAGGTGCCGGCGCGCGCCGAGATCGTGCTGGAGGGCGCCATCCAACCGGGGGACCTGGCGCTCGAAGGCCCGCACGGCGACCACACCGGCTACTACAACGAGGCGGAGCGCTTCCCGGTGCTGACGCTGGAGCGCGCGACCCTACGCCGCGATCCGCTCTACCACTCCACCTACACCGGCAAGCCGCCCGACGAGCCGGCGATGCTGGGCGTGGCGCTCAACGAAGTATTCGTGCCGCTGCTGACGAAGCAGTTCCCCGAGATCGCCGATTTCTATCTGCCGCCCGAGGGCTGCTCCTACCGGCTCGCGGTGGTGAGCCTGCGCAAGCAGTATGCCGGCCACGCCAAGCGGGTGATGTTCGGCGTGTGGAGCTTCCTGCGCCAGTTCATGTACACCAAGTTCATCGTGGTGGTGGATGCGGAGGTGGACGTGCGCGACTGGAAGGAAGTGGTGTGGGCCCTCAGCACGCGCGTCGATCCCGCGCGCGACACGCTGATCGTGGAGAACACCCCGATCGACTACCTCGATTTCGCCAGCCCGGTGGCGGGCCTGGGCTCCAAGATGGGCATCGACGCCACCGCCAAGTGGCCTGGCGAAACCTCGCGCACCTGGGGCCGCCCGATCGCCATGGACCAGGCGGTGAAGAAAAAGGTGGACGCGATGTGGCAGGAACTCGGCTTGTGAAAATCGGGCTCTGACCCCGATTTTCACGGCACCAGCCGCAGCCGCTTCACCCCGCCCGCCTCGATCTTCCTGCGGTCGGTCACCATCGGGATGTAGTCGCCCCTCGCCCAGGCCTGCGTGAAGGCCTTGTAGTACGGCGAGAACACGTTGCCCGACTGCCCGCCCGAATGGATGTAGAGCGAGTTGTCCAGGTTGGACAGGTCGTAGATCGCGCGCAGGCTCGCCGCGTGCGTGCTGGCGAACGGGTGCGCCGCGTCCTCCAGCCGGTTGCGGCCCACGTTCACCGTATAGGCGTCGCCCGGCGTCGGCACGGTGATGTCGAACCACGGCGCCAGCCAGCTCACGCGGCCGAAGGGGCGGTGCTCGTGGCGCGCGTAGTGCGCTGTGCCCCAGCGCCATGCGCCCATGTCCTCGCCGTAGCGCTTGCGCAGGTCGGCGAGCGCGGCGTCCAGCGTCGCGGCGAGCAGGTCGTCGCAGCTCTCGGCGGCCTTGGTGCGCGTGTTGTCGCACCAGCGGCCCTGGCGGTCCTTGTCGTTGAGCACGTTGAGCATGAACTGCGCGCGCAGCAGCCAGTTGCCGCGGAACGCCTCGCCCAGCTCGTCGGCGTAGATGGCGCGCGAGAACTCGCGCCACCACGCCGACACGATCAGCGGTTCGGGGAGCCCGACCGCCATGGTGCCGTCCCACTTGGCGAGCAGCGCCAGCGCGCGCCGCGCCGCTTCGCTCCTCGGCTTGACCCTGGCGAGGCGCGGCAGCATCTCTCGCACCGGCAGCGACACCACGTCGCCCTGGATGCGCGCGAAGCTCGCGACGGAATGCTTGGGCAGGGCGCTGAGCAACTCGCCGATGCGGCGGGCGCGATACGGCGGCTGCCATTCGCTGGTGATGTAGTGGGTGTAGCCCGGCGGAGTGATGCGCTGGTTGGCCGTCAGCAGCACGCCGTCGGCCGGGTTGGTGGACTGCGGCAACTCCGCGAACGGGAGGAAACCGGTCCAGTCGTATTTCGCCAGCCAGCCCGGCGCCGGCGCGAGGCCCTTCAGGTCGTTGTCGGGCCGGCGCACCGGCACGCGGCCGGCGGCGACGAAGCCGATGTTGCCCTGCGTGTCGGCGTACACCACGTTCTGCTGCGGGCTATGGTAGTCGCGCAGCGCGGCGAGGAAGGAGGGCCAGTCCTTGGCGCGCGAGATCTTCACCGCCGCCTGCATGGTCAGGTCGTCCTCGCGCAGCGCGGTCCATTGCAGCGCCAGCACGTGGCCGCGCGGCACGGCATCCTGCGCGACGCGCGACACGTCGGAGATCACCGGGCCGTGGCGCGACACGCGCACCTGCAGGCGCACGTCCTCGCCGCCCTTCACCTTGATCACCTCGTCGTAGTGCGTGAAGGCCTTGGGGCCCTCGGGCGTGAGGTAGTTGCCCGCGCCGTCCAGCCGCTCGATGTACAGGTCTTGCACGTCCGGCCCGGTGTTGGTGAAGCCCCAGGCGAAATGGCTGTTGCGGCCGAGCACGATGGCGGGCACGCCGGGCAGCGTGGCGCCGATCGCCTCGTACCCCGGCGTGGAAATATGCGCGAAGTACCACACCGGCGGCGCAGTGAGGCCGAGGTGCGGGTCGTTGGCGAGCAGCGGCTTGCCGGTGGCGCTGCGGGCGCCCGAAACCACCCAGTTGTTGGACCCCAGACCGTCCTGCGGGAAAGAAAAATCGGGGTCAGAGCCCGATTTCGCCGAAATAAAATCGGGGTCTGACCCCGATTTTTTCCCCGCCAGCCGCACCCCTTCCTTCTCGATGCCGTTGTAGAGCCGCCGCAGGTCGGCGATCTCCGGCGGCGACTCCCCGGGGTAGGGCGGCAGCAGCTCGTGGATGCGCGCCAGCGGCAGGGTCTTGGACAGGCGCATGCGCAGCAGCTCCTCGCGCCAGTTGCCGCCGAGGTCCCAGGCCATCATCTTGATCCAGCCGAGCGTGTCGGCGGGCGTCCAGGGCTCGAGCTTCGCGCCGGTGACCCAGAACTCCACCGGCAGCACCGGCCCCATGTTGATGAACGCGTTGACGCCCGCCGCGTAGGTTTCCAGCAGCGCGCGCGTTTCCTTGTCCAGATGCTGGAAGTTCGCCTGCGCGGCGCGCTTCACGCCGAGCGTGCGCAGGAAACGGTCGGTCTCCAGCGCCTTCTCGCCGAAGATCTCCGCCAGCCGGCCCGCCGCCGTGCGCCGGCTGACTTCCATCTGCCACAGGCGGTCCTGCGCGTGCACGAAGCCCAGCGCGTAGACCGCGTCGTCCAGGTTCGCGGCCCAGATGTGCGGGATGCCGAAGCTGTCGCGCGCCACCTCCACCGGGCGCTCCAGCCCGCCGAGGCGCAGCTCGCCTTCGTCCTTCGGCAGGGACCGCAGCAGGGTGAAATAGGCCCCCGCGACCGCAAGCACCGCGAGGAGCGCAAGCGCGAAAGCCAGCCGCAGGAGGGTCAGCACGGGAAAAGGATACGTTTTCCCCGGGAATTCGGCCAATGCCGCACTGCCGCAAATCTGCTATAAGGAGCGGTGCTCTACAGCCTGTACGAAGCGCAGCACGCCTGGCTCACCCCCTTTCGCTTCATCGCGGAGGCGCAGCGCGGCTGGTTCGCCCACCCGTTCAGCCCCTGGGCGTTCGCGCCGCTGGCCAAGCAGCTCGCCGCCTCGAACGACCTGTTCCTGCGCGTCACCCAGCGCTACGAGAAGCCCGCCTGGCGCATCGAGAACGCCGACATGGAAGTGGCGCTCGACAAGCCGTTCTGCAGGCTGCTGCGCTTCAAGTCCCGCCTCAACGCAACTCGCGACCTCCCGAAGGTCCTCGTCGTCGCGCCGCTCTCCGGCCACCACGCCACGCTGCTGCGCGACACGGTGCGCACGCTGCTCGCCGAGCACGAGGTGTGGATCACCGACTGGGTCGATGCGCGCCTGGTGCCGATGTCGGCCGGGCCGTTCCACCTCGCCGACTACGTGGACTACGTGCGCGAGTTCGTGCGCCTGCTCTCGCCCGGCGTGCACGTGATCTCGGTCTGCCAGCCGACGGTGCCGGTGCTGTGCGCCATCGCGCTGATGACCGAGGAGCGCGAGCCGCAGCTGCCCAGGACCATGGTGATGATGGGCGGGCCGATCGACGCGCGCAAGAGCCCGACCGCGGTCAACAACCTGGCGATGACGCGGCCGTATTCCTGGTTCGAGCGCCACGTCATTCAGCGCGTGCCCTCGAGGTATCCGGGCTACGCGCGCCGCGTCTACCCCGGCTTCCTCCAGCACATCGGCTTCGTGGCGATGAACCCGGACCGCCACCTCAACGCGCACTGGGACTACTTCAACCACCTGGTGACGGGCGACGACGATTCGGCGGACCGCCACCGCGAGTTCTACGACGAGTACAACGCGGTGATCGACCTGCCGGCCGAGTACTACCTCGACACGGTGAAGGCCGTGTTCCAGGACTTCGCGCTGCCCAAGGGGCGCATGTTCGTGCGCGATCGCCTGGTGCGCCCGCAGGCCATCCGCGACACGGCGCTGCTGACCATCGAGGGCGAGCTGGACGACATCTCGGGCAACGGCCAGACCGAGGCCGCGCACCTGCTGTGCCTGAACATCCCGAAGGAGCGGCGCGAGCATTTCCTCGCTCCCAAGGTCGGGCATTACGGCATCTTCAGCGGCCGGCGCTGGCGCGAGATGATCTACCCCAAGGTCAGGGATTTCATCCGCGCCCACGGCTAAATGGGGACAGACCCCATTTTTCTCATTTGAGTACAGTTCCCGTTTTGCGTTCTGCACTATTGGTCGGCGCCACGGGACTCATCGGTTCGTTCCTTTTGCAGCGGCTGCTCGCGAGCCCCCGGTACGCCAGCGTCGCCGCCTGGGCGCGGCGCGACCTCGGCAAGGCCCATCCCAAACTGACGGTCGAGATTGTGGACTTCGAGCGGCTGCACGAGCGGCGCGCCGGGGTCGAGGACGTCTTCTGCTGCCTCGGCACCACCCTCAAGCAGGCGGGATCGCAGGCAGCTTTCCGGCGGGTCGACTACGACTATCCGGTCGCCCTGGCGATGGCGGCCGCGGCGGGAGGCGCCAAGCGGCTCCTCGTGGTTTCGGCGCTCGGCGCGAACCCGGATTCGACGGTGTTCTACAACCGCGTGAAGGGCGAGATGGAAGAAGCGGTGCTCGCCGCGGGCGTGCCGAAGACCGTGTTCTTCCGGCCGTCGCTGCTGGTCGGGCCGCGAGCACAGGCAAGGACCGGGGAGCAGGTGGGGATGGTGATCGGCAAGCTGCTCGGGCCGCTGCTCGGCAAGTACCGTCCGATCGAAGCCGATGTCGTGGCGGCGGCGATGCTCAAGGTGGCCGAAGACGACCTGCCGGTCCAGATCGTTGAAAACCGCCAGATCCGGGAAATCGGGGTCTGACCCCGATTTTCTTACAGCTCGTACCTTGACCCTTCCGCGCCCATCACCGCCGGCTCGACGATCGAGCGCGGCAGGTGCGGCACGAACAGCTCGATGAACTCGTAGGCGTAGCGCCGCAGGTACGCGCCGCGCTTGATGCCAAGGCGCGTGGTGCTCGATTCGAACAGATGCGCGGCGTCCAGCGCCTTGAGCCCCGCGTCGCGCCTGGCGCTGAACGCCATCGCCGCCATGATGCCCACGCCCAGGCCCAGTTCGACGTAGGTCTTGATCACGTCCGCGTCCAGCGCGGTGAGCACCACCTTGGGCTTCAAGCCGCGCTGCTCGAAGGCCTTCTCCACCAGCGAGCGGTTGGCGAAGGCGAAGTCGTAGGTGATGACGGGAAACTTCGCCACCGCCTCGAGCGTGAGCGGCTTCACCCTGGCGAGCGGGTGGCGCGAGGGCACCACCACGCAGCGGTTCCACTGGTAGCAGGGCAGCGAGACCAACTCCGGGTACTGTGCGATCTGCTCGGTGGCGATGGCGAACTCCGCCTCGCCGCGCAGCACCATGTCGCAGATCTGCGTCGGGTTGCCCTGGTGGATCACCAGCTGCACGTCGGGGTAGCGGCGCTTGAAGGCGGCCACCGCCTTGGGCAGCGCGTAGCGCGCCTGGGTGTGGGTGGTGGCGATGGTGAGGGAACCCAGCTTCTCGTTGGCGAACTCCTCGCCCGCGCGCTTCAGGTTGGCGGCTTCGGCGAGGAGGCGACCGGCGATCGCCAGCACCGCGCGCCCCGGCTCGGTCAGCGCGGTGAGGCGCTTGCCGCGGCGCACGAAGATCTCGACCCCCAGCTCCTGCTCCAGGTCCCTGATCTGGCGCGACACCCCGGGCTGCGAGGTGTGCAGGGCCTCGGCCGCCGCCGAGACGCTCAGGTCCTGGCGCGCGACCTCGGCGAGGAAGCGCAGCTGCTGGAGTTTCATAATAAGCTTAAGGCATAAGATACTAACATCTTAGTCTTTGCAGGCATAAGGCGCGGGGCGACAATCCGCGCCCATGTACCGCTACGACGAGATCGACCAGAGGATCGTCGAGGAACGCGTCGCGCAGTTCCGCGACCAGACGCGGCGCTACCTCGCCGGCCGGCTCTCCGAGGACGACTTCCGCCCGCTGCGGCTGCAGAACGGCCTGTACCTGCAGCGCCACGCGCCGATGCTGCGCGTGGCGATCCCCTACGGCATCCTGTCCTCGCGCCAGCTGCGCAGGCTGGCGCAGATCGCGCGCCGGTACGACCGCGGTTACGGCCACTTCTCCACGCGCCAGAACCTGCAGTACAACTGGCCGAAGCTCGAAGAGGTGCCCGACATCCTGGCGGAGCTCGCCGGCGTGCAGATGCACGCCATCCAGACCTCGGGCAACTGCATCCGCAACATCACCGCCGACCATTTCGGCGGCGTGGCGCGCGACGAGATCGCGGACGCGTTCGTCTGGGCCGAGATCCTGCGGCAGTGGTCCGCCTTCCATCCCGAGTTCGCCTACCTGCCGCGCAAGTTCAAGATCGCGCTGAACGGGGCCGAGGCCGACCGCGCCGCCACCTTCCTGCACGACATCGG
>JBGPPD010000098.1:0-10369 GCA_041488375.1 Gammaproteobacteria bacterium | reverse complement strand
GCGAAGCTGTCGGCGGAGCCCTTGGAGAGCGCATCGAACAGCAGCGCGGATTCCACGCCCGCGCGCCGGCCCAGGGCGAGGGCTTCGGCAAGCGCGTTCACCGTCTGGAACAGCACCATGTTGTTGAGGATCTTCACCACCTGGCCGCTGCCCACGCCGCCGCAATGCGTGATGTCGCTGCCCATGCAGCGCAGGAGCGGCTCGATGCGCGCGAAGACCTCGGGGGCCGCGCCCACGGCGATGGCGAGCGTGCCCTTCTGCGCCGCTTCGCGCGTGCGCGCGATCGGCGCATCGGCATAGTCCGCGCCGCGCTCGGCGAAGCGTCGCGCGAGTTCCCGCGTCAGGCCCACGCCCGAGGTGCCGAGGTCCACGAGGGTGAGTCCCTTGCCGGAAGCGGCGAGCAATCCTCCTTCGCACAAGGCCTTGAGCTGGGCGCCGCCGGGCAGGCACAGGAACAGGACCGAGGCCTGCGCCGCGACCTCGGCGGCCGACGCGCCGATCGCGATGCCCGCGTCGCGCAGGCGCTCGAGCGGCGCCGGGGATGGGTCCCACGCGAGCACGCGCCGGCCGCTCTTCGCGGCGAGGTTGCGGCACATCGGCTCGCCCATCACGCCGGTGCCGATGAAGCCGAGGGGTTGCGAATCGGTCATGGGAGTCTCCAGGGGCGCAGTATAGAATCGGCCGCGCCGCAAGCTCATCGATGAAAGACGCCGCCTTATCCGCCAGCCAGTGGATCGGCCAGCCCCTGCGGCGGCTGGAAGACGCGCGGCTGCTCACCGGCCAGGGACGCTACACGGACGACGTGCGGCCCGAGGGGGCCGCGCACGTCGCGTTCACGCGCTCGCCGCACGCGCACGCGCGCATCGCCGCCATGGACCTCGCCGCCGCGCGCGCCGCGCCGGGCGTCATCGCTGTGTACACCGGGGCGGATGTCGCGGCCGACGGCCTGGGCGAGATTCCCTTCACCCGGATGCACAAGCGCCAGGACGGCACGCCGATCGTCGCGCCGCCGCGCATGCCGATCACCGCCGGCGAGGCGCGCTTCGTCGGCGACGCGGTGGCGATGGTGGTGGCCGAAACGCGCGACCAGGCTCGCGACGCGGCCGAACTGGTGGAAGTGGAGTGGGAACCGCTCGAGGCGGTCGTCGGCGTGGAGGCGGCCGCGCGCCAGGGCGATGTCGCGGCCTACTACCACATGGGCGACACGGCGGCGCGCGAGACGGCCTTCGCGGCGGCCAAGCACGTCGTGCGCCTGCGCGTGGTGAACCAGCGCGTGTCGGCCAATCCCCTGGAGCCGCGCGCCCTGGCCGCGCAGTACGACGCGGCCAGCGGGCGCTTCACGCTGTGGTGCCCTACGCAGAACGTGCACACCGTGCGCACGCAGCTGGCGACCGTTTTCGGCATGAAGGAGGACCGGTTCAGGATCCTGAGCGCCGACGTCGGCGGCGGCTTCGGCGCGCGCGGCTACGCCTATCCGGAGCACGCGGCGCTGCTGTGGGCGGCGAGGAAGCTGGGCCGGCCGCTGCGCTGGCTGGCCGACCGCTCGGAGAATTTCCTCTCCGAGGTCCACGGCCGCGACAACGTCACGGTGGCGGAGCTGGCGCTCGACGCGGAGCAGCGCTTCACGGCGCTGCGCATCCGCACGCTCGCCAACATCGGCGCCTACATCTCCAGCTTCGGCTCCGCCGTGCCGGCGATGTCGGGGGCGCGCGCGCCCACGGGCGTGTACGCGATCCCGGTGCTCGAGCACGAAGTGAAGATGCTGCTGACCAACACCTGCCCGGTGGACGCCTACCGCGGCGCCGGGCGCCCGGAGATGGGCTACCTGCTCGAGCGTCTGGTGGAACGCGCCGCGCTGGAGCTGGGCGTGGACGCCATCGGCCTGCGCCTGAAGAACCTGGTGCCGGCGGCGAAGATGCCTTACGCCAACCCGGCGGGCTACACCTACGACTGCGGCGATTTCGAGCGCATCCTGCGCGGCGCGCTGGCCGCCGCGGACTGGGACGGTTTTGCGGCGCGCAAGGCGGCGGCCGGGGCGCGCGGGCTGCGCTACGGGCGCGGCCTCGCCTGCTACGTCGAGATCACGGGCAGCGCGCGGCTCACCGAGACGGTGCGCATGATCGCGGCCGCCGACGGCACGCTGGAAGTGGATTCGGGCACGCAGGCGATCGGGCAGGGGCTGTGGACCTCCTACGCGCAGGTGGTCGCGCAGGCCCTCGGCATCGACCCGCAGAAGATCCGCGTGGTGCAGGGCGACAGCGACCTGCTGCCCTCGGGCGGCGGCGCGGGCGGCTCGCGCGGATTGCAGGTGGGCGGCAGCGCGGCGCTCGCGGGTGCCTTCGCGCTCATCGAGGCTGCCCGGCCGCTCGCGGCACAGGCGCTCGAGGCGGCGGCCGCGGACCTCGAGTATGGCGAAGGGCGCTTTCGCATCGCCGGCACCGACCGCGGCATCGGCTTGTACGAGCTGGCCGGCAGGCAGCCGGAGCGCCGCATCGTCTGCGAGCACGCCGAGACGGTGAAGGGGCAGACCTGGCCGAACGGTTGCCAGGTGGTCGAAGTCGAGGTGCAGCCCGACACGGGCGAAGTGCGCGTCGCTCGCCACAGCGCGGTGGACGACATCGGCCGCGTCGTCAACCCGCTCACCGCCGAGTCCCAGATCCATGGCGGCATGGCGCAGGGGCTCGGGCAGGCGCTGTTCGAGCAATGCGTGTACGACGAGACCGGGCAGCTCCTCACCGGCTCGTTCATGGACTACGCCATGCCGCGCGCCGACCAGATGCCCGACATGCACACGCGCTTCGACGAATCGGTGCCGACGCGGCAGAACCCGCTCGGCGCCAAGGGCGCGGGCGAGGCCGGTTACCACGGCGCCACGCCGGCGATCGTCAACGCGGTAATCGACGCGCTCGGCGTAAAGGAACTCGACATGCCGCTCACGCCCGAGCGCGTGTGGCGCGCCCTGCAGGCAAGCGATCGGGTCTGATCCCATGGCCCAGTACGTCTACACCATGCGCCGGGTGCAGAAGATCGTGCCCCCGAAGCGCGAGATCCTGAAGAACATCTCGCTCAACTTCTTTCCCGGCGCCAAGATCGGCGTGCTCGGCCTGAACGGCTCGGGCAAGTCGAGCCTGCTCAGGATCATGGCGGGCGAGGATACGAATTACGAGGGCGAAGTGGTGCGCATGCCCAACCTCAAGGTGGGCTTCCTGCCGCAGGAGCCGGTGCTCGACCCGGCCAGGAGCGTGCGCGAAATCGTGGAGGAGAGCCAGGGCGAGCTCGCCGCGGCGAAGAAGCGCCTGGACGAGGTGTACGCCGCCTACGCCGAGCCCGACGCCGATTTCGACAAGCTCGCCGCCGAGCAGGCGAAGCTCGAATCGATCGTCAACGCCGGCGGCGGCGGCCAGGAGCTCGAGATCGCGGCCGACGCGCTGCGCCTGCCGCCCTGGGACGCGAAAGTCGGCGTGCTCTCGGGCGGCGAGAAGCGGCGCGTGGCGCTGTGCCGCCTGCTGCTCTCGAAGCCCGACCTGCTGCTGCTGGACGAACCCACCAACCACCTCGACGCGGAAAGCGTCGAGTGGCTGGAGCAGTTCCTGCAGCGTTTTCCCGGCACCGTGGTGGCGGTGACCCACGACCGCTACTTCCTGGACAACGCCGCCGGCTGGATCCTGGAGCTGGACCGCGGCCGCGGCATCCCCTGGGAGGGCAACTACTCCTCGTGGCTGGAGCAGAAGGAAAAGCGCCTCGAGGTGGAGCAAAGCCAGGAGGCGGCGCGCATCAAGAGCATGAAGTCCGAGCTCGAGTGGGTGCGGCAGAACCCCAAGGGCCGGCAGTCCAAGTCCAAGGCGCGCCTGGCGCGCTTCGAGGAGCTGTCGCAGTTCGAGCACCAGCAGAGGAACGAGACGCAGGAGATCTTCATCCCGGTGGCCGAGCGCCTGGGCAACGAGGTGATCGAGTTCAAGGACGTCTCCAAGGGATTCGGCGAGCGCCTGCTCATCGACAAACTGTCCTTCAAGGTGCCGCCGGGCGCCATCGTCGGCATCATCGGGCCGAACGGCGCGGGCAAGTCGACGCTGTTCCGCATGCTCATCGGCAAGGACCGGCCCGATTCGGGCAAGATCACGATCGGCAAGACGGTGAAGCTGGCGCACGTGGACCAGTCGCGCGACGCGCTGCAGGGCGACAAGACGGTGTTCGAGGACATCTCGGGCGGCCAGGACAACATCACGGTGGGCAAATTCACCATGCCCTCGCGCTCCTACCTCGCGCGCTTCAACTTCCGCGGCGCCGACCAGCAAAAGCAGGTCGGCCAGCTGTCGGGAGGCGAGCGCGGGCGGCTGCACCTGGCCAAGATGCTGGTGTCGGGCGCCAACGTGCTGCTGCTCGACGAGCCCTCCAACGACCTGGACGTGGAAACGCTGCGCGCGCTGGAGGAGGCGCTGCTGGAATTCGCCGGCAGCGTGCTGGTGATCACGCACGACCGCTGGTTCCTCGACCGCATCGCCACCCACATCCTGGCGAGCGAGGACGAGTCGCAATGGGTGTTCTTCGACGGCAACTACCAGGAATACGAGGCCGACAAGCGGAAGCGCCTGGGCGAGGAGGCCGCGCGGCCGCACCGCATCCGCTACAAGCCCCTCAAGAAGTAGGGCGGGCCCACCCTACAATGGGCCCATGGGTCGTTTTCCCGACTTGCCCCCCAGCCTGCCCCGGCGCGGCAACGCGCTTTCCAAGCTTCTCGCGCGCGGCGTGCTGGCGCTGTTCGGCTGGCGCGTGGACGGGGAGTTTCCCGACCGGGCGAAGCTGATCGCCATCGTCGCGCCGCACACCTCGAACTGGGATTTCGTGCTCGGCATCGCCGCGATCTTCGCGCTCGGGCTGGGCGTGCGCTTCCTCGGCAAGCACACGCTGTTCAGGCCGCCGCTGGGCTGGTTCATGCGCTGGCTGGGCGGCACGCCGGTGGTGCGCGAGACCCCGCAGGGCGCGGTCGGCGACGCGGTGGAGATGATCGCTCGCGAGGAGAAGGTACTGCTCGCCATCGCGCCCGCGGGCACGCGCAAGCGCGGTACGCCCTGGCGCAGCGGCTTCTACAACATCGCGCTCGCCGCAAAGCTGCCGATCGTCCCGGTGGGATTCGATTTCGGGCGCAAGGCGGTGCGGCTGTTCCCGCTGTTCGAGCCCACGGGGAGCTACGAGGCCGACCTTGCGAACCTGCAAGCCCTGTACGCGGACGTGCGCGGATGCAACGCCTGAAGTAAGCTAGCGGCCAGCATGGCCGCCGTCTTCAAGTACATCCTGCCGGTCGAGGAAACGCACTGGAAGTTCCAGGGCGCCGCCGAGACCGCCTTCACCTGGAACTACGGCACGCAGAGCGAGGAGCTGCTGCGGCTCTACGCCAAGGGCAAGCAGCAGCAATGGGACGCCGAGACGCGCATCGACTGGTCCCTCGAGGTCGATCCGGACGACCCGATGCAGATCGACGAGCAGATGATGCCGCTCTACGGCACGCCGCTCTACGAGCGCCTGTCCGCCCGCCAGAAGTCCGAGCTGCGCTACCACAGCCAGGTGCACAACCTGTCGCAGTTCCTGCACGGCGAGCAGGGCGCGCTGATCTGCGCGGCGCGCATCGTGCAGGACGTGCCGACCCTCGAGTCGAAGTTCTACGCCGCCACGCAGGTGATGGACGAGGCGCGCCACGTGGAAGCCTACCGGCGCCTGCTGACCGAGAAGTTCCGCTTCGTCTATCCGATCTCGCCGCCGCTCCAGCGCCTGCTCGAGCAGGCGCTGACCGACCAGCGCTGGGACTTCACCTACCTCGGCATGCAGGTGCTGATCGAGGGCCTCGCGCTCGCCGCCTTCCAGCGCATCCGCGACTACGCCAAGAACCCGCTGTGCCAGGCGGTGAACGCCTACGTGATGCAGGACGAGGCGCGCCACGTCGCCTTCGGCAGGATCGCGCTGCGCGAGTACTACCCGCAGCTCACCGCCGCGGAACGGCGCGAGCGCGAGGAGTTCGTCATCGAGGGCTCCTACTTCCTGCGCGACCGGCTCAATTCAGAGGAGATGTGGGAGCGCATCGGCATCGACCCGAAGGACGCCATGGGCGCCCACTACGACTCCGACGGGCAGGTGCGCTTCCGCAAGCGCCTGTTCAGCCGCATCGTGCCCACGGTCAAGGACATCGGGCTGTGGAGCGAGCGCGTGCAGAAGGCCTACGCCGACATGGGCGTGCTGCACTACGGCGATCGCAACGCGCAGGAAATGCTCGACCACGACGCCCAAGTGGCCGAGGAATTCGACAAGCTGCTCGCCGCGCGCGCTAGCCCGCGCGGATGATGAAGGCGATGCCGAGCGCGAGGAAGGCCATGCCGGCGAGTTCCAGGCGCGACAGGCGCTCGCGGAACAGCTTCAGCGATACCGCGTAGCTGAACACCAGCTCGACCAGCCCGAGCGTGCGCACGTGCGCCGCGGGCTGCAGTGCGAAGGCGCTGAGCCACCCCGCTGAGGCGGCAGCACCCATCATTCCGGCGAACAGCGACGGCCGCCACAGGCGCACCGTCGCACCGACCACGGCCGGGCTGCGCCACAGCAGCCAGCCGCCCAGCAGCACGGTCTGGATCGACTGCGCCGCCGCGAGCGCGGTCGCCGCGGACAGGAGGAACGAACTCCCGAGCGAGAGCGCGGCGCCGCGGTAACCCACCGCGGCGAAGGCGAAGCCCGCGCCCGAGGCGAGGCCGAGCAGCGCGGGCCGCGTGGCGAGGCCGGCGAGCAGCGCGCGCAGCGGACGTTCCTTGTCGGCGGGCGAGAGCAGCAGCACACCGAGCGTGCCGCAGCCGACGGCCAGGGCGGCGGGCATGGATACCGGGTCGCCGAGGAACAGCAGGCCGAAGATCGCGATCTGCAGGAGCTCGGTCTTGGAGTAGGCCACGCCGAGCGCGAAGCTGCGCGCCTCCATGGCGAGCAGCAGGAAGGCGGTCGCCGCGATCTGCGCCACGGCGCCCAGCGTCACCCAGCCGAGGAAGACCCAGCCGAGGGCCGGGAGCGGTTCAGCCCGCCACAGGTGGACCGCGGCGAGCCAGGCCAGCGCGAACGGCAGGCCGTAGAGAAAGCGCACCAGCGTCGCGCCGAGCGTGCCCAGCGACGCGGTGAGACTGCGTTGCGCGGTATTGCGCAGCGTCTGCGCGAAAGCGGCCCAGACGGTCAGCGCGATCCACCACCATCCGGACCCTGCCATGGCGCGGATGATAGGGCATGCGCGGGATCAGCCGCGGCGTTCGCCGCGGCCGGCGTGCTGGCCCCAGCCGCCGCCGCCTTCGCCCCCGCCGCTGCGCATTTGCATGCGCGGCGCTTCCATGCGCGGCGAACTGGCGCTGAAGGCCGGCGGCATGGACTGCCCGCGGCGGTCGTCGCGGCGCTCTTCGCGACGTTCTTCGCGCGGCGCAGGCGCACGGCCCGGTTGCGGCTGGGGCTGCGGGCGGGCTTCCGGGCGCTCGATGCGGCGCTCGGGCACGGCGGCGGGCGCGCGCGGCTCGCTGCGGATCTGGCGCTGCGGCGCCGGCAGTGCGTAGCGCTTCTGCACTTCCGGGCTGCGGTACACGACCGTGCGCCGGTGCACCGGATCGTGCTGCCAGGGGCCCACGACGATCGGCCGGTGCACGACGACGCCCCGGCGCACTGCCGGCGGGCGCATGTAGTAGTTGTTCACGCGAACTACGGTCACGTGGCGATGCGACCAGTCCACGCTGCCGAAAAAGAAGCCCGTCGTGATGCCGACTCCTACGCCCCACCAGAATCCGGGACGCGCCACCACGTAGCCCGGCCAAGGCGCCCAGGCCACCGGCGGGTAGGCGGGCCACCACCACGAGCCGTAGACGACAAAAGGATCGTAGTAGGGCACGTAGACCACGCGCGGGTCGGCGGATTCGATGGCGATGGTGCGCCCGTCGGCGAGCACGCGCTGGCGCTCGTCGGGCGCGAGGTGGCCCGCCGCCTGCGCGCGCTGGCGCAGCTGCTGCACGGTGTCCATCACCTGGTCTTCCTGCGCGAGGAAGGCGTCGCCCAGGTCGCGCGTCCAGTCGAGCTTTTCGTCCATGCGCAACAGCAGGTTCGGGAAGGCGAGCAGCGACTTGACGCTCGGGTCCCAGTCCTTGTCGGCGACGGCGCGCACCGCCTCGTCGCCCTGGAGACCGGCGTGGGCGCGCGACCAGCGCGCGGCCTGCACCACTTCCAGCGGGTAGGTGGCGGCCATCAGCACCTGCGAGAGCAGGGTGTCCGGATAGAGCGCCACCGGAGCCAGCATCTGGTCCAGTTCGGCCTGGGGGAACGTCTGGCGCTCCTGGGCGTAAGCCGAGGGCAGGGCGGCGAGCAGGGCGAGCAGGGCAACGAGCAGTTTTCTCATGGCAAACCTCCTGCCACTTTATAACGCCCCAAGCCGCTTACAGTCGCCCGGGAATTGCCCGGATTTGCAACAGGATGTAACGGCAAAAAATCGGGGTCAGACCCCGATTTTCAGTCGGTGGATTTTTCCAGCGCGGGCAGCGAGATGCCCGAGGTCAGGTCTTCGTGCGACATGCCGCTGCTGCGGTCGGCGGCGCTGGGCGGCTGCGCGCCCTTCTTCGGCCGTCCGGGACGGTAGAACACCTGGAAGGGCTTGACCGGGGGCACCGGCGGCGGGCATTCCAGGAACCGGCAATCGGATTCAGTGGGCACGCTGGCCATCGCGCCGATGCGCACGCCCTTGAGGAACACGGTGTAGCGGAGCATGTGGGCCGATCCCGGGATCGGCTGGGCGATGACTTCGTACTTGCCTACCGTGAAGCGGCTGCGGGCCTGTCGGCCGGGGTGTTCGCGAGGGGGCTGGGCGGAGGTTCTGCTGACGGGCTTGGACATCACCCCTTATACACTAATAACGCCCCTTCCGACGGCGCAGGCGGATCATCAGCCAGCCGCCCAGCATGCCGCCGAGGTGCGCGAAATGCGCCACGCCGGCGACGGTGCCGGTGACGCCGAAATACAGCTCCAGCACCGCGAACAGCACCACGAAGACGCGCGCCGGCAGCGGGATGGGCGGGAACAGCAGGATCAGCGTGCGCCGCGGGAAATACACCCCGTAGGCGAGCAGCAGGCCGTAGACGCCGCCCGAGGCGCCCACCATCGGCATCGGCGCCGCGCCGAGCCAGGCGCTGAGGGCGAGGTGCGACAGCCCGGCGACGAAAACGCTCACGGCGTAGTAGCGCAGGTACCAGGAGGAGCCGAACAGCCGCTCCACGTCGCGGCCGAAGGTGTACAGGCCGAGCATGTTGAACGCGAGATGCAGCATGCCGCCGTGCAGGAAGCTGTAGGTGAGCAGCTGCCAGAGCTCGAAGGGCGCCCCGCCGGGCATGCCGGCAGCCGTGGGCGGCCACAGCGCGAAGTTCTCGATCAGCGGCAGGCCTCCCGCCAGCTGCAGCAGGAACACGCCCACATTGGCGGCGAGCAGCGCGAGGGTGACCGGCGGCAAGCTCAGCGCCTTCCGGGCAGGTGCAGGCCGCGGCGCGCCATCTGCGCGCGCACCCGGTCCGGGTAGTCGGTGATCACGCCGTCGACCCCCTGGTCGAGGAGCAGCTCGATTTCCGCCGGGTCGTTGACCGTCCAGGGAATCACCTTCAGGCCGAGCGCGCGCGCCTCCACCAACGCGGCGGAGTCCATCGCCGCGTGGCTGGGCGACCAGATGCGCCCGCCCGCCGCGTGCACCGCCTTGGGCTGCGACTGCGCGCCGCGCCGCCCGGTCAGGTACACCGTGGCGATTTCCGGCGCGTCGCGCTCGACCACGTGCAGCGTGCGCCAGTCGAAGGACTGGATGCTGGCGCGCGACTCCATCCCGGCCTTGCGGATCTCGGCCACCAGCGCGCGCGCGAACTCCTCCGGCGGCAGCGTTTCCTCGGGGGCTTGCGGCGAGAGCTTGGTCTCGATGTTGAAGCGCACGGCGTCGTTGCCGGAGGCCTTCACCAGCTCGAACAGTTCGGCCAGGCTCGGGATGCGCGCGCCGTCGGCGGGTTTTTGTTCGGGCAACTGCTTCGCGTACTCGGAGCCCGGGCGCAGCCGCCCCACGTCGTAGCGGCGCAGCTCCTTGAAGCTCAGCTCGTGGATCAGGGGCGCCGGCGCCTCGACCCACTGCCCGTCCGGGCCGCGCGCGATGTCCGGGTTGAGGCGGCGATCGTGGTGGACCACCACCACGCCGTCCCTGGTCACGCCGGTGTCCAGCTCCAGCGTGGTGACGCCCAGGGCCAGCGCGGCGGCGAACGCCGGCAGCGTGTTCTCGGGGGCGAGGCCGCGGGCCCCGCGGTGCCCTTGCAGGTCGAACGCGGAGGCGAGCATGGGGAGGAGGAGTGCG
>JBGPPD010000097.1:0-10462 GCA_041488375.1 Gammaproteobacteria bacterium | reverse complement strand
GCACGCGCGCGGCAGCGGCCTGACGGCGCCGCGCGACTTCGAGATCCCCAACGCGGCGATCAACTGGATCGAGGCCGGCGCCGCGGGCTGGAAGGTGCTGGCCTGGGCCGAGCGCGGGCACCTGGACGCGGCGCTCGACGAATTGAGGGAGTAGGCGGCCAGGCCACCTATGCGCTGCGAACGCCCCGCTGCCAAGCCTGGAGGAAAGCGGCTTCCAGCTCGCGCACCCGCATTGCAGTGTCGAACAACGGCCCCGTGCGCGCAGCGAGCCTGCGGCGGTATTCCGCCAGGCGCCATGGATCGGCAGCGAGCTGCAGGGCATGCGCGACGTAAGAGTCCGGATCCGTTGCAACGAGCTCGGGCAGGCCTGCTGCGCGCAGCAGGCTTTCCCCGGCGCGCGAGGCCATGGCTGTCCCCCGCAGCGTGAGTACGGGAAGCGCCGCCGCCAGCGCATCGCAGGCGGTGGTCATCGCGTTGTGGTGCAGCGCGTCTAGCATCAGGTCGCCCAGGCGTTGCCGAGCGAGGTAGCGATCGCGCAGATCGAAGGGCGCAAATACCAGGCGCGCCGGATCCACGCCGCGCTCGCTGGCTTGCCGTCGCAGGTTGCGCTGCGCCGCGGATGACAGCGCGAGCAGCCACAGCACCGCCCGCGGAGCCTTCGTCAGGATTCGCATCCACAGCGCAAAGACATCCGGTGAGATCTTCTCGGCCTTGTGGAACGCGCAGAACACGAAATCGTTCTCCGGCAAACCATAGTGCTGTCGCTTCAATCCGAGTTCCGGCAGCGGCGCGCGGAAGTCGTAGAGAAAGTGGGTATGGGGCAGGTGCACGAGGGCTTCGCTCCATTCGGCGGCGGAGCCGCCGACGACGCGGTCGACGATGGCGTAGTCCACCCTTTGCGAGCCGAGTGAGCCGGGGAACCCGAGGTAGAGCACCTGCAGCCGCGCCGGGCGCCGCGCAGTGATACCGAACCTGCCGCCGGCGCTATGACCGCCTGCGTCAATCAGGATGTCGATGTCGTCGTTGCGTATGCGCGCCGCGGCGTCCTGGTCGTTCGTTGCATGAAGATCCCGAAAGTGATCGGCCGCGGCGCTAAGCTTGCCCCGCACCCCGCTGCCGTCATCGGCCGCAAGCGAGTAGGCGTACAACTCGAACCGTGGACGGTCGAGCAATTCGAACAAGGGCAACAGCAGATGGGCGTTTAGGTGCTCGCGCAAGTCCGGCGACAGGATTCCCAGCCGGATGCGCGCATGGTGCGTCGCCAGCGGCGGCGGCAGAACCGGAGTGCGCGCCTCGATATGCGCCGCGACGTGGCGCGCGATCGCATGGCGCTCCTCGCCAGAAAGCGGCAGGTGAAACGCGATGAACGCGACTGCCGTCTCGAGGGAGGAGTCCGGTGAACCGGGAAGACGGCGCATTTCCTCGAGGCACGCGTCCCAGGACGTCCAGTCGCAGCGGCCGAGCGCGAGATGGCACTGCCACAAGAAGAGATTTTCAGGCGACAGCATGAGATCCGGGTCGGATCCAGGCGCCACGCGCTGCAGGTACTTGGCGACGGCCTGCGCATCGCGCGCGCGCGCCTCGGCGAAGACGGCCCTTGCTTCGTCGTATCGTTGCAACGACGCCAGCGCGACGCCACGACGGATGCGTGCGCTGGCGTCCTGCGGCGCAAGGCGCTCGAGCGCATCGAGTGCCTCGAGCGCTTCCTCGAAGCGCCCCGATGCGAGCAGCGCGTCGGCAAGCGCGCTGTGCGCGCGCGCCGCTTCGGGGAAAGTCGCGATGTAGCGCCGTTGGTTGGCTTCGGCTTCGTCAGGCCTGCCGAGGCGCGCGAGGAGCAGCCCCCGGTTGTGGAGGGCGTCCTCGAACCCCGGCAAGGCTTGCAGCGCGCGCTCGTAGTGCGCGAGCGCCTCCTCCACCTGCCCAAGGTCTTCGAGATTCAGCGCGGCGGCGTACAGCAGGCGCGCATCGCCGGGGAATCTCCCGAGCGCCTGCGTGCTTGCCGCGAGAGCGCCGCGGGCGTCGCCCGAAGCCCGGATTACCGTGACGCAGGCGAGGTGCGCTTCTAAATTTCCCGGGTCGAGCTCCAGGCTGCGCGAGAACGCCGCCGCCGCGCCTGGAAGGTCATGCAGCGCATGGCGCGAGGCGCCGAGGAAAAACCAGGCCTGGGCGTCGGCCGATTCGAGGCGCAGATGCGATTCGAGAAGCGTAGCCGCGGCCTGCGGTCGGCCCGCGTGCAGGTGCGCGAGCGCCTTCGCGCGCGACAAGCGCTACTGCTTCTTGAATGCCGCCGCGCCGATGATGTCCTTGCCGGTGACAAAATCGTTGATGTTGTAGCCCAGCCCGGCGCGCTCGGCGCTCGCGCCGGCAAAAAACCCGCTGACCAACGCGTTGCAGCCGCTGGTGCAGGCCCCTGCTGTCGTCCCTGACACTGTAAGCCCCGAGAAGTTGCTGCCGACAAATAAGTTGCCCGTGATCGGCGCGCTGCCGCTGATCGCGTAGCCTTTGCTGTCGATGCCGACGTTGAGATTCATGCCGACGGTGAGTTGCCCGAAGTCCACGTTGAGACTGCCGCTGAAATTGCCCGGTGAGGCAGTACCGTCGACATATGTCGGCTGCGTCGCACCGATCAGGCTGTAGTTCGCCGTACCGATTTGGGGCATAAACGCCGTGGGCATGCCGACGACGTAGTGGAATCCCTGGTTCGCGTTGTAGGTCTCGTTGACGGTGAGCAGTCCGTCGATGTTCCCCAGGCCGGTGACATTGCCAGTCCATCGGCCCCAGGCAATGATGCCGTCGTTGCCGAATTCTGAGGAAGGCGTTCCGTTGAAGGAAAAGTTCTGGCCGATCGAGTCGGTAATAGCCGTCAATCGACCCGCAGCGTCGAACGTGGCCGTTGCATTGGGGGTGATCGTAATTTGCGGGCTTGAAGACCAGCCATAGGCCATGGTCCCGATGTAGCCGCCACCACTTGGCAGCATGCTCACAGGCGGGGTGATCACCTGCTCGCCGGTGCTCGTCCTCTCCTCGCCCTGCACAATCTCCGCCGGCTTGCTCGGCGGGGTGGGTCCCGCGGTAGGCACAACGGAGGTTTCCCTTGGCGGCTGCTTCGGGTCGGCTGGCGCCAGGCCCGAGACCCCGGCCGGGACGTCGATCGACCCCGACGGGTTGGCGAGGAACCAGATGCCGCTGGTGCCCTGCACCAGGGTGGACCCGTCCTGCAGGATCTGGATCAGGCCGCCGGTGCCGCGGATGCCGACAGTCGCAGTCGGGGTCGCGACCTGGTACCTGTTGCGGTTGACCCGGCCGACCAGGCCGGTCACGGTGCGCATGGCGCCCTTCACCAGCGAATAGAAGGCGCTCTCCGTCCCGTCCGTCTTGCCCTCGTAGCGGAAATTCTTGATGCCGAACTCGGTGTTGGGCTGCAGGGAGATGTAGGCGCCGTCGTTCATCCTCACCTGGACGCGCCCGTCCGTAGTGCGCACCGTGTCGCCGCTGTCCAGCTCGGTTCCCCGGGTGGCGGGCCGCGTGCGGCCGTCCACGCCGACGACGCTCGCACCGCCGACCGCGAAATCCACGCGCCCCGCCGCCGCGCCTGCCGTACCAGCGAAGGCCGTCGATATCAGCGCCAGCAGGACGCCGGTACGGTTCAGTCTGAATGGTGCGGAACGTTTCATGGGATACCCCTCGATTGTCGCGGCCGCAAGACCGGGTTCATGCACGATTGTCCCGGTGCCTCCGGCCTGCCTGGAGGAATTTCGTCACGCCGGCCGGGGACCTGTCAAAAATTAAAGCGCAGCGCCACGCTGGCGACGGTGCGCTTGAAATCGTTCAGTACGACGTTGGACTGGTTGCGCGTGTGCGTCAGCTGCGCCAACACCGTGGTGCCCGGGCGCCATAGGTAGCTCAGGCCGGCGTTTGCGTCGGTCTGCTTGTCTTCGCGCTGGATGAGGAACAGGGGCTCGGTGCCGCCGTACTTGCGCTGCTCGCGGGACAGGGCGCCGGACAGCGACCAGCCGCCGCCCAGGCGCAGTTGCCCGCCCAGCCGCATGCCCACCGGCTTGTGGCCCAAATGGGGAAAGGCGTCGTCCACCGCCTTTTCCTCGCCGCCGTATAGGCTGGCGAACATCGCCGGCGACAGTTCGCCGCTGAAGGCCTGCGCGTACGCAACACCGATGATGCTGCGGTCGGCATCGCGCACCGGCTGCGTCGCATAGCGCAGCTGCGCATGCTGGCCGAACAGCGACGCCTGCGTGCGCTCGTCGAAGCTGTGCTGCCACTGTCCGACGAGGCCTGCGGTATTGCGGTAGCCCTCGGCGTCGACGGCGAAGTACTGCGCCTGCATGCCCAGCGTGTACGCATCGAGGCCGCGGGAATGCCGCAGTCCGAGGTTCGCGTCCAAGTTGCTGGTGTCGAAACGCGTCGCATCGGTGTTGACGCGCAGCCCCGCAGAAGCTCCGCCGACCAGCGACCAGGGCTGACTGAGCTTGCGCGTGAAGTTAAACCCGCCCGAGAAATTGAAGAACTGGTCACCGCGCTCGGTGAGTGACGAGTTCAGCGTAAAGGCTGCCCCGCCGAACGCCGGAATCGCGATCGTTGAGCTTCCGGTCGCGCTATTGACGTTGGTGTCGTAGCCGAAGCTCAGTTCGACAAAGCCGTCGATGCGCGTGCGCTCGGCGGCGGCGATGGCCGACAGGAAACGATCCACCGTGGCCTTGGCGTCTTCCGGGATGGCCTGCGCGCGCACCGCCTCGAATTCCCGTCGCGCGGATTCGCGCTCGCCCATCGCGTAGTAGGCGCGGGCGATTTCGGCGCGCGCCAGACTGTTGTCGGGCTGTAGCGCCAGCACGCGCTCCAGCGCAAACACCGCGCGTTCCCGATCGCCCGCGTCCAATGCCGCGATGCCGAGCAGGTAGTCGTATTCGGGGTCCCCGGCGCGCTGGGGCTCCAGCGGCAGCAGCAAGGCGTAGGCGGCCTTGGCGTCGTTACGCTTGAGCAGCGCCTTGGCGCGGTCGGTGAGCGCGTCAGCGAGCGCCTGCGCGGACAGCGCCGTGAACGCCACCGCCAGGGCAGCGCGCGCGGCAACATTGGCGAACCGCATTGTTGAGATCCTCGGCAGTGAAATGCGCACTGGAGTCTAACATGGCACTATCGCGTGCGGCCTCGTATGCGGCGCTGCCCGCCGCCCACTGCATGGCACCATGCCGGCCATGACAATATCTGTTGAATTCCTGATGAACATCGCCGCCGACGTCGGCGAACTGATGAGCATGGGCGGCGGGCCGCTCGGCGAGCGGCGCGTGGTTGCCATCACCGGCGGGACCTTCGAGGGCCCGCGATTGCGCGGCGCGATCGTGCCTGGCGGCGCCGAGCTGCAGTGGCTCAATCGCGCGATCGCGGTGGCCACCGCGCAGCGCAAGGCGCGCCAGGTGCTGCTGGCCGCCTACCAGCTGCTCTAGGGTTTCGCCAGGGGAGCCTCGTCCATCAGCGCGATCTGTTCGCGCAATTCCAGTATCCGGTCCTGCCAGTAGCGCTGCGTGTTGAACCAGGGGAAGGCCGCGGGAAACGCCGGGTCGTCCCAGCGCCGCGCGATCCACGCCGAGTAGTGGATCAGCCGCAGGGTGCGCAGCGCCTCGACCAGGTGCAGTTCGCGCGCATCGAATTCACGGAACTGTTCGTAGCCGGCGAGCACGTCGGCGAGCTGGCGCGTCATGTCCGCGCGCCCGCCCGAGAGCAGCATCCACAGGTCCTGCACCGCCGGGCCGCTGCGCGCATCGTCGAAATCCACGAAATGCGGTCCCTGGTCGGTCCATAGCACGTTGCCGGCGTGGCAATCGCCGTGCAGGCGCAGCGTGCGCACCGCGCCGGCGCGTTCGTAACAGTGCGCCACGCCTTGCAGGGCGAGGTCCGCTGCGCTGGTCCACGCCCCGAGCAGGTCGGGCGGGAGGAAATCGTGCTGCAGCAGCCAGTCGCGCGGCTCGCGGCCGAAGCTTTCCGCGTCGAGTGCCGGGCGCTCGGCGAACGGCCGCACCGCGCCGACGGCGTGGATGCGGCCGATGAAGCGCCCGATCCACTCCAGCGTATCGCGCCGGTCCAGCTCGGGCGTGCGGCCGCCGCGGCGCGGGAACACCGCGAAGCGGAAGCCCGCGTGTGCCGAGAGCGTCTTGCCGGCGAGCACGAGCGGCGCCACGGCGGGAATCTCGCGCTCCTCGAGTTCGCGCACGAAGGCGTGCTCCTCCAGGATCTGCGCGTCGCTCCAGCGCCCCGGGCGGTAGAACTTCGCCACCACCGAGCCGCCGTCCTCCAGCCACACCTGGTAGACGCGGTTTTCGTAGCTGTTGAGCGCGAGCAGGCGGCCGTCGCCGCGCTGGCCCGCGCTGTCGAGGGCATCGAGCACGGTTTCCGGGTTGAGCCCGGCGTAGGGCGCGGCTGCGATCATGCGATCGGCTAGACTATCACCGCGCATGAAAGGCTCCGCCGAAAACGTCGTCGAGGTCAGCGACCTGCACTTCGCCTATGGCGCGAACACGGTGTTCCGCGGCCTGTCGCTCACGGTGCCGCGCGGCAAGCTGGTGGCGATCCTCGGCACCAGCGGCTGCGGCAAATCCACGCTGCTCAAGCTGATCGGCGGGCAGTTGCGCCCCGGGCGCGGCGCCGTGCGCGTGGACGGCGCGGTGGTGCACGAGCTCGACACCGCCGGCCTGTACGCGATGCGCCGCAGGATGGGCATGATGTTCCAGACCAGCGGCCTGTTCACCGACCTGTCGGTGTACGAGAACGTGGCATTCCCGATCCGCGAGCACACGCGCCTGCCCGAGGAGCTGGTGCGCAGCCTGGTGCTGATGAAGCTGCACGCGGTGGGCCTGCGCGGCGCCCACGGCCTGCGCGTGGCCGACCTGTCGGGCGGCATGACGCGGCGCGTGGCGCTGGCGCGCGCCATCGCCATGGATCCCCTGCTGGCGATGTACGACGAGCCGTTCGCCGGGCTGGACCCCATCTCGCTCAACGTGGTGGCCGGCCTGGTGCGCCGGCTGAACGACGCGCTCGGCGCGACCTCGATCGTGGTCACCTACGACGTGAGCGAGTCGCTGAAGATCGTCGACCTGCTGTATGTGATCTCGGAGGGCGTGGTGATCGGGCAGGGCACGCCCGACGAGTTGCTGTCCTCGGCCGATCCGCGCATCCACCAGTTCCTGCACATGCAGCCGGATGGGCCGGTCAAGTTCCACTACCCCGCCCGCCCGCTGCGGGCCGACCTGCGGCTGGACTAGGCCTTGGCCTCCTTGGGGATGAATTTCAGCGCCACGCCGTTGTTGCAGTAGCGCAGGCCGGTGGGTTCCGGGCCGTCCTTGAACACGTGCCCGTGGTGCCCGTCGCAGCGCTTGCAGCGGTACTCGGTGCGCGGGTAGATCAGGTAGTAGTCCGTCTTCTCGCTGAACACGCCCGGGATGGTGGTGAAGAAGCTCGGCCAGCCCGTGCCGCTGTCGAACTTCATCGCCGAGGTGAACAGCGGCAGGTCGCAACCCGCGCACACGAACACCCCGGCGCGCTTTTCGCGGTCCAGCGGGCTGGTGCCGGCGCGTTCGGTGCCGTCCTCGCGCAGCACGTTGTAGGCGGCGGGCGCGAGGCGCTTGCGCCACTCGTCCTTGGACAGCTTGACCGCCTCGCTCGCCGAAGGCGTCGCGACGCCGGCGGCCAGGTAGGTTTTCCAGTTCTGCTGCAGTTCTTCGACCATCGTCTTCCCTTTCTTCTGCGCCAGCGCGAGCCAGGAGACGCCCGCCAGGGGGGCGGCCAACAGGGCCCTGAGTAGTCTGCGTCGATCCATGGTTCCTCCTTGCGCAGTTTAGTCGAAAGCCGGGCCGGATCCTGACGCGCCAATGGCAACGGCCACCCGTGGGTGGCCGTTGGACTGCCCCGCCGGACGGGAGTTCTTAGTAGCCGGCGTGGTTGGCGATGACCGCGCCCAGCACGGCGCCCACGATCAGGCCGCCGAGCACGTCCGCCCTGCTGTCGCGAACCACCACTGCCGGGCGCCGCACCCCGTAGGGGCGCTGCACCTGGTACGCGCGGTGCACGAACACCGGGCGCGGCGCGTAGTAGGGGCGCTGCTGCACGTAGACCGCGCGATGCTCGAAGCGCTCGCCGCGGAAATCGTGGCGGCCCTGGTCGGCGAAGGCGGGCGCGGCAGCAAGGAGCACGGGTCCCGCAAGGGCTGCAAGGGTGATTTTCTTCACAAGCATGGCTGACTCCTTTGGTCGTTGGTTCCGGCCTCTGCAACAACGCCGGCACGCAAGCATGGTTGTCCCGCAGGCGGATTACGTGTGTTACCGAGTGTTACCCCGGTAACCGGGCGGAAACTACTTGGCGCCCCTGGGCGGTCGCCGGTACTGCAGCAGCCCGCCGGACTTGCGCTCGAACGGGTCCCGGCGCGTCACCGCTTTCAGGTGATGGCCATCCAGCAGGGGGAAATGGCGCAGGGTGTCGAGCGTTTCCGGCACCTGCCACACGTTCTTCTCCCCGCCCGCCCACAGCCTGGGGTCCGCGCGGCGCAGGTCGTAGGGCACCGAGAATTCGCGCAAGGTCTTGTGCTCGCGCCGATTGCAGTACTCGTGGAAGTAGGACATCGCCAGCTCGCGCAGCGTGCGGTACACCGGGTCGCGCCAGCGCAGGCCGATGCCGTTGGTCTTGGAGATGGCGCCCCAGCGCCCGCGGCGGCGGAACAGCGCCACCACGTGATCGAAGTCGCGCACCGCGCGCAGGTCCAGCAGCAGCGGCGGCTCGCCATGCACCCACAGCGCCGCGGCGGCCAGCATCGCGCCTTCGATGCAGTGCGCGCGCCGCAGGCGCAGCACCTTGCGCACGGGGTAGCAGGTATCGCCGTGGGGCTCGAAGTTCTGCCGCAGCCCGAACAGGAACCGCTGGATCTTCTGCGGGCTGTCCAGGCGCCGCAGCACGGCAAATTCGGCCTTGGTCAGGCCCAGGTCCTCGCGCCGGGCGAATTTTCTTCTGGCCGCCATCAGGACGGCATCTTGACACGGCGGGACGCCCGGGTTGATACTTAACCTTATGGTTCAGTATCACGACGAGGCGCTCGACGGGGTGTTTGCCGCGCTGTCCGACCCGACGCGGCGCCAGGTGCTGGAAACCCTCGGGCAGGGCAGCCTCGCCGTGTCGGAGCTGGCTCAGCCGCACGGCATGTCGCTGCCCGGCTTCATGAAGCACTTGCGCGTGCTGGAGGACGCCGGCCTCATCGCCTGCAACAAGGAAGGCAGGGTGGTGAGCTGCGAACTGTCGGCCGCCCCGATGCAGGCGGCGGCGGCCTGGATGTCGCGCTACGAGAAATTCTGGACCGAGAAGCTCGATTCGCTCGCCCGCTACCTGTATCAGCAGGAGGAGTTGCAGACATGGCACAAGCCAAGCTCGCCGAAAAACCCTCGCTCGTCCTCGCGCGCAGCTACCCAGTCGCGCCTGAGAAAGTCTGGCGCGCGTGGACCGACCCGCAAGCGCTGAAACGCTGGTGGGGGCCGGGCGGCCCCCAGGGGGTTGCGCTGGCGCAGCTGGACGTGCGCGTCGGCGGGCGTTTTCGCATCGTGTTCGGCGGGTCCGCAGGCAGGGACCACGAGGTGCAGGGCGTGTACCGGGAGGTGGTGCCGAACAGAAAGCTGGTCTTTACCTGGACCTGGCCGAACAGCACGCCCGAGCGGGAGTCGCTGGTGACGATCGCGTTCCGGGCCGTCGACGGCGGCACGCAGCTCGATTTCCTGCACGAGCAATTGTTCGACGAGACGGTGCGCGACAACCACCGGCGCGGCTGGACCGAATCCTTCGCCAAGCTCGAGCAGTACCTGGCGCAATAGACCTACTACGGAGGAACCATGGCTTACGTTGACGGTTTTGTGGTGCCGGTGCCGAAAAGGAGCACGCGGGCCTATGTTCGAATCGCGAGGAAGATGGGCAGGATCTGCCGCGAGCATGGCGCGCTCGAGTACCGGGAGTGCATCGCGGACGACGTGAAGCCCGGCAAGCTCACCTCGTTCCCGCAAAGCGTCAAGCTGAAGAAAGACGAGGTCGTCTGGTTCTCCTGGGTCGTGTACAGGAACCGCAAGCATCGCGACCGCGTGATGGGCAAGGTGATGAAGGACCGGCGCCTGGCCGGCATGATGGATCCCAAGGCGATGCCCTTCGACGGCAAGCGCATGTTCTACGGCGGCTTCAAGGTGATGGTGGCCATATGACCGCGCCCTTCATCATCTCGCGCGTGCTGGACGCTCCGCGCGACAAGGTGTGGCGGGCCTGGACCGAGGCCGAGCGCCTGAAGCACTGGTGGGGGCCCAAAGGCTTCGTGGTGACCCACTGCAAAGTCGACCTGCGGCCCGGCGGCATGATGCACTACTGCCTGCGCATGCCGGACGGCAACGAGATGTGGGGCAAGTTCGTCTATCGCGAAATCGTGAAGCCGGAACGG
>JBGPPD010000096.1:0-10528 GCA_041488375.1 Gammaproteobacteria bacterium | reverse complement strand
TGGTACGTCGTGCTGCACCAGGGGCAGGTGCTGCTCGAGCGCCGGCCGGGCGCCGGGCTATGGGGTGGCCTGTGGACTTTTCCCGAACGGCGTCTTCCCGGCCTGAGGAATCCGCGCCGCTTGCCGCCACTCGAGCACGGGTTCACGCACTTCAGGTTGCGCGCACAACCGGTGCTGTACTCGGCGCGCAAGCAGGCGGCAGGGCAGGTATGGTTGGATCTGGCCGACGCGGTGCACGCCGCCGTGCCCGCGCCGGTGCGCGCGGTGCTGAAGGGCCTACTGGCCGCTTGAGCTGATCAGGCGGCGCAGGATCTCGATGCGGTCGCGCGCCTCGTCCATCTCGAGCAGGCGCTGCCGGGAGGCGAGGGAGAGCGGCAGGAGTTCGGCGAGGCGCGCGCTCACCCAGGCGCCGGATTCGTAGCGCGGCGGCGACTCGACCAGCCCCGCGGGCGCAGCCTCGACGATCCTGCGCAATACCCGGGCGCACAGGTCCGACTGCGCGTCGAGCGTCGCTTCCGCCTCCAAGGGCAGCAGCTCGATGCCGGCGAGCGCCAGCCCGTCGGGCTGCACGCGGCGGCTGCGGATGCGAAAACGCTGCTCGCCGCGCGCCACCACCTGCAGCACGCCCAGCTGCGGCATGTCCCACTCGGCGATGCGCGCCGTGCAGCCCAGCGCTTCGGGCAGCGCGGGCTCGCCGACTTCGCCGCCTTCGCGGATCAGGCACACGCCGAACGGCGTGCCGTCGCGCAGGCAGGCCTTGGCCATCTCCAGGTAGCGCTGCTCGAAGATGCGCAGCGGCAGGCGGCCGCCGGGAAACAGCACCGTGCGCAGCGGAAAAAGCGGCAGCTCCCCGATCACTCTTTGGCCAGGCCGCGGTGGCGCACCAGCACGCGCCATTGGCCGGCGAAGGCGGCGGCCAGCTTCTCGGCAAGATAGACCGAACGGTGCCGGCCGCCGGTGCAGCCAATGGCCACAGTGAGGTAGCTGCGGTTGTCCTTCACCGTTTCGGGCAGCCAGCGCGAAAGGAAACCGCGCACGTCCTCGCGCAGCCGCTGCACCTGCTCCTGCGCGTCGAGAAAGGCGACCACCGGCGCGTCGCGGCCGGTGAGCGGGCGCAGCACCGGGTCGTAGTGCGGGTTGGGCAGCATGCGCACGTCGATCACCCAGTCGGCGTCGAGCGGGATGCCGTCGCGGAAGGCGAAAGACTCGAACAGCAGCGTGAGCGAGCCGCCGGCCAGGCCGAGCATGTCGCGAATCCAGTTGCGCAGCACCTTGGGCTGCAGCTCGCTGGTGTCGATGCGGTGGCCGAGCTCCGCGGCGCCCCCCAGCATCGCGCGCTCGCGCTCGATGGCTTCCGCCAGCGTCAGGCCTTCGACGGTGAGCGGGTGCCGGCGGCGCGTTTCGGAGAAGCGCCGCATCAGCGTCTGCGGGTTGGCCTCGAGGAACAGCACGCGGCAGTCGACGCCGGCGGCCTTGAGGCGCGCCACGCATTCGGGCAGCGCGGCCAGCGCCGCGCTGCGCGCATCCACGCTCACCGCGGCGCGCTCGTGGCCGGCGGCGGTGAGAAAGCCGACCACGTCATCGAGCAGCGTGGCCGGCAGGTTGTCGACGCAGTAGTAGCCGCCGTCCTCCAGCACGTCCAGCGCGATGCTCTTGCCCGCGCCCGACAGTCCGCTGACCAGGATCAGCTGCACGCCGACCCGTTCAGCCGGCGGCGTCCATGGCGCGCTTCTGCCGTGCCACGAACTCCGCGCTGGAATTGATGCCCCTCAGTTGCAGGATGTAGTTGCGCACCGCCGCCTCGAGCAGCACGGCGAGGTTGCGCCCGGCGGCCACCGGGATCACCACCTTGCGCACGGTGACGCCGAGGATCTCCTCGGACTGCTCGGCCAGCGGCAGCCGCTCGACGGGGTCGCGGTTGCCCGCCGGCGCGGGCTTTTCCAGGTGCGCGATCAGCTTCAGCTTCATTTTCGGCCGCACGGCGGTCTCGCCGAATATGGTGCGCACGTCGAGCAGCCCGAGGCCGCGCACTTCGAGGAAATCCTTCAGCACCGGCGGGCAGCGCCCTTCCAGCGTGTTGGCGGCGAGCCGCGAGATCTCCACCACGTCGTCGGCCACCAGGCCGTGGCCGCGGCTGATCAGTTCGAGGCCGAGCTCGCTCTTGCCCACGCCCGAGTCGCCGGTGATCAGCACGCCGAGGCCCAGTACGTCCATCAGCACCCCGTGCCGCTCGGTGCGCTCGGCGAGCGCCTTGGCAAGGTAGTGCGAGAGCTTCTCGATGACGCGCGCCGCCGGCAGCGGCGTGGTGAACAGGGGCGTCTTGCTGCGCGCGGCGCCCTCGAGCACCGCCGGCGGCACCGGCAGGCCGTCGGCGACGACCAGCGCCGCCGGCGGCGGCGTGAACAGGCGCTCGGCGAGGGCGGGCAGGGTGCCGGCCTCGTAGGCGCCGACGACCTGGATGCTGTTGGGATGGGTGAGGTTGAGGTTGCCGACCAGCGCCGCGCTGGCCGCTGCCTCGCGGCGCACGACTGTGCTGCCGTCGCGCCCCGCGACCCACGCGAGCGCTAGGGCGTCGCGGTTGTCCTCATGCAACTGCGTGACGTTGACCTGCAGCATCGGGTTGCCATGCGGCGATCAGCTGGTGCAGGGCACCGGCGTCCGGCGCGCCCGTCATCGACTCGCGCAGCAGGCGATCGCTGAACATCTGCGCCAGTTCCGACAGGATCTGCAAGTGCTTCTCGGTCGCCTGTTCGGGGACCAGCAGCACGAAGAGGAGGTTCACCGGCTTGCCGTCCGGGGCGTCGAACGGCACCGGCTGGGCGAGGCGCACGAAGGCGCCGAGCGCGTCCTTCAGGCCCTTGATGCGGCCGTGCGGGATGGCCACGCCCTGGCCGAGGCCCGTGGAGCCCAGGCGCTCGCGCGCGAACAGGCTGTCGAACACCAGGCTGCGGGCGATGCCGTGGTTGTTCTCGAACAGCAGCCCGACCTGCTCGAACAGGCGCTTCTTGCTCGACACTTCCAGGTCGAGCAGGACGTTGGCGGGCGGAAGCAGTTTCGCGACGAGACTCATGATCCGGCGCTGCTAGGGGCGGCGCTGAGGGCGCGCATTATAGCCCAAGCGGCGGGCCGCCGCCGGGGAGCGCGCGGCGGTCAAACTTTGTCAGCGCGCGGGCGCGTTTCGGCGTGCTTGCCCTTGTACTTGAGCACCTGGCGGTCGAGCTTGTCCACCAGCAGGTCGATGGCCGCGTACAGGTCCTGATCCTCGCAGGCGCAATGGATGTCCTTGCCGCTCAGGTGCAGCGTGACCTCGGCCTTTTGCCGCAGCTTGTCCACCGACAGGATCACGTGCGCGTCGATGACGTGATCGAAGTGGCGCGTGACGCGCTCCAGCTTGCCCTGCACGTAGCCGCGGATGGCCGGGGTGACCTCGAGATGGTGGCCGCTGACATTGAGGTTCATCTGGGATCTCCTCTAAAGGCTCTTGCGCTGGTTGACCGGCGGGATCTGCAGGGATTCCCGGTACTTGGCGATGGTGCGCCGCGCCACCACGATGCCCTGCTGGCCGAGCACCTGCGCGATGCGCGCGTCCGACAGCGGGCTGCGCGCGTCCTCGGCGGCGACCAGCTGCTTGATCAGCGCGCGGATCGCGGTGGAGGAGGCGGCGCCGCCGGTGTCGGTGGCGACGTGGCTGCCGAAAAAATACTTCAGCTCGTAGGTGCCGCGCGGCGTGGCCATGAATTTCTGCGTGGTGACGCGCGAGATGGTGCTCTCGTGCAGGCCGAGCGTGTCGGCGATCTCGCGCAGCACCATCGGCCGCATCGCCACCTCGCCGTGCTCGAAGAAATGGCGCTGCCGGTCGACGATCGCCTGCGACACGCGCAGGATGGTGTCGAAACGCTGCTGCACGTTCTTGATCATCCAGCGCGCTTCCTGCAGTTGGGAGGCGAGCGCGTTGGCGCCGTTGCGCGCGCGGCCGGCGAGATCGGCGTACAGCCGGTTGATGCGCAGGCGCGGCATCGCCTCCGGATTGAGGCTGGCGCGCCAGACGCTCTTCACCTTGCGCACGATCACGTCCGGGATCATGTAGCGGGTCTCGACGCGCGCGAAGGCGGCGCCGGGGCGCGGGTTCAGGCTCTGGATCAGTTTCTGCGCCGCACGCAGTTCGTCCTCCTGCGCGCCGGTCAGGCTGCGCAGGCGCGCGTAGTCACGGCTGGCGAGCAGCTGCAGGTGCTTGTCGGCGATCTCGATGGCGAGCGCGCAGGCAGGGCGGGCGCGCAGCGCGGCGTCGGCGCGCAGCTGCAGCACCAGGCACTCCCCGGGGGTGCGCGCGCCGACCCCGGCGGGCTCCATGTTCTGCAGGTGGCGCAGCGCGATGCCCAGTTCCTCGAGGTCCACTTCCGCCTCCGCGGAAAACAGCGCGGCGATCTCCTCCAGCGGCTGGGTCAGGTAGCCGTCGTCGTCCAGCACGTCGATCAGCATGGCCACCAGCGCGCGGTCGCGTTCGCCGATGCCGGTGAGCGTGAGCTGCTGGTTGAGGTGGTCGCGCAGCGTCGGCAGCTCGGGCGCGGCGAACAGCCGCTCGCCCTCGTCCTCGTCGTCGCTGCCGCGCGCGGGCGCGGCGAACTCGAGCAGCCAGTCCTCGCGCCGCGGCTCGGCAGGCGGCTCGTCCGACGCCGGCGCGCTTTGCTCGGGCGCGCTCTGCGGCGCATCGCGCGGCGGCGTGAACGCGGCCTGCGCGTCGCCCTCGACGTCCTCGCGCTCGAGGATCGGGTTCTCCATCAGCATGCGCTCGATTTCCTGGTTCAGCTCGACGGTGGAGAGCTGCAGCAGGCGGATGGATTGCTGCAGCTGCGGCGTCAGCGTGAGGTGCTGCGAGAGCCGGAACTGCAGGGTGGGTTTCATGGCATGGGGTACTGCTGGCTACATGCGGAAATGCTCGCCCAGGTACACGCGGCGAACACTGTCATTATAGACGATCTCCTCCGGGTGGCCCGAGGCGAGCACCGCGCCCTCGTTGATGATGTAGGCGCGGTCGCAGATGCCCAGCGTCTCGCGCACGTTGTGGTCGGTGATCAGCACGCCGATGGCGCGCTCCTTCAGGAAGCGGATGATGCGCTGGATGTCGAGCACCGCGATCGGGTCGACGCCGGCGAAGGGTTCGTCGAGCAGGATGAAGGACGGGCGCGTGCCGAGCGCGCGCGCGATCTCCAGGCGCCGGCGCTCGCCGCCCGAGAGCGACAGCGCGGCGTGCTTGCGCAGGTGGGCGATGTTCAGGTCCTTGAGCAGCTCCTGCAGGCGGGTCTCGATTTCGCCGCGCGCGAGGCCCTGCAGCTCGAGCACCGCCTGCACGTTTTCCTCCACCGTCAGCTTGCGGAAGGTCGAGTTCTCCTGCGGCAGGTAGGAAATGCCCAGGCGCGCGCGCGCGTGGATCGGCAGGTGCGTGAGCTCGCGCCCGTCGAGGTGGATGCGGCCGGCGTCCGCGGCGATCAGGCCCACGATCATGTAGAAGCAGGTGGTCTTGCCGGCGCCGTTGGGGCCGAGCAATCCGATCACCTCGCCGCTCGACACCTCGAGCGACACGTCCTGCACCACCGCGCGCGACTTGTAGCGCTTGCGCAGGCGCTCGGCGCGCAGCACGCTCATTTGGCGCCCTTGTCGGCGGCGGGCTTTTTGGGCTGGATCACGGCGCGCACGCGCCCGCCGGGGGCCGAGGCGGGCGCTCCCTTGGCGCTCGACACCGAGAAGAACTCGGAGCGCTGGTCGTACAGGATGTAGCTGCCGCGCACCTCGTCCTGGTCGCGCGCGATGCGCGCGTTGTCGTGCAGTTCGATGCGCTCGTTCTTCTCGTCGATCTCGATGCGCTGCGCTTCGCCCTCGATCCACACGCCTTCCTGGCCGTCCACCGGGTCGCCCTTCTGGCGGAAATGCACCGGCGTGCCGCTGGCGCTGGCGTACTGGAAGCCGTCGGCATCCTGGCGCACCACGATGCGCTCGGCGCGCACGCTGATGGTGCCCTTGGTGAACACCACGTTGCCCTCGAAGATGCTGATGCGCCGCGCCTCGTCCGAGGTCATGCGATTGGCCTCGACGCTGGTCGGCTTTTCCCGATCGGCCTTTTCCGCCTTGGCGGAAAAGGCCGAAACTGCGGCAGCCGCAACAGCAAGGACCATGACGAGGCGCCGGATCATTTCTGCTTCGGATCAAAAACCCCGCGCACCTGCGCGTGCAGGGACAGCTGGCCGGTCTGGTTGTCGTATTCCATGCCGCGCGCGACGATCGAGCGACCCTGCTCGGCAATGCGCACTTCGCGGTCGCTGCGCACCAGCGAGCGGGCGCTGATCACGTGCAGGAAGTTGCTGCTCATCTCGCTGCCGGGCTGCCCGGCGTAGGCGTCGCGCAGCATGTGCACGTTGTCGTACAGGAACATCTCGCTACCGTCCTGCGACAGCGTGCCGCGGTCCGCGGACAGGGTGAGGCGGGCCTGCCCGGGCTTGGTCTGCACCGCGCGCGGCGTCAGCAGCTCGGTGGAATCGTCATCGGGGAAATGCGCCATTTTCGCCGCCGACAGAGTGCCCACCGGCACCCCGTCGCGGCTGTAGTCGACGAGCGTGAAGCGCTCGATCGTGTAGTCCGGGTCGTGGCGGCGCTGCGCCTGCAGCTGGGGCTCCACGCGCACCAGCCGCTCGAGCCAGAAGGTGAGCAGCGCGAGCGTCAGCATCAGCAGCAGGGGAAACAGGCGCGTGGCGGAGAGCTTCACCCGAGGTACGCCGCCAGCACGCCTTGCAGCCTGCCCTGGGAATGCAGCAGGAAGTCGCAGACCTCGCGCGCCGCGCCGCCGCCCGCCGGCGCGCTGGCGACGTAGTGGGCGCCGCGCAGCACGCTCTCATGGGCCTCGCGCGGCGCGCAGGCGAAGCCGCAGCGGGTCAGCACCGGCAGGTCGGGCAGGTCGTCGCCCATGTAGCCCGCCTCGCGCGGCTCGAGGCCGAGGCGCGCGAGCAGCGCTTCGAAGGCGGGCCGCTTGTCCTCGAACCCCTGCAGTACGTGGGCAACGCCCAGCTCGGCCGCGCGGCGCGCCACCGCCGGCGAGTTGCGTCCGGACAGGATGCCGGCGGCGATGCCGCCCTGCTGCAGCAGCTTCATGCCGTGTCCGTCCAGGCTGTGGAAGGCCTTCAGCGCCTCGCCCTCCGGCCCGTACCACAGCCGCCCGTCGGTGAGCACGCCGTCGACGTCGAACACCATCAATCGCACGCGGCGCGCACGCTCGAGCGCGTCGGCAGTCGCCACGGGCATGCGATCAGACGACCTTGGCGCGCAACAGGTCGTTCATGTTGAGCGCGCCCACGAGCTTGCCGGCGGCGTCCGTCACCAGCAGCTGGCTGATGCGGTACCGCTCCATCAGCGCTACCGCCTCGGTGGCGAGCGCATCCGGCGACACGGTGCGCGGGCCGGCGGTCATCACGCGCGCGATGCGCGCCGACTTGAGGCTGGCGACCTTCTTCAGCGCGCGGCGCAGGTCGCCGTCGGTGAAGATGCCCTTGACGCGGCGGCTGGCGTCCACGATGGCGGTCATGCCGAGTCCGCCGCGCGTCATCTCCTCGAGCGCCTGCTGCAGCGTGGCGCGCTCGCGCACCCAGGGCACTTCGGCGCCCCGATGCATCACGTCCGCGACGTGCTTCAGGGCTTCGCGGTGCAGCGAACCGCCCGGGTGCGAGCGCGCGAAATCGGCGGCCGAGAAGCCGCGCGCGTCGAGCAGCGCGATGGCCAGCGCGTCGCCCAGCGCCAGCGCCGCCGCGGTGCTGGCGGTGGGCGAGAGGTTGAGCGGGCAGGCTTCCTTGTCCACCGCCGCATCCAGGTGCACGTCGGCCTCGCGCGCGAGCGACGAGTCCGCGTTGCCGGTGATCACCACCAGCTTGGCGCCTTCACGCTTGATCGCCGGCACGATGCGCAGCAACTCCGCGCTTTCGCCGGAATTGGAGATGCCGATGAACACGTCCTCGGCGCGGATCATGCCGAGGTCGCCGTGGCTGGCCTCGGCCGGGTGCACGAAGTAGGCGGGGGTGCCGGTGCTGGCCATGGTGGAGGCGATCTTGCGCGCGATGTGCCCCGACTTGCCGATGCCGCTGACGATCACGCGTCCGCGCTTGCCGTCGAGGCACTGCTGGATCAGCCGCAGTGCGGCGAGGAAGCGATCGTCGAGCCGCCCGATCAGCGCGCGCACCGCGTCGGCCTCGATGGCCAGCACCTTGCGTGCGAGTTCCAGCGCGCCGTCGGCCGCCCGCGCCGTACCCTGACGCACGGAACGCACTGCGCTTATCATAGCCACGAAGTATAACTCTCCCTCTACAGCCACCATGGAAGCTGCCGGCCTCGCGCTGCATCCGGTCCTCGTGCTCCTCGCCGGCGGCGTGCTGGCGGTGGTGCTGTGCCGCAGCCTCGCGCTGCCGCCGATCATCGGTTACCTGGCGACCGGCGTGGCGCTCGGGCCGCACGCCCTGGGCCTGGTGGCCGACAGCGCGGCGGTGCGCCACCTCGCCGAGTTCGGCGTGGTGTTCCTGATGTTCTCCATCGGCCTGGAGTTCAGCCTGGCGAAACTGCGGGGCATGCGCCGCTCGGTGTTCGGGCTCGGTTCCGCCCAGGTTGCCGCGAGCATCGCCATCGGCGTCGGCGTCGCGCTCGCCGCGGGCGGCGGCTGGCAGGCGGGCCTGGCGCTGGGCGGGGCGCTGGCCATGTCCTCCACCGCTATCGTCTCCAAGATCCTGGTCGAGCGCCTGGAACTCGACACGCCGCATGGCCGCGACATCATCGGCGTGCTGCTGTTCCAGGACCTGGCGGTGGTGCCGCTGCTGATCCTGGTCCCCGCGCTCAGCGCGCCGGCGCAGGCCCTGGCGCACGACGTGCTGGTGGCGCTGGTCAAGGCGGCGGTCGTGCTGGCGGTACTGATCGTGGCCGGCCCGCGCGTGATGCGGGCCTGGTTCGGCGTCATCGCGCGCCGCCGCTCGACCGAACTGTTCGTGCTCAACGTGCTGCTGATCACGCTGCTGCTCGCCTTCGTCACCGGTCTGGCCGGTCTGTCGCTGGCCCTGGGCGCGTTCCTCGCCGGCATGCTGATCTCGGAGACCGAGTACCGCTACCAGGTGGAAGAGGACATCAAGCCGTTCCGCGACGTGCTGCTCGGCCTGTTCTTCGTCACGGTGGGCATGCAGCTCGATGTGCGCCTGGTGTTCGGCCAGGCCTGGCTGGTGCTCGCGTTTTTCGCGCTGCTGATCGCGGCCAAGGGCGCGCTGATCGCGCTGCTGGCGCGCGCCTTCGGCGCCTCGCCGGGCACCGCGCTGCGCACGGCGCTCGCGCTCGCCCAGGGCAGCGAGTTCGGATTCGTGCTGCTGGCGCAGGCGCGCGCGGCGCAGCTCGCGCCCGAGCCGGTGCTGCAGGCCCTGATCGCCGCGATGATCCTGTCGATGCTCGCCACGCCGTTCCTGATCGCGGCGAGCGACCGGCTGGTGCTGCGCTTCACCGCCTCGGAATGGATGGCGCGATCGCTCGAGCTGCACCGCGTGGCGGTGCGCTCGCTGGAGACCGAGCGCCACGTGATCGTCCTCGGCTACGGCAGGAACGGCCAGCGCCTGGCGCGGCTGCTGGAGGCCGAGGGCGTGCGCTACATCGCGCTCGACCTCGATCCGGAGCGCGTGCGCGAGGCCGCGCTCGCCGGCGACACGGTGGTGTTCGCCGACTGCGCGCGGCGCGAAGCGCTGGTGGCGGCGGGCCTGGCGCGCGCGGCGGCGGTGGTGGTGACCTTCGCCGACGTGGCCGCGTCGGTGCGCGTGCTCGCGCACATCCACGCGCTCAACCCGACGCTGCCGGTGATCGTGCGCGCGCGCGACGAAGCCGACATCGGCAGGCTCACCGCCGCCGGGGCCTCCGAGGTGGTGCCCGAGGCGTTCGAAACCGGGCTGATGCTCGCCTCGCATGCCCTGGTGTGGGTGGGGGTGCCGCTGGCGCGCGTCATGCGGCGCATGAGCCAGGTGCGCGACAAGCAGTACGGCCTGCTGCGCGGGCTGTACCACGGCGCCGGCGACGCGTCGGAATCCGGCGAGGCGGCGCAGCCGCGGCTGCGCGCGGTGACGCTGCACGCGCACGCGGCGGCGCTCGCCAGGCCGCTGGCGGCGCTTGGACTGGAGGATCTCGGCGTGCAGGTCACGGCGGTGCGGCGACCCGGAGCGCCGAAGAAGCTGTCGGCGCAAGAGGCAGGTGCCCTGCGCGAGGGCGATGTGGTGGTGCTGCTCGGCGCGCCCGAACTGCTGGCCGCCGCGGAGCTTCGGCTGCTGCAGGGCCAATAAAAAGAAAAGGGCCGGCGCAGGGCCGGCCCTTCCTTCAATTGCTGCCCGTTGCGCTTACAGCGTGCGGCAGAGCGTATAGGTGTTGGTGCCGCTTTCCACGTAGTTGGTGGTGCCGCCAGCGCTGGTGGCGTCGGCCGGAATCGCCGGGTTCGGCGAGGTCTGCAGGATGCCGCGCACCGTGCCCGACAGGCGCT
>JBGPPD010000095.1:0-10563 GCA_041488375.1 Gammaproteobacteria bacterium | reverse complement strand
GGGATGACGTCGCGGCCGGCGTAGCGTTCCCAGCGCGAGGACCAGGTGCCGGCGCGATCCACCGGCGAATCGAAATCGAACCGCATGCACGAAGAGTAAACAAAAACGCCGGGCAATGCCCGGCGCCAAGGTTGCTGCAGGCAAGGGCTAGTTCTTGGGCTTGGATTGTTCCTCGTTTTGGAGTGAGCCCTTCCCCTCCTCCTCCTCCTCCAGGATCTGCTCTTCCTGCTGGATCATCGGATCGCGTTCCAGCGAGTTGGCGCTGTCGTCGACCTCCTCGGTCTTGATCGCGCGCGATTCCGCCTGCAGCTGCGTCGGGAACTCGGTGGCGATCTTCGGGAAGGCCACGATCAGGGCGATGGCGATGCACTGCAGGACCATGAACTCGAACATGCCCCGGTAGATCGTCGCCAGCGACCATTCCTTGACCACCTGCCGCAGGTAATAGGCCGACATCGCCACCGGCGGTGACAGGAACGCCGTCTGCAGCGTGACCGCGACCAGCGCGCCGAACCAGACCATCACCATGTCCGCCGGGATGCCCATCGACAGGCCGAGCGGGACCTTCAGGGCGTCCATCACCGGGTAGAAGATCGGCAGGAACACCAGGACGATCGCCGGCCACTCGAACGGCCAACCCAGCAGGAAGATGAGCGTCAGGACCACCACCAGCATCACCACCGGCGACAGCGGCAGCGCGAGCATGATTTCGGTGATCCAATTCGCCGTCCCCATGCGCGCGAACACCGCGCCGAAGATATTCGAGGTCACCGCCAGCAGCAGCACCATGCTCGAGGTCGCGGTGGTGCTCAGCACCGCGCGCTTGATGCCCGCATAGCTGAGCTTGCCGTAGGCCGCGGCCAGGAGCGCCGCGCCGAGCGCGCCGATGCCCGCGGCTTCCGTCGGCGTCGCCAGCCCCGCCAGGATCGAGCCGAGCGCGGCGCCGATCAGCGCGATCAGCGGCACCACGCCGATCAGCACCTCCTTCACCATGACGCCCGCGCTGTGCACGCGTTCTTCCTTCGGCACCGGAGGACCGAGCTTCGGATTGAAGAACGCGCGGCCCATCAGGTAGACCAGGTAGATGCCCGCGAGCAGGAATCCGGGGCCGAAGGCCGCCGCGTACAGGTCGGCCACCGACACGCCGAGCACCGGACCCATCACGATCAGCATCACCGAAGGCGGGATCAGGATGCCGAGGGTGCCGCCCGCGGTGATCGCGCCGGCGGCCAGCCGCCCGTCGTAGCCGGTCTTGATCATGATCGGACTCGCCATGATGCCGAGCACGGTCACGGCCGCGCCGACGATGCCGGTCGCCATGGCGAAGATGGTCGCGGTCAGGATCACTACCGCGAACAGCGAGCCGCGGATCGGCGCGAGGATGTTGCGCAGGGCGACGAACAGGCGCTCCATCAGCCCGGCCTGCTCGGTGAGGAAGCCCATGAAGATGAACAGCGGCACCGCCGCCAGCAGTTCCTCCTTCATCATGCCGATGGTCTGGAAGTAGGCCAGGCTGAACACCACTTCGCCCAGACCGAAGTAGCCGAAGGTGAGCGCGAGGAACAGCAGCGTGAAGGAGATCGGGAAGCCGACGAAGATCACGCCGATCATCACCACCAGCATGATCAGGCCGAGCAGTGCGAGACCGGTCATGCGCTAGACCTCGACCTTTTCCTTGTGGTCCAGCTCGATGCCGGTGCGCGCGGCGTAGACGCTCTTGATGGTCTCGGACAGGCCCTGGATGAGCAGCAGCAGGCAGGCGAGCGGCACCACCATCTTGAACGGCCACAGGATCGGCCGCCACGGCGTCTGCTCCGAGGTCTCGCCGATCTGCATTGCGTACCAGCTCTCCTGCCCGCTGACCAGGAAGAACACGAAAATCGAAGGAAAGAAGAACACGATGAAGGCGATCGAATCGATCATGCCCTTGGTGCGCACCGACCATTTCTCGAAGAAGAAGTCGGTGCGGATATGCGCGCCCTTCAGCAGCGCGATGGCCGCGCCGAGCATGAAGATGGTGCCGTAGAGCATGTAGGTGACGTCGAACGACCAGAGGGTCGGCGCGTCGAAGACGTAGCGCGAGATGACCTCGTAGGCCACCGCCGCCACCAGCGGCACGTTCAGCCACGCCACCCAGGTGCCGGTGGTGTCGGTAAACTTGTCGATCATCCGCACCAGCCGGATGTGCCCCGCTACCGGTTCAGCCATCGCGTCCCTCTAGCCTGTCAGCGGGGCGCCAGCCGGGTGCGCCCCAGAACGAAAAACGGGGGCGTTTCCGCCCCCGTGTCGAGACCTGCGCTCCGGCGCAAACAACTGCTGCTGCCGCAAGCGCGACAGCCGGTTGGTTTCGCAAGGCGAAACACAGACTACACGCACGAATATGCCGGGGTCAACCGGAAATCGGGGGTCAATCCAGCCTGGCGACGATGCCCTCCAGGTCCTTCGCCGGGGCGGGATAGCGCGCCAGCACCAGCGGATCGTGGCCCGGGATCAGGTGCGCGGGAGAGTCGGCGAGCCGCTGCGCCTTGCGCCAGCCCTCGACCATGTCGCCTACGTTGTACACGATCGGGAACGGACGGCTCTGCTCCATGTTGGCGTAGTAGTGGCTCGCATCCGAAGCCAGGACCACCCAGCCACGCCGCGTTGCCACGCGCACGATCTGCAGGCCCATGGTGTGGCCGCCGACGTGGTGCAACGTCACCCCCGGCGCGATCTCGCCGTCGCCGTCGTGGAACCTGACGCGCCCGGCGTACACCCGCCGCACCATGCCCACCACGTCCTCGAGTTCGTAGGCGTGGCGCATCGTCTCGACGGCCATGCAGCGGCCGGTGGCGTACTGCATCTCGAGGTCCTGCAGGTGGAAGGTGGCCGCCGGGAACAGGTCGAAATTGCCGACGTGGTCGTAGTGCAGGTGCGTGATCGCCACGTCCTTCACGCCGGCGACCTCCACCCCCAGCAGCTTGAGGCCCTGCTCCACGGGCAGCGTGACGCGCCGACCGCGCTTGGCGGCGATCGCGACGTTGAAGCCGGTGTCGACGACGATGTCGCGGCCCTGGCCGCGGATCAGCCAGACGAAGTAATCCATCGGCATCGGGCCGTCGTGCGCATCGTGGGGGACACCGCCGAGGAAATTCTCCTTCGCAGTGCGCGCGTGGTGCGCGTACTTGATGGCGTAGACCTCGTACTGTGCAGTGCTCAAGTGAGCTTGATCCGGGTGATCTTCAACTTGCCCACCTGCACGAGGTAGGTCTCCCCCGTGGCAAACACCATCTTGCGATCCGAGAGACGCTCGCCATTGACCTTCACGCCGCCTTGCGCGATGAGCCGATCTGCTTCCGACGAGCTGCTGACCAGGCCCGCTTGCTTCAAGACCTGCGTAGAGACCAAGCCGCCAGGCGGCGCCTTCAGGATTTGAACTGGAATATCCGCCGGCAGCGCGCGATCCCTGAAGCGTGCGTTGAAATCCCGGGCCGCGGCCTCTGCCGCGGCCTTGCCGTGGAAGCGCTCGACGATCTCCCTGGCGAACTCGAACTTCACTTCGCGCGGATTGGTGCCGCCGGCCACCGTCGCCTTCTTCGCATGAATCGCCTGCAGGTCCTGGAAAGACAGCAGTTCCATGTAGCGCCACATCAGCTCGTCGGAGATGCGCATCAGCTTGCCGAAGATCTCCTGCGGCGGCTCGGTGATGCCGATGGTGTTGCCGAGGGACTTGGACATCTTGTCCACGCCATCCAATCCCACCAGCAGCGGCATGGTCATGATGCACTGCGGCTCCTGGCCGAAGTCGCGCTGCAGTTCGCGCCCCACCAGCAGATTGAATTTCTGGTCCGTGCCGCCCAGTTCCACATCCGCCTTCATGGCGACGGAGTCGTAGCCTTGCATCAGCGGATAGAGCAGCTCATGCACGGATATCGGCAGGCCGGCCTTGTAACGCTTGGCGAAGTCGTCGCGCTCCATGAGCCGCGCCAGGGTGTAGCGCGACGCGAGCCGGATCATGCCTTCGGCACCCAGCTTGTCCGACCACTCCGAGTTGAACATCACCTGGGTCTTGTCCGGGTCGAGAATCCTCGACATCTGCTCGCGGTAGCTCTTCGCGTTCTCCAGGATCTGCTCGCGCGACAGGGGCGGCCGCGTCTGGTTCTTGCCCGAGGGGTCGCCGATCATGCCGGTGAAGTCCCCGATCAGGAACTGCACCTGGTGGCCGAGTTCCTGGAAATGCCGCAGCTTGTTGATCACCACGGTGTGCCCGAGGTGCAAGTCGGGCGCCGTCGGATCGAGCCCGAGCTTGACGCGCAGCGGCGTGCCGCGCGCGAGCTTGCGCGCGAGCTCCTCCTCGACGATCAGCTCTTCGCTGCCGCGCTTGATCACTTCCAGGGCTTCGGGGACCGAGGGCATCGCGTTGTGCCTCGGCGGCAATCTTTGCTAGACTGTCGCAGGCATCTGAATATGAACGGATTCTAGCCGATCCATGAAGGATTACACGCCGCTCGCACGCGTTTCCGCCGTCGCCGCCCTGGCGCTGTTCGGTGCGGTGGCGGCGTTCGCCACCATGGCACCGGAGGTCCCGGCGCCGATGCCCGGGGGCGCGGTGATCGAGCCGATCGCGCTGCGCACTAGCGACGCCCTATTGCCGGCGCCGGCCGCGTTCCAGCGCGAGGAGCGCTTCCAGCGCGACGACACGCTGGCGGGGTTGCTCGGCCGGCTCGGGGTTGCCGACGCGGAGGTCCGCCGGCTGGCGCGCACGCCGGCGCTGCGCCTGCTGCGCCCCGGGCAGACGGTCGCCGCACAGATCGGCGCCGAGGGTGAATTGCTGCACCTGAGCTACCTGTCCGCGCGGGGCACGCTGACCACGGTCGAGCGCGCCGGCGACGGATTCCGCGTGATGCAAAGCGCGGCGCCGTTGCGTGTCGAACAACTGATGCGCACGGGGGTGATCCGCAGCTCGCTGTTCGTCGCCGCGGACACTGCCGGCGTGCCGGACTCGGTGGCGGTGCAGATCGTGGACATTTTTGCCGGCGACATCGATTTCAGTCGCGAATTGCGCCACGGCGACCGCTTCGCCGTGGTCTACGAGCAGTTCTACCTCGACGGGCGCCCGGTGCACGCGGGGCGCGTGCTGGCGGCGGAGTTCACGAGCCGCGGCAGGACTTACCGCGCGCTGTACTACCCCCGCGCGCCGGGCGTCGGCGGCTACTACGCGCCCGACGGCGGCAACCTGCGCAAGGCGTTCCTGCGCTCGCCGCTGGAGTACACGCGCATCAGCTCCGGCTTCGGCATGCGCCGCCACCCGTTCCTGCACAGCTGGCGCGCGCACACCGGGATCGATTTCGCCGCGCCTGCCGGCACGCGCGTGCGCGCTGCGGGCGACGGGGTACTCGAATTCGCCGGGCCGAAGGCGGGCTACGGCAACATGGTGATCGTGCGCCACCGCGGCCAGTACTCGACGGTCTACGCGCACTTGTCGCGCTTCGCGCCCGGCATGCGGCGCGGCACCCACGTCGCGCAGGGCGACGTGGTGGGATTCGTCGGGCAGACCGGCTGGGCGACCGGGCCGCACCTGCACTACGAGTTCCGCGTTGCCGGTCACTCGCGCAATCCCTACGGCATCGCGATGCCGGCCGGCGACCCGGTTCCAGCCGCGCAGCTCGCCGCCTACCGCCGCGCCACGCAGCCGCTGCTTGCCAAGCTCGAGCTGCTCGCCGACAACCCGATCGCCCAGTTGGAGTGAGCGGTGAGCTCTATGTCGGCCTGATGTCGGGGACCAGCCTCGACGGGGTCGACGCGGCCCTGGTCGATTTTTCCGGCGCCGCGCCGCGCCTCGTCGCTTCTGCGCACCGCCCGTTCGATCCCGCGCTGCGCGCCGAACTGCTCGCCCTGAATGCCGTCGGCAGCGGCGAGCTCGAGCGCGCGGCGCAGTGCGCCAATGCGCTATCTCGCATTTATGCCGCAGCGGTAACCGACGTTCTCGCGCGTGCGTCGGTACAAGCCTCGCAGCTGCGCGCCGTCGGCTGCCACGGACAGACCGTGCGCCACCGGCCCGCGGCCGGTTACACCATCCAGCTGGGCAACGCCGCGCTGCTCGCCGAGTTGTGCGGCGCGCGCGTGGTCGCCGATTTCCGCAGCCGCGATATCGCGGCGGGCGGACAGGGTGCGCCGCTGACGCCCGCGTTCCATGCGGCAGTGTTCCACTCCACGCGCGAAGACCGCGCCGTGCTGAATCTCGGAGGCATTGCCAACCTGAGCCGGCTGCCGACGCGCGGCGATGTCACGGGTTTCGATTGCGGACCCGGCAATGCGCTGATGGACCGCTGGGCCGAGCTGCACCTGGGGACGCCGTTGGACCGGGACGGCGCCTGGGCAGCCGGGGCGCGCGCCGACGCAGAGCTGCTCGAGCGGCTGTTGCAGGATCCGTACTTCGCATTGCCGCCGCCCAAGAGCACGGGACGCGACCTGTTCAACGAAGCCTGGCTGCGCGCTCGCTTGCCGGCGGGCATCCAGGCGCAGACGGTGCAGGCGACGCTGCTCGAGCTGACCGCGCGCACCGCGGCCGATGCTCTGCGGCGCTACTGCGCCGGCGCCCGGCGCCTGATCGTGTGCGGCGGGGGCGTGCATAACCTCGCGCTGCTGGCGCGGCTGCGCCGGCTGCTGGCGCCGATGCCCGTCGAGTCGAGCGCGCAGCATGGGCTGGATCCCTTGCTGGTGGAAGCCGCCGCGTTTGCGTGGCTCGCGCGGCAGGCGCTGCGAGGCAAGCCTGCGAGCCTGCCGTCGGTGACCGGGGCACGCGGCGCGCGGGTGCTGGGAGCGGTGTACCCGCCCTAGAATTACTTGCGGATCAGGCCGAGAAAGACGATCCGCAGCCGCAGGTCGAAGTGGCGTTCGGGTTCTTGATCACGAACTGCGCGCCCTCGAGGCCTTCCTGGTAATCGATCTCGGCGCCGGCCAGGTACTGGTAGCTCATCGGATCGATCAGCAGGGTGACGCCGTTCTTTTGCATCGCGGTGTCGTCTTCGTTCTGCACTTCGTCGAAGGTGAATCCGTACTGGAAGCCGGAGCAGCCGCCGCCGGAGACGAACACGCGCAGCTTGAGCTCCACATTGCCCTCCTCCTCGATCAGCTGCTTGACCTTGGAGGCCGCGCTGTCGGAGAACACCAGCGGCGCCGGCATTTCGGTGACTGCTTCGATGACTGCGTTCATGCGATGCTCCCTTGTCGCTGCGTTCGCGTTCAGCGCGGCTTGTCGGTGATCGACGCGAGCTTGAGCTCGACGTTCTTCAGTTCGGCCCCGCCCTGATGCACCAAGCGCCCTTCCACCACGGCGCCTTGCTGAATTTCAAGACTCTTGTAATGCACGTCTCCTTTGACCCGCGATCCCGCCTGAAGTTCGAGCGTTTCCGCGGCGTGCACCGGTCCGTGGATGGTGCCGTTGACGACGATGTGCGAGGCCGACACTTCCCCATCGATGCGCGCATGCTCGGACACCACCAGCGTGCCCGGCTGGTCGGGCAGCGCGGCCACATTGCCGCGCACGCCGCCATCCACGCGCAACCCGCCGCTGAAGAACACGTTGCCCTCGATGCGCGTGGTGGCGCCGATCAGGCTGTCGATGCGGCTCTGCGCCTTTACCGTCTTGCTGCTGAACATGGCCGACCTCTCCTTCAACCGGGCGTCGCGCTCAGCGCGGCCCTGACCTGGTCCGACCCCGACTCGTAGACCCGCACCTGGACGCTTTCGACCTTGGCCTTCGGGTCCACGCGGAAGATGCCTTCCACGCGATGGAAGTACCTGAAAGTCAAGCGGAAAGCGCTAGCGCTGGGATCCCCCGCCTCAGGAAAAGTCATCATAACATTTTTGTCCCCCTCCGTCAGAGTCACCACCAGTTCGAGGCGCCCCTGGAAGTCGCGGTCGCGCCGGTTGCCCGGCGCGAGCAGCAGCAGCAGTCGATAGCGGTATTCCCCTGGGAGCACGTCGGGTACCACCTTGAAGCGGTTGATCGACAAGGGGTTTGCGGCGCGCGATTCCGCCGACAGCATGCTCTCGAAGATCGCCAGTTCCTCGCGCAGGCGCGCGGCCTCCGCCTCCAGGCTGCGGATCTGCTGCGTCAGCTTCTGCTGCGCGGTGCGCTCGATGGAAAGCCTGGAATCCGCCGCGTTGGCCACGGCGCGCACGCGCGCGAGCTCCTCCCGCGTGGCCCCCAGGTCTCGGCGCGCGTCCGCCAGTTCCTGCTCGACCTCGCTGCGGTCGAAACCCGCGAAGCGGCGCCCCGCGTCGTACATCCAAGCCGCCAACGCCGCCGAACAGGCCAGCACCAGGATCAGCCCGACCCAGCGCAGGTACCACGCGACCTCGGAGCGCACGGCGACGCGCGGCGCGGCGATGCCGAAGCGCTGGCGCAGTTTGAGGAACTTGGCGATCAGGTGCATGGCGCGATGATGCATCTGCCGGGCACAAAAAACAAAAAGGCCGCCCAGGGGCGGCCTTGCAGGTTCACGGCTGGCGCCAGCGGCTCAGCGCTTGGAGAACTGTTTGCGGCGGCGCGCCTTGTGCAGGCCAACCTTCTTGCGCTCGACCTCGCGCGCGTCGCGCGTCACCATGCCCGCGGTTCTGAGCGTCGGCTTGAGGCCGGCGTCGAATTCGATCAGCGCACGCGCGATGCCGTGGCGCACCGCGCCCGCCTGGCCGTTCTCTCCGCCGCCGTAGACGTTCACCATGATGTCGAACGTCGCCGCGTTCTTGGTGGCCTCGAGGGCCTGGCGCACGATCATGCGCCCGGTCTGGCGCGAGAAGAATTCGTCCACCGGCTTGCCGTTGACGATGAACTGCCCCTTGCCGGGCTTCAGAAACACGCGCGCCACCGCGCTCTTGCGCCGTCCCGTGCCGTAGTAGTAGTCGCCGACCATGTGGGTGTGCCTTATACCTCGAGAGCCTTGGGCTGTTGCGCCGTGTGCGGATGCGTGCCCGCGGCATAGACCTTCAGTTTCTTCAGCATCGCGTAGCCGAGCGGCCCCTTGGGCAGCATGCCTTTGACCGCCTTCTCCAGCACACGCTCCGGATGGCGCGCCTGCAGCTTGGCGAAATTGGTTTCGCGGATCCCGCCGGGATAGCCCGTGTGCCGGTAATACTTCTTGTCGAGCGCCTTCCTGCCGGTAACGCGGATTTTGGACGCGTTGACCACCACGATGAAGTCGCCGGTGTCGACGTGCGGCGTGTACTCGGGCTTGTGCTTGCCGCGCAGGCGCACGGCGATCTGCGAGGCAAGCCTGCCCAGCACCTTGTTCTCGGCATTCACCACATACCAGCCGTGTACCACTTCGTGCGGTTTTGCTGTAAACGTTTTCATGGTCCAGCGATTCGCGAAAAGGCGCGGATTTTATGGGACCCCGGACGCGACGTCAAACCCTTGTTGCAGATAAAAAAAAGCGCAACTCCGGAGAGTTGCGCTGAATCCACCAAAGGAGGAGGGTGGAGGAGACAATTGCGGGGCGCCACCAGCCAGGCGCCGCACTTGAAACCATTATGCAGGAATGTTTGTTGCAATGCAATATATCTTCTGATTTCCCCTCGTAGCTCGCCGTGTTGCGTAGCACAACACACTGATTCTCAGGAGATTGTCGATGGAATGCACGATCCGCTGGTCCGGCACGGGCATGTCGTTCATCGCCGAGACCGGTAGCAATCACCTCATCGCCATGGACGGCGCGCCCGATGGCGGCGGCCGCAATCTGGCGCCGCGGCCGATGGAAACCGTGCTGGCCGGCGCGGGCGGGTGCACCGCCTACGACGTGGTGGTGATCCTGAAGAAGAGCGGGCAGGAGGTGACCGGCTGCGAGGTGAACCTGCAGGCCGAACGCGCCGAAACCGATCCCAAAGTGTTCACGCGCATCCACTACCGCTTCACGGTGCGCGGCAGGAATCTCAAGCGCAACGTGGTCGAGCAGGCGGTGCGGCTGTCGCACGAGAAATACTGCTCCGCCACCGCCATCCTGGAGAAGACGGCGCAGATCACGCGCGAGCTCGAGATCGTCGAGGCTTGACCGGGCGCTAGACGCGGTAGGCGACCGTGGTCATCGCCTTCGCCATCGCGCGCATCGCCGCCTTCACCGGTTGCGGCAATTCCGCGGCCCCGAGGTCGAGCGCGGACTGGCGATGCTTTGCTTCGTCCGCGCGCATCGCGTCGACGACGGCGCGCGTGCGGGCGTCCGCCGCGCACAGGCGCTCGAGGTGGCTGCCGAGGTGCTCTTCGACCTGGCGCTCGGTCTCCGCGAGGAAAGCCAGGTTCCACCGGTCGCCCATCGCGCCGGCCACGGCGCCCAATGCCAGCGAACCCGCGTACCACAGCGGATTGAGCAGGCTCAAGCGCCCACCGAGTTCGCGAATGCGGCCGGCGCTCCAGGCAAGGTGGTCTTCTTCCTCCCGCGCGGCGCGCTCCAGGGAAGACCGGATCTCTGCGTTGCGCGCGGTCAGCGCCTGCCCCTGGTAGAGGGCCTGCGCGCAGACTTCGCCCACGTGGTTCACCCGCATCAGCGCCGCCGCCTGGTCGCGTTCGGACGCAGTAAGTTCACCGTC
>JBGPPD010000094.1:0-10612 GCA_041488375.1 Gammaproteobacteria bacterium | reverse complement strand
GCTGGTGCTCGCCAACTTCGACCTGCGGCCCAAGGGCATCATCCAGATGCTGGATCTCTTGCGCCCGATCTACGAGAAGACCGCCGCTTACGGCCACTTCGGCCGCGAGGAGCCGGAATTCACCTGGGAAGCGACCGACAAGGCGCTGGCGCTCAAGCAGGCCGCGTGAACCCGTGCGGTGGGCCTACGGCCCACCCTACGCGGTGCCGCGCTTGGTCTCGAACAGGATGCCGACCTGCTTCAGCAGGTCGGTGGGCAGCACCCCGCCCGCGCAGACGATCACCGCGTCGTTGGGCAGGCTGAGCGGCTTGCCGCCCGTGCGCAGCAGCGCGTCGCGCGCGCCGATGCGCTCCACCTCGGAGCCAAGCAGGACCTGCAGGCGCCGCGCCGCGGCCGCCGCCTCGAGGCGCTCGCGGTTCTTCGGCTTCACGCGGCCGAAGGCCTCGCCCCGGTAGGACAGCGTCACCTTCACGCCGGGTTGCTCCGCGAGCGCGAGCGCCGCCTCGAGCGCGCTGTCGCCCCCGCCCACGACGAGCACCCGCTGGTGGCGGTACTGCTCGGCGTCGACCAGCCGGTAGACCACTTTCGCCAGCTCCTCGCCCGGCACGCCGAGCTTGCGCGGTGAGCCGCGCCGCCCGACCGCCAGCAGCACCGCGCGCGTGGCATAGGCGCCGCGCGTGGTCTTCACCACGAAGCCGCCGCCCGCGCGCTCGATCGCCTCCATGCGCTCGCCGAAGCGGATCTTGAGCCCGGCCTTGCTCACCACGCCCTGCCAGAACTCGAGCAGCGCCTCCTTCGACACCTCGTTGAACTTCATCTTGCCGACGAGCGGCAGCTGCACCGGCGCGGTCATCGCGATCTTGTTCCGCGGATAGTGCAAAACGGCGCCGCCGAGCGAGCCTTCCTGCTCGAGCAGGACGTACTTCAGCTTGTGCTGGATCGCGCCCAGCCCCGCCGCGATGCCCGCGGGGCCCCCACCGACGATCACCGCGTCGAGCTCCTTGCCGCCGCGCGCGCGCTGCTTGATGGTAACGATGGCCTGCCGCCCCTGCTCCACCGCCTTGCGGATCAAGCCCATGCCGCCGAGCTCGCCGGCGATGAAGATGCCGGGCACGTTCGATTCGAAGGTCGGATTGACGGCGGGAATGTCGATGCCGCGGCGCTCGGTGCCGAAGACGAGCTGGATTGCCTCCATCGGGCAGGACGCTGCGCAGGCCCCGTGCCCGATGCAGGCCGCGGGATTCACCAGTTGCGCCTTGCCGTCGATCACGCCGATCGCCTGCTCGGGACAAGCCGCTACGCAGGCGCTCGAGCCGATGCAACGATTGGGGTCGATGACCGGGTGCAGTGAAACCGGCTCCGTCAGGCCGGCTTCGACCGATTGGTGCAATTGGCCCACGTACTGCGCACGCGCGCGCGCGCGCCGCAAGAAGTAGACGACGAGCACCAGCAATAACGGAACCGCGTACAGGAACAGCGCGGGTGAATTCATCGCGGCGCCACGCACAGTCGACGGCAGGAAATAAAAGTCATTCGCTTCCTGCCGTCGTTATGCGGCGACAGTGGCGTGCTTTCGTCGCCCGCAGGCGACACCAGTGGCCGCGTTTTTTTGCGCGCTGCCAACTTTCGCAAGTGCGGTCGATACAATTTTTGACACGATCAGTTTCCTATTTTCAAGCTAGCAGAATTTCTTCGCGGGGCCAATCGAATGCAGCACACCGACCGGGAGGCGGCGCGCATCGTCCACGAACATTGCAGGTGCTGCCGATGAGTGAAGCGCTGGCCGATCGCGGCGCGATCGCGCGTCGCATGCCTGGCGAGGCACGCGGGCCTGCGGCCGCGCGCGCCTCTTCGCGCCGCGAGTGGCTGTTCCTGCCCGCCACCGCCGCGCTCGTCGGCTCGGCGTGGCTGATCGGCCGGTTCGGCGACTACACGCCGGGCTCGCGCCTGGGCTATAACCTCGGATTGGCGGGCGGCATCACCCTGCTGGTCGTCTTCCTCTACCCGCTGCGCAAGCATCTGCGCGCGATGCAGGGCTGGGGCGCAACCAAGGGATGGTTCGCGCTGCACATGGCGTGCGGCATCGGCGGGCCGTTCCTGATCCTCGCGCATTCCAGATTCCACGTCGGTTCGATCAATGCCGGCGTCGCGCTCGCCAGCATGCTGCTGGTCGCGGCCAGCGGCATCGTGGGCCGCTTCATCTACGTGCGCATCCACCATGGCCTGTACGGCACGAAGATGACGCTGGCGCAGCTGCAGGCCGAGGCCGGGCTGAGCGCCGGGGAAATGCATTCCAAGCTGAGCTTCGCCCCGCGGCTCGAGCAGTGGCTCGGCGAGTTCCAGGCGGCGGCCCAGGCGCGGCCGAAAAGCTTCGCGCACGGCATCTGGCGTTTTCTCACCCTCGGCGTGCGCGCGCGCTGGGTGCGGCGCCGGTGCACGCGGGAATTTGCTAGCGTCTACCGGATGCACGCGCGCGCGTTCGGCTGGGACGCCGCGCAGCAGCGGCGCCATCTGGCGGGCGGCAAGGCGTTCATCGTGGACTTCCTCTCCGGCGCGCAGCGCGTCGCCCAGTTCAGCCGCTACGAGCGCCTGTTCTCGCTGTGGCATGTCCTGCACGTGCCGCTGGTCTGGATGATGCTTCTCAGTGCAATCGCCCATGTCGTCGCGGTCCACGCCTATTGACGCGCGGGGCGGCACGCGTGCGCGGCCTTGTCGCCAGCTGGCTCGCGCTCGCCTGCGGCGCGGCGGCTGCCCAATCGCTGGAAACCGTGCTCAGCCCAGGCCCGGTGGTCGAGGCACACGCCAAGTCCGAGAACGATTGCCGCAACTGCCACGTGCCGTTCAACCGGGGCGCGCAGAACGAGTTGTGCCTGGCCTGCCACAAGGACATCGGCGTGGACCTCCGGCAGCACGAGGGATTTCATGGACGCCTCCGGCCGCAGCCCTGCCGCGCCTGCCACACGGACCACAAGGGCCGCAGCGCGAAGATTGCGCCGCTCGAGGAGCAGGCCTTCGACCACGCGCAGACCGACTTCGCGTTGCGCGGCGCGCACGCTGCGCCCGGCCTTGCCTGCCGCGGCTGCCACGTGGCCGACAGGAAGTTGCGCGAGGCGCCCGGACGGTGCGTCGGCTGCCACGCCAAGCAGGACGTGCACAAGGGGCGCCTGGGAGGCGCTTGCGCGGACTGCCATGCCGAAAGCAACTGGAAGGAGACGCGCTTCGATCACGACCGCACGCGCTTCCCGCTGCGCGGCCGGCACGCGCCGCTCAAGTGCGCCAGCTGCCACAAGAGCGAGCGCTTCCTGGAGGCGCCGACCGCGTGCATCGGATGCCATCGCAAGGACGACGCGCACAAGGCCCGCTTCGGCGAGAAGTGCGAGTCCTGCCACGGCGATCGCGACTGGAAGGCGGTCCGCTTCAACCATGACACCGACACCCGCTACCCGCTGCGCGGCCGGCATCGCGCGCTGCAATGCGACAGCTGCCACACTGGGCAGCTGTATCGCGACAAGCTGCAATCCGGCTGCGTCGCCTGCCACCGCAAGGACGACAAGCACCGCGGCACGCTCGGCAGCGCCTGCGGCGATTGCCACGGCGAGCGCCTCTGGAAGGAGGCGCGCTTCGACCACGGCAAGACGCGCTTCCCGCTGCGCGGCAAGCATGCTGGCGTCGAGTGCATGAGCTGCCACACGTCCGCGGTGTTCAAAGAAGCGCCGAGCGCCTGCGTGGCCTGTCACCGCAAGGACGACCGGCACAAAGGCGCGCTGGGCGAAGCCTGCGGCAGCTGCCACAGCGAGCGCAACTGGAAGGAAAGCACGTTTGATCACGCGAAGACCGCCTTCCCGCTGCTTGGCAACCACGCCAAGGTGAAATGTGAAAGCTGCCACCGCGACGCGGATTACAAGCGCACGCCGAAGGATTGCGCCAGCTGCCACGCGAAGGACGACGTGCACGCAGGACAACTGGGCGCTCGATGCGACAGCTGCCACGATGCGGCCACCTGGAAGAAGGCGCGCTTCGACCATGGGCGCACCAGCTTTCCGCTGCTGGGCAGGCACCTGCTGGTCGAATGCGCAACCTGCCATGCGAGCAAGCGCTACAAGGACGCGAAGAGCGACTGCATCGCCTGCCACCAGCGGGACGACGTGCACCAGCGCCGGCTCGGTCCGCGCTGCGAGTCCTGCCACAACGCGCGCGCCTGGAAGAGCTGGGACTTCAACCACGACCGCCAGACCCGCTTCCCCCTGGATGGCGCGCACCGCCGGCTCGACTGCCAGGCCTGCCACCGCAAGCCGGTGGACAAGGCGCCGGTGCTCGCCGCCAGCTGCGTCAGCTGCCATGCGGCCGACGATGTGCACGACGGCGGCTTTGGCAACCAGTGCAACAGGTGCCACGTCACCTCATCCTTCCGGCAAATCAAGCAGAGCATGGGCATGGCCGGGAGGCTGCAGTGAAGCGCGCCCTGCGGGCGGCCGGCGTCTTGCTGATCGCGCTGTGCGCGATGAAGCCCTTGCTCGCGCAGACCGGCAGCGCGTTCGAGCACCTGCGCACCGGATTCCCGCTGACCGGTGCCCACCAGGCTGTGCGTTGCGACTCGTGCCATGTGCAAGGCGTCTTCAAAGGGACGCCGCGGCAGTGCGTTGCGTGCCACGCGGCGGGCGGCAGGGCGGCGGCGATGTCGATGCCGAAGAACCACATGCCGGTGACCCAATCCTGCGAGACCTGCCACACCACGGCCACCTTTGCGGGCGCGCGCTTCAGCCACGTCGCCGTCCAGCCCGGAACGTGTTTCCGATGCCACAACAGCGCCATTGCCGTGGGCAAGCCCGCCAATCACGTCGTCACCACGGCGTCTTGCGACAGCTGCCACCGCACCACGGCGTGGATTCCGGCGGGTTTCAATCACGCGGGCGTCGCGCCCGGCAGCTGCGCCAGCTGCCACAACGGCGCGAGGGCGAAGGGCAAGTCCGCCAGCCACGTCGTCACCACGGCATCGTGCGACTCCTGCCACCGCACGACAGGATGGCTGCCGGCCGCGTTCAATCACGCCAGCGTCGTTCCCGGCAGCTGCGCCACTTGCCACAACGGCAGCAGCGCGAAGGGCAAATCCGCGAATCACGTTCCGACGACCGCCGCCTGCGACAGTTGCCATCGCACCACCGCGTGGATCCCCGCGACCTTCAGCCACACCGGCGTCGCGCCCGGCAGCTGCGCCACCTGCCATAACGGCAGCAGCGCAAAGGGCAAGCCGGCGAACCACCTGCCAACGACTGCCGCCTGCGACAGTTGCCATCGCACCACCGCGTGGATCCCCGCGGCCTTCAGCCACACCGGCATCGCGCCCGGCAGCTGCGCCATCTGCCACAACGGCAGCAGCGCCACCGGCAAGCCGGCGAACCACCTGCCAACGACCGCAGCCTGCGACAGTTGCCACCGCACCACCGCGTGGATTCCCGCGACCTTCAGCCACACCGGCGTCGTTCCGGGCAGCTGCGCCACCTGCCACAACGGCGCCAGTGCGACCGGCAAGCCGGCCAGCCATTTCGTCACCACGCGCGCCTGCGATGCCTGCCACACGAGCACCGCGTGGCTGCCGGTACGGACCTATGCTCACCTCTCGCCGTTCTACAAGCCGCACAATTCCGGCGTCACCTGCGCCAGCTGCCACAAGTCCAACAGCGAGACCGCGACCTGGACCTTCGCGGCCTACAAGCCAGACTGCGCCGGCTGCCATGCCTCGCGCTTCAAGCCCGATGCGCACAAGAAGGTCGATTCGCCGACGATCCTCTACACGGTCGCTGAACTGAAGGATTGCTCGGGCAGCTGCCACACCTACACCAACAGCACGTTCACCACGATCCTGAAGGCCCGATCCGGTCATCACCGCTCCACGGACGGGGGCTTCTGATCATCGGCAGAATCGCGCGCCTGCTGCTCGCATTGGCCGTCGCCCTGGCGCCGGCCGGCGCTCGGGGCGAGGTGCTCGACGAACTCGCGGTCGTTACGGAGCGCGCCGACGCGGTCATCCGCATCACCTTCGGCGTGCCCATCCAGTACTTGCGCCACGAGATCTTCGGCGACGGCCTCGTCGAAATCTACTTCAGGCCCCTCGCCGTGGACGATACGCCCGTGACGGAATCGCGGCGCGTCGCGCCCGCCCCGCCCTTCCCGGGCGTGGAGGTGGTCTACCCGCTGCAGCCGCGCTCGCAGGCGCGCAAGCTGATCGTGCGCCTGACCGGCCCGCTCAAGATGCGCGTGCGCCCGGTGGGCGACCGGGCCATCGACCTGGTCGTCGCGGGCGGCGCTTCGCTCCTCGCGCGCGCGCCCGCGCCTGCCGCACCGCCGGTCGCCGCACCACCGCCGCCCGCGCCACCGGCTCCGGTGCAACCTGCCGTCCCGACGCCGGCAGGTCCGGAAGCGCCATCGCAGTTCCGCTTCGTGGTCAGGCTCGCCTCATTCCGGTCGGTCGAGGACATGCGGCGCGCGAGTCCGGTACCCGGCGAATTCGCCAAATACGATGTCCTGGTCTCGCAGGCGCGGCGCGAAGGCAGGACCGAATACGACATCCTGCTCGGCTATTTCCCGACGGCGCAGGCCGCGGAGCAGGCCAGGGCGCGGCTGCGCCAGCGGTTCCCGCTCGCCGAGGTGATCGACCTTGGCGAAGCGCGCCCGGCCACGCCACCGCTCGCGGCGCGTCCTCCGCCCGGGCGCGCCGTGGCGCCCGCCCCGAGCGTGCCGGCGACAAGCACCGCCGAGGTCGAAGCACGCGCCGCCGCGCTGTTGGCCAGCGCCCGCGCCGCGCTCGAGGCGCGAAATCCGGATCTCGCCGCCGAGCACCTGAACCAGCTGCTGATGCTTCCGCCCAACCGCCAGTCCCGCGAGGCGCAGGAGCTGGCGGGCGTCGCGCGCGAGCGTGCGGGCGAGGTGGCGAAGGCGCGCGCGGAGTACGAGTTGTACCTGAAGCTCTACCCGGACGGCGAAGGCGCGGCGCGCGTGCGCGAGCGGCTGGCGGGGCTTGCGCTGCCCGGCATCGCTGCGGCGCGGCGCCCGGAGCGCGCGCCGCAGCGCTCGCTCACCGGTTCGTTGTCGCAGTACTACTACGGCGGCAGGACCAAGGTCGAAACCGCGTTCAATACGCCGACCACGATCGACCGCTCGACGTTCACCGCCGTGGACCAGTCCGCCCTGGTCACCAACCTGGATCTCAACCTGCGCAATCGCAGCGAAAGCTCGGAGTCGCGGGTGGTGGTGCGCGACACCAACAGCGCGAGCTTCCTCGAAAACCAGCAGAGCTACAACCGCCTCACCGCCGCGTACTACGACTACCGCGGCCGGCAGAATCCGCTGACGGCCCGCGTCGGCAGGCAGACCGGCTTGAGCGGCGGGCTGCCGCAGCGCTTCGACGGCGCGATTGCCGGCTACGGCTTCACGCCGAAATGGCGCCTGAATGCCGCGGCCGGCGTGCCGGTGGAGAATCCGCCGATCGACTCGGCGCGCCATTTCTGGGGGGCCAACCTGGAATACGAAAACCTGGCCGATGCCTGGAGCGGAAATTTCTTCTACCTCGATCAGCGCACCGACGGGCTCCTCGACCGGCGCGCCGTCGGCACGGAACTGCGCTACTTCAGCGCCAGGACCTCGGTGTTCTCGCTGCTCGACTACGACACCAGCTACAAGGAATGGAACGTGACCATGCTCCAGGCGACCTGGCAGACGGAGAAGCGCACGACGCTGAACTTCCTGTTCGACCGCCGCAAGGCGCCCACGCTCGCCACCACCAACGCGATCTTCGGACAGGGAACGACTTCGATTGCCACGCTGCTGCAGACGCTCAGCCCCGAGCAGATCCGGCAGCAGGCGCGCGACGTGACCGCGACGGCGACGCAGGCGCTCCTCGGATTCACCACCCCGATCGGCGAAAAATGGCAGGCGGGCGCCGATGCGCGTCTGACCAATGTGGGCGCGCTGCCTTCGGTGGTGGTGAACGGCATCGTGGTGCCCGCCCAGCCGGCGACCGGCAACCTCTACAGCTACAACCTCCAGGCGATCGGCACGAATCTGTACTCGGCCCGCGACACCAGCGTCTACAGCTCCACCTACCTGACCGGCCCGACGCTGAACGGCTACCTGCTCTCGTACAACAACCTGTCGGCGCTGGGCGACTGGACGCTGGAGCCCTCGCTCCGGTACTACACGCAAACCGACAACCTGGCGGTGAAGCTCGAGCGCTGGACGCCCGGACTGCGCCTCACTTACCGGGTGCGCGAGAGCCTGGCCCTGGAGTCCGAATTCACCTGGGAGAAGACCCGCACCATCGGCTCGTCATCGCGGGACGATACCAGCCGCGGATTCTTCTACCTGGGCTACCGCTGGAATTTCTGACTCAAGCAAAGGCGATCAGCGCGCCGACACAGGCGGCCGCCAGCGCCGCGGCGAACAGCCGGCGCGGCAGCCGGTCGCTCCAGATCCTGCGCAACAGCCCCACGCGGCGCGGCGCGGCGGTGAGGCGCTGGCGTTCGCGCTTGCCGGGCGCGGCCAGCCGCTCGAGCGCGGCGTCGCTGTCGAACACGCGCGACAGCGGCAGGCGCGTGTCGCGAGCGATGGCGCTCGCCGCGGGCGCGAGCGGCAGCTTTTCCGACCCCGGCTCGAACTTCAGGGGGTGCGTCGCCTCGGCGTCGGTATGGCGCGGCGAGGGCGCGCGCCCGCGCATCTCCGCCAGCGCGTCGCGCAGGTCCGCCGCCATCTCGTAGGCGTCCTGGTAGCGCACCGCCGGGTCCTTCTTCAGCGCCCGCGCCACGATGAAGTCCACCAGCTGCGGGATCGCGGGATTGGAGCGCGAGGGCGGCGCCGGCTCCGCGTTGGCCACGTTGTGTGCGATCTGGTTGACGTCGTCGCCGGCGAACAGCTGCGTGCGCGTGAGCATTTCGTAGAGCACCGTGCCGAGCGAAAACACGTCCGAGCGCTGGTCCACCGGCTGGCCGCCGATCTGCTCGGGCGACATGTAGCGCGGCGTGCCGAGCACCATGCCGGTGCTGGTCTTGTGGTCGGCGTGGCGCATGCGCGCGATGCCGAAATCCATGATCTTCACCGCGCCGCGCTCCAGCAGCATGATGTTGCCGGGCTTGATGTCGCGGTGCACGACGCCGGTCTCGTGCGCGAAGCCCAGGCCGTCGGCCACCTGCAAGGCGATCTCCAGCGCCTCCATGGGCGGGATCTCGCCGGTGCGCATGCGCGTGCGCAGGTCCGAGCCCTCCAGCAGTTCCATCGCCATGTAGGCGAGGTCTTCCTCCTCGCCGAAATCGAAGATGGTGACGATGTTCGGGTGGGTGAGCTTGCCCGCCGCCTTCGCCTCGAGCATGAAGCGCCGTTCGTACTCCTGGCGGCCCTCCACCTCGTCGCCCAGGCGGATGGTCTTCAGCGCGACGATGCGGTCCAGGGACGGGTCCTCGGCCTTGTAGACGACGCCCATCGCGCCGCGGCCGAGCTCGCCGAGGATCTTGTAGCGCCCGATCTGGTTCTCTTTTTTCTTCTTCGCCATCAGGGCCCCTTCGGCTTGAGCAGGCGCCTGGCGACCCCTTTGACCTGCGCGACGCCGCTCTTCATCACCAGGGTCATGCGCTCCGCCATGGCCTGCGGTCCTTCGATCGAGGCGCGGTAGCCGACGCCGGCGCCGAGCAACGCCAGGACCGCCAGGACGCCGGCCGCGGCATAGCGCTGGCCGCGTCGCCGTACCGCGAGCGCATCGGGCTTGTAGAGCTCGTGCGAGCGCAGGCTCGCGTCGGTGTGCGTGCCGGCAACGGCCACCGCGGCCTCGGCGCCGGGGGCTGCGTCCGCCAGGGCGTGCCGGAACTCGCGCGTCAGCAGGATCTTCTGCGGCCCGGCGAGCTCGGCGATTGCGGCGGCAACCGCGATGCCGTCGCCCAGCAGCCCTTCGCTTTTGCCTTTGCCCGTCTCGCGCACCGCGCCATGCGTGATACCAATGGCGAGCGGCAGTCCCGCCACCCCCGCCGCGAGCGTGCGCTCGGCGATGCCGAGCGCGCCGCGCGGGTCGCCCAGCACCACAAGCGCGATGCCGTCGGCGGCGTCGAGCACGATGCGGCTCCTTTCCGCGAGCCCGGGCAGGGTGACGGCGACCACCGCCTCGAGCTGGGCGCGCAGCCGTGCCTGCTCGACCACGGGCCGGCGGCCGAAGTCGTGGATCTTCAGGAACGCCACGCTGGCGAAAACGGAGGTCGGGGCAGCCGCCATGGGCGTGAAGCATGAAGGGTTTGCCGGTCTTTTAAAAGGAGGCTGTTGCGATTAGAATGGTTCCCGCTGAGGAGCGTTGCGTTCCCGAAGGGCATCCGAGGGGGTCAGGCTCAGCTAAATTTAACCGCGCTCGCACTGGAAACGGTGCGGGCGCTTTTGCTTTCTGGAGACTGGAAAAATGAATGCTGCGGTGATGCAAGGCAAGACCGGCGACTTCCGCGTCGCCGACCTGAAGCTGGCCGACTGGGGCAGGAAGGAAATCGCCATTGCCGAATCCGAGATGCCGGCGCTGATGGCGATCCGCGAGGAGTACGCGGCGAAGCAGCCGCTCAAGGGCGCGCGCATCACCGGCTCGCTGCACATG
>JBGPPD010000093.1:0-10637 GCA_041488375.1 Gammaproteobacteria bacterium | reverse complement strand
TTGCCGGCGTTCATCACCAGCATGCGGTGGGCGAGCGTCATGGCTTCGACCTGGTCGTGCGTGACGTACAGGGTGGTGGTGCCCAGGCGCTGGTGCAGGGCCTGCAGCTCGCTCCTCATCTGCACGCGCAGCTTGGCGTCGAGGTTGGAGAGCGGCTCGTCGAACAGGAACACCTTGGGCTCGCGCACGATGCAGCGCCCCATCGCCACGCGCTGGCGCTGCCCGCCGGAGAGCTCGCGCGGCCGGCGCTTGAGCAGCTGCGTGAGCTCCAGGATCTCCGCCGCGCGCTGCACGCGCTGCTGAACGTCCGCCTTCGAGCGCCCCTGGATGCGCAGCCCGTAGGCCATGTTCTCGTACACGCTCATGTGCGGGTACAGGGCGTAGTTCTGGAACACCATGGCGATGTCGCGGTCCTTGGGCTCCAGGTTGTTGACCACGCGATCGCCGATGGCGATCTCCCCCGAGGTGATGTTCTCCAGCCCGGCGATCATGCGCAGCAGCGTGGACTTGCCGCAGCCGGAAGGCCCCACCATCACCACGAACTCGCCGTCGGCGACATCCATGGAGATTCCCTGGATCACCTTGACGGCGCCGAAGGACTTGAAGACATTGCGGATCGACACCCCGGCCATTATTTTTCGGTCTCCACCAGTCCCTTGACGAACCATTTCTGCATCAGCACCACCACCAGCGCCGGCGGCAGCATCGCCAGCATGGCGGTGGCCATCACCAGGTTCCACTCGTTGGCGGCGTCGCCGCCGACGATCATGCGCCGGATACCGATCACAGCGGTGTACATCGACTCGTCGCTGGCGATCAGCAGCGGCCACAGGTACTGGTTCCAGCCGTAGATGAACTGGATCACGAACAGCGCCGCCATGCTGGTCTTCGAGAGCGGCACCACCACGTCCCAGAAGAAACGCATCGGCCCGGCGCCGTCCATACGCGCCGCCTCGGCGAGCTCGTCCGGGATGGTCATGAAGAACTGGCGGAACAGGAACGTCGCGGTGGCCGAGGCGATCAGCGGCAGGGTCAGGCCCGCGTAGGTATTGAGCAGCCCCAGGTCGGCGATCACCTTGAAAGTCGGGATGATGCGCACCTCGACCGGCAACATCAGGGTGACGAAGATCATCCAGAAGAAAAAATTGCGCAGCGGGAAGCGGAAGTACACCAGGGCGAAGGAGGACAGGATCGAGATCGAAATCTTGCCTAGCGGCACCACCAGGGCCATGATCAGGCTGTTCAGCAGCATCGGGCCGACGGCGGCATGCGAGCCTTTGGTCGATCCCGCCATCAGCACCTGCCCGTAGTTGTCGAGGAAGTGGCTGCCGGGCAGCAGCGGCATCGGCACGGCCATGATTTCCTCGAACGTGCGCGTCGAGGCGACGAAGGTCACGTAGATCGGGAACGCCACGATGATCGCGCCGACGATCAGCACGGCGTGCGACACCAGGTCGAGCAGCGGCCGTTTTTCTACCACGCGGCGCCCATCAGTACTGGACCTTGCGTTCGATGAAGCGGAACTGCACCGCGGTGAGCGCGATGACGATGAACATGAGGATCACCGACTGGGCGGAGGAGCCGCCGATGTCGGCCGCCTTCACGCCGTCGTAGTACACCTTGTAGACGAGGATCTGCGTCGCCTGCGCCGGCCCGCCCTGGGTGGTGGCGTCGATCACGCCGAAGGTGTCGAAGAACGCATACACGATGTTGACCACCAGCAGGAAGAAGGTGGTCGGCGAGAGCAGCGGGATGACGATGGTCCAGAAGCGCCGCGCCGGGCCCGCGCCGTCGATCGCCGCCGCCTCGATCAGCGACTTCGGGATGGACTGCAGCCCGGCGAGGAAGAACAGGAAGTTGTAGCTGAGCTGCTTCCACACCGAGGCGATGATCACCAGCAGCATCGCCTGGTCGCCCTTGATGATCCAGTTCCAGTCGACGCCGAAGCCCTTCAGCAGGTAAGTGACGATGCCGATGGAGGGCGCGAACAGGAACGACCACAGCACGCCGGCGACCGCCGCCGCCACCGCGTAGGGCCAGATCAGCACCGTCTTGTAGATGAGCGCGCCGCGCACCACCCGGTCGGCCATGGTGGCAAGCAGCAGCGAGATCGCGATGCCGCTGCCGGCCACGGCCACGCTGAATACCGCCGTGGTCTTGAAGGACTGCAGGTAAATCTCGTCCCGGAACAACGCGCGGAAGTTCTCCAGGCCGATGAATTCGGTCTGCAGGCCGAAGGCATCCTGCAACTGGAACGAGTACCAGACCGCCTGGATGGCCGGCCAGAAGAAGAACACCACGGTGATGGCGAGCTGCGGCGCCACCAGCACATACGGCAGCCACGCCGAGCGGAAGACGACGCGCTTTTCCATTCCGCCCGGCGTTGCTGCTGGACTCGACTGCGCGCTACTTGTTCGCCGCCTGGAACTTGCGCAGGATCACGTTGCCGCGCTTCACCGCGTCGTTCAACGCAGTCTTGGCGTCCTTCTTGCCCGCGAATACCGACTCGAGTTCCTCCTCGATCACTTCGCGGCCCTGCACGAAGTTGCCGAAGCGCAGGCCCTTGGAGTTGGCGGTCGGCGGCTTGTAGTTAAGCTGCTTTACCGGCAGGTCGGCGCCCGGATTCTGGTCGTAGTAGCCGGACTTGCGCGTCAGCTCGTAGGCCGCCATGGTGATCGGCACGTAGCCGGTGGTGGTGTGCCACTCCATCTGGATCTCCGGCCTGGACAGGAAGGTGAGGAACTTGGCCACGCCGCGGTATTCGTTGGCGGTGTGGTTCTTGCCCCCCATCACCCACACCGAGGCCCCGCCGATGATCGAGTTCTGCGGCGCGCCCTTGACGTCGTCGTGGTACGGGATGAAATTCATCGACCACTCGAACTTGGCCGCCTTCTTGATGCCCGCCTGCGCGCCGGCGCTGCCGCTGAACATGGCGCACTCGCCGCTGGAGAACTTGGCGTCGCCCTGGTTGGTGCGTCCGGCGTAGGTGAACAGGCCCTTCTTCGCCATGTCGCCCAGCATTGCGATGTGGCGCACGTGCAGCGGCGAGTTGATCGTGAACACCGTGTCCAGGCCACCCATGCCGTTCTGCTTGGTGCCGATCGGCACGTTGTGCCAGGCGCTGAAGTTCTCGATGTGCATCCACGACGGCCAACTGGTGGTGTACACGCATTGCTGGCCGGCGGCCTTGAGTTTTTCCGCCGCCACGAGGACCTCCTTCCAGGTCTTCGGCGCCACCGGCTCCAGGCCCGCCTTCTTGAAGGCGTCCTTGTTGATGTAGAACATGACCGTGGAGCTGTTGAACGGGAAGGACAGCATGTTGCCCTTCATGTCCGTGTAGTAGCCCGCCACCGCCGGCAGGTAGGCTTTGGGATCGAACGGCTCCTTGGCGTTGCGCATCACCGTCGCCACCGGCACGATGGCGCCCTTGGCCGCCATCATGGTCGCCGTGCCGACCTCGAACACCTGCAGCAGGTGCGGCGCGCTGCCGGCGCGATACGCCGCGATCGCGGCGGTCATCGACTCGGGATAGCTGCCCTTGTAGATGGCGTTCACCTTGTATTCGGTCTGGCTGGCGTTGAACTTGTTGGCCAGGCCGTTCAGCGCCTCGCCGAGCGCGCCGCCCATCGAATGCCACCACTGGATATCGGTGACGGCGTACGCAGGCGTCGCCGCGCCAAGACTCGCGCCGACGAGCGCTGCTGCCAGTATTTTCATGCGCATGGAACTCTCCTCGTTAGTCTGCGGTCCGCGCCACTCGGCAACGGCCTGAAGTCAATCTCACCACTATCGCGGGAGCAAGTATTGACCGGGATCAAGCCGCCCCCCCGACGCGAACGATACCAGAGCGTACATTGCAAAAGGAGGACGCGGGGCGGTCGTCTCGCAACCCGGTTCGCGTCCGCGAAGGCGCGCAGGAGCGCGTTGCCGCGGTGCACAGCGGCGTCAAGCGCCTCCTTGGGGGTGCGGGTCCTCGCCCATACCGACTCGAGTTCCTCGTCCAAGACGGGCCGGATCCACCGGTAGTCCCCCAGGCGGATGCCGCTTGAGCCCGGGGCCGGGGCGGCGCTCAACTGATGCAGCGCGATCTCCTGGCCTTGCTGACGCCGGTAGAACCCGTCCTTGCGCGCCAGGTCCGCGGCAGCGCGGCTGAGCGGCAGAAATCCGGTCTTCTCGTGCCATTGCGCCTGCACCTCGGGCCGCGCCAAGTACGCGAGGAACCTCGCCACCGCCAGGTACTCGGCCGGCCGCTTGCCGCCGAACACCCATAGGCCGGCGCCACCCACGGCCGTGTTGCCCGGCGCCCCCGGCACATCGTCGAAATACGGCAACTGACTGACGCCGACTGTGAATTGCGCGTCGCGCAGGATGTGCCCCTGGGCCGCAGAAGATGTGGTCAGCACCCCGCATTCGCCTTGCGCGAAGCGGGCTTCGGCCTCGTCGCCGCGCCCGGCGTAGGTGAAGTACCCGGCCCTGGCCCAGGACGACAGCATGGCGACGAAGCGCATCATCAAATGCGTATTGAAGGCAAGCCGCGCGTCAGCGCCGCCCATCCCGTTGCCGCGCGTGGCGAATTCCTGCTTGTGCCACAGGCTCATGTTCTCGATGAGCACCCACTCGGGCCACGCCGTGACATAGCCGCAGGTCACGCCCGAATCGATCAGCGCACCGAGCATGCCCGCCATCTCGTACCAGGTGCGTGGCGGCTTTTCCGCATCGAGCCCCGCTCGCCGGAACGCGTCCTTGTTGTAATAGAGGATCGGCGTCGCGGTATTGAAAGGCAGCGCCAGCAGCCTGCCAGAGACGTCGGCAAAAGCGCCGGCGACCCCTGGAACCAGCCCGGCGGGGTCGAGCCGCAACCCTGCATCGGCCATTACCTGCCAGACCGGGCGTATCGCGCCTTTCCAATTCAGCAGGCTGGCGCTGCCCGCCTCGTAAACCTGCACCAGATGCGGACCGCCGCCGCTGAAATGCGCCGCCAGCGCCCGGCTGTAGGTCTGGTCGTAGCCTCCCTGGTACACAGTCTTCACGCGCGCTTCGCGCTGCGACGCGTTGAAGCGGCGAGCGAGCGCGGCGACTTCCTCGCCGAGCGCCCCGGGCATCGCATGCCAGAACTCGATCTCGGTCGCTGCTTGGGCGGCGCCCGGCAGCAGCGTCGCCAGTGCGAACAGGAGGTTCCGCAACATGCAGCACGCAGTATATAGTCGCCGCAGCGTGACCCGGATCCACGAACTGGGCGCCGCCGAAATCTCGGCCGCCTACGCCAGCGCCGAGCTGTCGCCGGTGGAGGTGGCGCGCGCGCTGCTCGCGCGCATCGACGCCTGGGAGCCGCGGCTCAACGCCATGTACCGCATCGACCGCGAAGGCGCGCTCCGGCAGGCGCGCGACGCGGAAGGGCGCTGGCGGGTGCAGGCGCCGCTATCGCCGCTGGACGGGGTGCCGGCGACGGTCAAGGAGAACATCTATACCAAGGGCGATCCGGCGCCGATCGGCACGGCGGCGAACCTGCCGGCCCTGCCGCAGCCGGCGGACGCGCCGCCGGCTGCGCGCCTGCGCGAGGCCGGCTGCGTGATCCTCGGCAAGACCACCATGCCCGACTACGGCATGCTGTCCTCCGGGTTGTCGAGCGTGCACGGGGTGACGCGGAACCCCTGGAACACGGCGAAGAACACCTCGGGTTCGAGCGCGGGGGCGGGGGCGGCCGCCGCCGCCGGCTACGCACCGCTGCACCTGGGTACCGACATCGGCGGCTCGGTGCGCCTGCCCGCCACGCACTGCGGTATCTTCGCGCTGAAGCCGAGCCTGGGCCGCGTGCCGGTCTACCCGCCCTACATGGGACGCGTCACCGGTCCGATGACGCGCGACGTCGAAGGCGCAGCGATGATGATGAACTGGCTGTCGCTGCCCGATGAGCGCGACTTCATGAGCCTGCCTTACCGGGCGGTCGATTTCACGGCGGGGCTGGAAGAACTCGATCTGAAGAAACTGAAAATCGGTTTCCTGCCGGATATGCGCGCGGGGCTGCCGGTGCATGCGGAAGTGCGTGCTGCTGCGCAAGCTGCGGCAAAGGCGCTGGGGGGTGCTGGCGCGAGCGTCGAGGAAATGAAGACCTTCCTCACGCCGGAGATGCTCGACGGCATGGGCAAGTTCTTCGAGGCGCGGTCGCACAACGATTTCGTGCAGTTGCCTCCGGAGCGGCAGAAGAAGGTGCTGCCTTTCATTGCCGAGTGGTGCACTTGGCGGGCTCGAGACTTCAGCGGCCGCGACGTGATGCAAGCCTACGGCCAGGTGATGGCGATGCGCGAGGCGGCGGTCGCCGCCTGCGAGCCCTACGACTACGTCATCTCGCCCACCTCGCCGATCCTGCCCTACGAGGCGGAGCTGCCCTGCCCCGGCAACGATCCGCACAATGCCTTGCCGCACATTGCGTTCACGGTGCCGTTCAACATGTCGGAGCAGCCGGCGGCGTCGGTCAACTGGACCTTCAGCGCCGATGGATTGCCGATCGGCGTGCAGCTCATCGGGTCGCGCTTCGACGACGCCGGTGTATTGAGGCTATCGCGGAAGATCGAGCTGCTGAGGCCGTCGCAAAAGACCTGGCCCGAATAAATCGGGGTCAGACCCCGATTTTCAACCTTGATACACCGGTCCCAGCGGCCTTAGCCGAACGCCCTTCCTCAGTTTCGTCCACTTGAACTCCACCGGGTCCGCCAAGGCCGGCCCCGGCGCCTTTACCACCAATATTTCTTTCGCGATCGGCTCGAAGTCGGCGCGGAAGTGCACGGAACTCTTCAGCGCCAGGATCTTCTGCGTCCTCGGCTCGATGCCGACGTGCCGGAACATCTCCTGGTCGGCGGCCTGGCACTTGCGCGAGGCGAGCACCACGCGCACGCCCGGCGCGGCCTTGCTGCGCAACAGCGCCATGTTCCCCAGCGTCATGCGGAAACCCTTGAACATCGGGCCCGTACAGGTGAACTTGCCGTCGCCGAGTTTCTCAACCGTAAATTCCCCTACGAAGGGAGCATCTCCAGGCACGCGGGATTTCCCGCCAAGAGAGAAAGCGAGCGTTGCCCCTTGCCCTGCCTCGTGCGCCTTCGTCGCCGACTCCTTGTCGATCAGCAGTCCGAGCACGGCGCCTTCGGCGCGTTGGCCTACCAGCGAAGCCAACAACCCGGTCGTATCCCCGTTGCCGCCCGCCCCCGGATTGTCCTGCGTATCCGCCAGCACCACCGGCCGGCCGCTCTCGCCACACGCGCGCGCGCGCGCCACCGCGTCATCCGGCAGGTGCAGCTCGAGCGCGAAGTCCTTCTCCGCGTCCGCCACGCGACCCCGCAGCTCCTCCACCGCGAGCTCGACCTTCTTCGCCTCCGCCCCGTAGCCGAACACCGCCATGCCGCACTCGGCGAAATCGGCCATCGGGAAGCCCGGCGTGAAGGAGAGCACCGCATCGTGCTTGCGCTCGAGCATCGCCAGGTCGGCGTAAATCCCCTTGCACGGCTCGATGAACGAGCACTGCGACGGGATCCCGGTCAGGTAGTCGAACGCGCGCCACGCCCCGGCCAAGCGCGCACCGCCGCGGAGCATGCGGTCCAGCAGCTGTGCGGCGCGCGCACCGGTCTCGGCCATGTCCACGTGCGGATAGGTGCGGTAGGCGACGAAAGCGTCGGCGCGCTCGAACATGGCGCGCGTGAAATTGCAGTGCAGGTCCAGGCTCACCGCCACCGGCACGCGCGCGCCGACCGTTTCGCGGATGCGCCGCAGCAGCTCGCCCTCGCCGTCGTCGTGGCGCTCGCTCACCATCGCGCCGTGCAGGTCCAGGTACACGCCGTCGACCGGCAGCGCTTCCTTGAGGCGCTTGACCATCTCGCCGGCGATGCGTTCGAACGCGTCCGAGGTCACGGCCGCGGAAGGGCTCGCCGCCGCCCACGCCGTGCCGACCAGCTGGTGGCCCGAGGCGCGCAGCGCCTCGATGGCACCAGCAGCGGGAATATTGGCCCCCGCCACCGCACCGAACAGGGGCTCGCCGTACTGCACGCCCGGCCAGCCGCCGCCCGCCTCGAACGCCGCGTAATCCGCCGGCGAGGGCGCAAACGTATTGGTCTCGTGCTGGAATCCGCCGATTGCGATGCGTGCCATGGCCTGCTACCCTCTTTTTCGTCCGTCCGAGCCCAAGGATACCCGCATGAACCGCAAGATCGTCGCCGCTGTTTTGCTCGCCGCTGCCGCGGGCGCCGCGTTCTCTGCTTCGGCCCAGGACAAGGTGCTGCGCGTGGTGCCGCACTCCAACCTGTCGATCCTCGACCCGATCTGGACCACGCAATTCATGGCGCGCAACCACGGCTACATGATCTACGACACGCTGTTCGGCACCGACGAGAAGAACCGCGTGCGGCCGCAGATGGTGGACCAGTGGACCGTGAGCCCGGACCAGCGCCTGTGGACCTTCACGCTGCGCGAAGGCCTGGAATTCCACGACGGCAAGCCGGTCACCGGCGAGGACGTGACCGCCTCGATCGCGCGCTGGGGCAAGCGCGACGCCATGGGGCAAAAGCTGATGACCTTCATCGAGCGCATGGATGCGCCCGCGCCGAACACCTTCCGCATCTTCCTGCGCGAGGCCTGCGGCATCATGCTGGAAGCCCTGGGCAAGCCCTCGTCGAACGTGCCCTTCATCATGCCCAAGCGGGTCGCGGATACGCCCGCCGACAAGCAGATCGAGGAGTACATCGGTTCGGGGCCCTACATCTTCAAGCGCGAGGAGTTCAAGCCCGGCGACAAGGCGGTCTACGTCAGGAACCCGAAATACCGGCCGCGCAGGGAAGCGCCGTCGGGCACCGCGGGCGGCAAGTTCGTCTACGTCGACCGCGTGGAGTGGAATCTCGCGCTGCGCGACGCGCAGGCGCAGGTCAACGCGCTGGCCAAGGGCGAGATCGACGTCCTCGAGCGTCCTGCGTTCGAGAGCTATGAGCAGCTGAAGAAGGCCGACGGCGTAGTGCTGGTCAACAAGGACCCGCTCGGCTTCCAGTACATGGGCCGCTTCAACCACCTGCAGCCGCCGTTCAACAACGTGAAGGTGCGCCTGGCGGCGCTGGCGGCGATGCAGCAGGAGCCGTTCCTGCGCGCGCAGGTCGGCATCAAGGAGTTCTACAAGACCTGCGCGTCGATGTTCACCTGCGGAACGCCCTACGGCAGCGCCAAGGGCAGCGACATCCAGTCCAAATCGAGCATGCGCAAGGCGCAGGAACTGCTCAAGGCCTCGGGCTACGACGGCACGCCGGTGGTGATCCTCAAGCCGACCGACCTCGCCGCGATCCAGAAGCTGCCCGACGTGGCGGCGCAACTGCTGCGCCAGGCCGGCTTCAAGGTCGACCTGCAGGCGATGGACTGGAACACGGTAGTGTCGCGCCGCGCGAAGAAGGACCCGCCGGCGCAGGGCGGCTGGAACATGTTCCTCACCGCGTGGCTCGCGCCGGACGTGTGGAACCCCTTGACCAACGCGGCGATCGCCGCCGACGGCGAGAAGTCCTGGTTCGGCTGGCCGAAAGACGAGCAGATCGAGAAGCTGCGCGACCAGTTCGCGCGCGAGACCGGCGAGGCGAAGAAGAAGGCGCTCGCCGAAGCGATCCAGGTGCGCGCCTTCGAGATCGGCACGCACGCGCCGCTCGGCGAGTACGTCAACCCGCTCGCCGCACGCAAGAACATCAGCGGCTGGGTGATCGGCTCGGGCGACGTGTACTGGAACGTGAAGAAGAACTAGCCTGACGGAGACTTGAATCCAGGGGCCCCCCATGGGGCCCTTTTGCTATGGTCCTGTTCATCGCGCGCCGCCTGCTGTCAACCATCCCCGTGCTGCTCGTCGTGGCGGTGCTGGTGTTCCTGATGCTGCGGCTCACGCCGGGCGATCCGGCCGCGATCCTGGCCGGCGATGCCGCCAACGCCGAGCAGATCGCCGCCATCCGCGCAGGACTCGGCCTGGACCGCTCCTTGCCGGTGCAGTTCGCCATCTGGTTCGGCAACCTGCTGCAGGGCGAGCTGGGCCAGTCCTTCTTCTACAAGATGCAGGTGACCCAGCTCATCGGCCAGCGTATCGAGCCGACCCTGGCGCTCGCCACGCTCACCATCCTGATCGCGGTGCTGGTCTCGGTGCCGCTGGGCGTGATCGCCGCCTGGCGCTTCGGCGGCTGGTTCGACCGCGCGCTGATGGGCTTCTCGGTGATGGGCTTCTCGGTGCCGGTGTTCGTGCTCGCCTACCTGCTGATCTGGGTCCTGTCGCTCAAGCTTGGCTGGTTCCCGGTGCAGGGCTACCGGCGCCTGGCCGAGGGCTTCTGGCCGTTCCTGCAGCACCTGATCCTGCCGGCGATCACGCTGTCGGTGATCTACATCGCGTTGATCGCGAGGGTGACGCGCGCCTCGGTGCTGGAGGCACTGGGCGAGGACTACATCCGCACCGCGCGCGCCAAGGGCCTGCCGGAGGCGCGCGTGCTGGTGCGCCACGCGCTCGCCAATGCGGCGGTGCCGATCGCCACCGTGATCGGCATCGGCATCGCGCTGCTGATCGGCGGCGTGGTGGTCACCGAGTCGGTGTACGCCATCCCGGGCCTTGGCCGCCTCACCGTGGATGCGGTGCTGGCGCGCGA
>JBGPPD010000092.1:0-10642 GCA_041488375.1 Gammaproteobacteria bacterium | reverse complement strand
TGCCCGCTCTGCGGCATGGCGCTCGTGCCCGTGGGCGCGGCAGCGGCGGAGCAGGACGACACCGAGCTGCGCGACCTGACGCGGCGCCTGTGGATCGGCATTGCCCTGTCGATTCCATTGGTATTCCTCGCCATGTCGCCGATGGTCGGCGTCCACGACGCGCTGGGACTGGCGCCGCGCCAGCGCGGATGGATCGAGTTCGGGCTCGGCTCACCGGTGGTCTTCTGGGCCGGCTGGCCGATCCTGCGCAAGTTCTGGCTGTCGCTGCGCTCCTGGGCGCTGAACATGTACTCGCTGATCGGCCTGGGCGTGGGGCTCGCCTACCTGTTCAGCTTCGCCGCGATTTTCCTGCCGGGCCTGTTCCCGCAGGAGTTCCGCGAGCATGACGGCGCGGTCGGCACCTATTTCGAGGCGGCTGCGGTGATCGTGACGCTGGTCCTGCTGGGCGACGTGCTGCAGTTGCGCGCCATGGGGCAGACCAGCCAGGCGATCCGGCAGTTGCTCGAACTCGCGCCGAACCTGGCCTGGCGGTTGCGCGAGGACGGCAGCGAAGAACAGGTGCCGCTCGACGCCGTCCAGCCGGGCGACCGGCTGCGCGTGAAGCCCGGCGACAAGGTGCCGGTGGACGGCAGCGTCCTCGACGGTGCGAGCCACGTGGATGAATCCATGATCACCGGCGAGCCGGTGCCGGTGGGGAAGAGCCCGGGCGATCGGGTCACCGGGGCGACGGTGAACGGCAGCGGCTCGCTCGAGATACGCGCGGAGCGCGTGGGCGCGGATACGCTGCTCGCACGCATCATCCACATGGTCGGCGAGGCGCAGCGCACGCGCGCGCCCATCCAGCGGCTCGCGGACGTGATCGCCGCCTACTTCGTGCAGGTCGTGGTGCTGATCGCGCTCCTTACCGCCGCCACGTGGTGGCTGTTCGGCCCGGCGCCGGCAGCCGCGTACGCCTTGCTCAATGCGATCGCGGTGCTGATCATCGCCTGTCCCTGCGCAGTCGGCCTGGCGACGCCGATCTCGATGACCGTGGCGATGGGCCGCGGCGCCGGCCTGGGGATCCTGTTCCGCAACGCCGAGGCGATCGAGCGCATGCGCAGCATCGACACCCTGGTGGTGGACAAGACCGGCACCCTGACCCTTGGCAAGCCGGCGTTGACCGACTTCGCCTGCGAGGGCATGAGCGAGCTCGAGGCGCTTGGACTCGTCGCGGCGGTGGAGCAACTCTCCGAGCATCCGATCGCGACGGCCATCGTCGCGGGTGCAAAGGCGCGTGGCGCAGTCCCGGTCCGCGCCGAGTCCTTCGAAGCGGTGAATGGCATGGGCGTGCGGGCGCGGGTCGGCGGACGCAGCGTTCTTGTCGGAAATCAGGCGTTTCTCCGGCAACAAGGGGCAGTCACGGCGGCATGGGAAGCGCGCGCGGAAAAATGGCGCGGCGAAGCAAAGACCGTAGTGTTTTTCGCCCTCGACGGCGTTACCCGCGGCCTGGCGGCGGTGGCGGATCCGGTGAAGGAGAGCACGCCAGAGGCCATCGCAGCGCTGAAGGCGCGCGGGGTGCGCATCGTCATGCTCACCGGAGACTCCAAGCGCACCGCGGCTGTGGTCGCGCGCCAGCTCGGCATCGACGAAGCGGTGGGCGAAGTGCTGCCGGAGGACAAGGTGAAGCACGTCAAGCGACTGCAGTCCGAGGGCCGCAGGGTGGCGATGGCCGGCGACGGGATCAACGACGCGCCGGCGCTCGCACAGGCCGACGTCGGCATCGCCATGGGCACCGGCACCGACGTGGCGATGGAGAGCGCGGGCGTGACGCTGGTGAAGGGCGACCTGCGCGGCATCGCGCGCGCGGCCGCGCTCTCCCGCGCCACCATGCGCAACATCCGGCAGAACCTGTTGTTCGCCTTCGGCTACAACGCGCTCGGCATCCCCATTGCCGCGGGCGTGCTGTACCCCGCGTTCGGCCTGCTGCTCTCGCCGGTGTTTGCCGGCGCCGCGATGGCGGCGAGCTCGGTGTCGGTGGTGATGAACGCCCTGCGCCTGCGGCGCAAGTCCCTATGACGAACCTGATTCGTGGCACATGATCAGGTGGTACAGCGACCGGGCGACGCGGCTGTTCATTGCGCGCCGCTACCTGCCCTGGCTGGGCGGCTTGAACCTGGTCTGGGAGGTTGCGCATCTGCCGCTCTACACGCTCTGGCGCGAAGCTCCGGCGTGGACCGTTGCATATTCGGTCATGCACTGCACGCTGGGAGATGTCGTCATCGGCGGAACAGCGCTGGTTCTCGCGCTGATGGCCGCCGGCGAAGGCGCGCTCGCGCATTGGCGTTGGGGCCGCATCGGGACTCTGGCCACTCTGATTGGCGCCGGCTACACCGTCGTCGGCGAGTCGGTGAACATCGCCCTCCTGCAAAGCTGGTCGTACTCGAAAGCCATGCCGACGATCGGCCTGGCCGGGTTCGAAGTCGGCCTGTCGCCCGTCGCGCAATGGCTGGTATTGCCCGCGTTCGCCCTTTTTCTCGCCAGCCGGGCATCGACAGGGACCCGGCACGGACTTGAGGCATATCAAGCCGACGGGCGTCCGCGGGGATAGAATCCGCATCGCCCCATCATGAAATCGCGAGCCGTCCGCCGCATTGCCCTGGCGCTCATCGCCCTGCTGCTGTACGCGCAGGGCAGTGTGGCGCTCGCTGCCTGCCTGATGGACCGCGGCAGCATGGCGCAGGCGGCGGCCCATGACTGCTGCGACATGCCGGATGCCGATTTGGGACCCCAGCTCGGCACCGGCTGCGTCGCGCATTGCACGGCCGATCTTCAGATTTTCGAATTGCCCGCCACGCTCGTGCGCGCACCAGCCGACGCGCCGGTGCTGTTCGTGCCGCTCGCCGATGGGCAATCGCCAAGCCGGCGCGGGCTGGCGGCGTCGCCGCCCGGCAGTGTACCGCCGCGCGTTCTGTTCCGAAAACTCCTCATCTGATTCTCCGTGTGATGTAGCACGCTGCCCGCAATCGCCGGCAGCGCGACGTTTTTTGCACGGAGAATGTCATGCGATTCCTGATGTTTTGCGCGGTGGCGCTGGCCGCCGCCACGAGCGCGCCGCTCGGCGCGCAGGTCCTGAAGCCGGATGCGCCGCTCACGCTTTCCGAAGCGCAAGGCCGGGCGGTCGGGCGTTCGCTGCAACTCGCCGCGCAAGACTCCGCCATCGCCGCCTCTCGGGAGATGGCCGCCGCCGCCGGGCAGCTCCCCGACCCGGCGCTCAGGCTCGGCGTGGACAACCTGCCGATCGACGGCGCCGACCAGTTCAGCCTCACGCGCGACTTCATGACCATGCGCCGCATCGGCCTCATGCAGGAGTTCACGCGCGCCGAAAAGCGCGAACTGCGCGCGAAGCGCTTCGAGGACGAAGCCGAGAAGACTCGCGCCGAAAAAGCGGCTGCGCTCGCCGCGATCCGGCGCGACACCGCGCTCGCCTGGCTGGGTCGCTACTATGCCGAGGCGATGGCGCAGGTGATTGCCGAGCAGGCAAAAGGCGTGAAGCTTGAAATCACGGCCGCCGAAGGCGCCTACCGCGGCGGGCGCGGCAACCGGGCCGATGTCATCGCGGCGCACGGCGCCCTGGCCGGACTCGAGGACCGGGCGAGCGAGCTCGCCAGCCGCGTCCGCGCCGCCAAGGTCAACCTGGCCCGCTGGATCGGTGACGGCGCCGATGCGCCGCTGGCGGGCACGCCCGCGATCGATTCCGTTCGTCTGGACGCGCGCTCGCTCGAGACCCAGCTTGGCCATCAAGCGCAGATCGCGGTCTTCGCGACACAGGAAGAAATTGCGTTGACCGAAGCCAGGCTCGCCCAGGCGAACAAGAAAGCCGACTGGAGCGTCGAGGCGACCTACAGCCAGCGCGGCCCTGCCTATTCGAACATGGTTTCAATCGGCGTATCGATCCCGCTGCAGTGGGACCGGAGCCATCGCCAGGAGCGCGAAATTTCCGCCAAGCTGGCGATGGCCGAGCAGGCCAGGGCGCAGCGTGAGGAAGCGCTGCGCGCCCTGGTGGGCGAAGTGCGCGGCATGATCACCGAGTGGGAGAACGGCCGCGAACGCCACGCGCGCTACGAGCGTGAGCTCGGCCCCCTTGCGCAGGAGCGCACCCAGGCCGCGCTGGCCGCCTACCTCGGCGGCAAGGCGAATCTGACCGATCTGCTGATGGCTCGCCGCAACGAAATCGATGTGCGCATGCAGGCCGTACAGCTGGAGATGGAAACCGCGCGCCTGTGGGCGCAGCTCAATTTCCTCTTTCCCGAGGATGCCGCAACAACCCCGACGCAGGAACCCAAATGAAGACCACGCACCTCATCCTCGGGCTCTGCGCCGCGGGCCTCATCGGCGCAGGCGGTTTTGGCCTTTACTCGATCGGCATGAATCAGGGCATGAAAATGGCCGCCCCGGCTTCCGGCGACGCAGACGCGGCCCGCGGCAAGAAAATACTCTACTGGCACGATCCGATGGTGCCGGGGCAGAAGTTTGACAAGCCCGGCAAGTCGCCCTTCATGGACATGCCATTGGTGCCGGTCTACGCCGATGGCGATGGCGAGGAGGGCAGAGTCACGATCAGCCCGCGCGTTCAGCAGAATCTCGGCGTGCGCACTGCGCAAGTCACCCGGGGCGCACTGGCACCGGCCGTCGAAGCCGTGGGCAACGTCGCGTACAACGAACGCGACGTTGCCGTGGTGCAGGCGCGCAGCAGCGGCTTTGTCGAGAGACTCTACGTCCGTGCACCGCTCGATCCCGTGCGCAAAGGCCAGTCGCTGGCCGAGCTGTACGTCCCGGAGTGGGTCGCGGCGCAGGAGGAATACCTCTCTGTGCGGCGCATGGCCGGCACCCGGCTGGAAGCCCTGCTGGAGGGCGCCCGCCAGCGCATGCGCCTGGTCGGCATGAGTGAAGAGCAGATCCGGTTGGTCGAATCCGCCGGCACTATCCATCCGCGCCTGACCGTGTTCGCCCCCATCGGCGGCGTGGTCACGGAGCTCGGTGCGCGCGAAGGCATGACGGTGATGGCCGGGGCGCCGCTATTCCGGATCAATGGACTCGGCACAGTCTGGGTGAACGCGGATATCCGCGAAAGCCAGGCCAGCGACGTACGGCCAGGCAACCCGGTGGAAGTCCGCGCGCCGGCCTTTCCCGGCATGGTGCTCAAGGGGCGGGTGGGCGCCATTCTTCCGGATGTCAACGCCGCAACGCGCACCTTCAAGGCGCGCGTCGAGCTTGCCAATCCCGGCGGCCTGCTGGTGCCCGGCATGTTCGCCACCGTCAACTTCACGCCGATGGCGCGCAAAGAGGCGCTGCTGGTGCCGACCGAAGCGGTGATCCGGACGGGGACGCGCAGCGTAGTCATCGTGGAGCAGGATGCCGGCAAGTTCGTCCCGGTCAACGTCGACGTCGGTATGGAGGTCAATGGCCGGAGCGAAATCCGCACGGGGCTCGCAGCAGGCCAGAAGGTGGTGGTCTCTGGCCAGTTCCTGATCGACTCCGAAGCGAGCCTGAAGGCCACGAGCTTGCGCATGGGCGGTGCCCCCGCGATGGACTCCGCAAACTCCGCAGGCGCGACGCATCGAGGCGCCGGCAAGGTCGAGAGCATCGGCAAGGACGAGATCACGCTGTCACACGGTCCCATCCCAACGCTGAACTGGGGCCCGATGACGATGGGTTTCAGCGTGCCGCCCAACGGACTGCCGAAGAACATCGCCGTGGGCGACACCGTCTCGTTCGAATTTCGTCAGGCCAAGGACGGGACGTTCGAGATCACGAGCATCACCCCTGCCGCCGGCCCGGCGCACGACGGCATGCAAGGGATGAAGCCGTGATCGCCAAGCTCATCCGCTGGTCGATCGCCAACCGTTTCCTGGTGCTGCTCGCCACCTTGATGATCTCAGCCTGGGGCGCATGGGCGATGTTCCGAATACCCCTCGATGCCATCCCGGACCTGTCCGATGTGCAGGTGATCATCCGCACCACCTATCCGGGGCAGGCGCCGCAGATCGTGGAAAACCAGGTGACCTATCCCCTGGCCACCACCATGCTGTCGGTCCCGGGCGCGCGCACGGTGCGCGGCTACTCGATGTTCGGCGATTCGTTCGTGTACATCCTGTTCGAGGACGGCACCGACCAGTACTGGGCCCGTTCGCGAGTGCTCGAATACCTGAATCAGGTGCAGTCGCGGCTGCCGCCGCAGGCCAAAGCGTCCCTGGGGCCCGACGCGACCGGCGTGGGCTGGGTGTACGAATACGCCCTGGTGGACAGGAGCGGCAAGACGGATTTGTCGCAACTACGTGCTTTGCAGGACTGGTTCCTCAAGTACGAGTTGAAAGCGGTGCCCAATGTCGCCGAGGTGGCGAGCGTGGGCGGCATGGTGCGCCAATACCAGATCGTGCTGGACCCCGACCGCATGCGGGCGTTCAACATTCCGCATACGAAAGTCATCGAAGCGGTGCAGCGCGCCAACCAGGAGACCGGCGGGTCGGTGCTGGAACTGGGGGAAGCGGAATACATGGTGCGCGCCTCCGGCTATCTGCAGTCGCTCGACGATTTTCGCAAGATTCCGCTGCTGACGACCGAGGCGGGCGTATCGGTGCGGCTTGGCGATGTGGCGCGCGTGCAGATCGGCCCGGAGATGCGGCGCGGCATCGCCGAGCTCGATGGCGAGGGCGAAGTGGCCGGCGGCGTGATCGTGATGCGCTCGGGCAAGAACGCGCTCCAGACCATCGACGCGGTCAAGGCAAAACTCGAAAAACTCAAGCCGAGCCTGCCGCCGGGTGTCGAGATCGTCCCCGTTTACGACCGTTCGAGCCTCATCCAACGCGCCATCGCCAACCTCGGCCAAAAGCTGGTCGAGGAGTTCATCGTCGTGGCGCTGGTGTGTGTGATATTCCTGTTTCATCTACGCTCCGCCCTTGTCGCGATCGTCTCGCTGCCGCTGGGCATCCTGATGGCGTTTGTCGTCATGACCTACCAGGGGGTGAACGCCAACATCATGTCGCTGGGCGGCATTGCGATCGCCATCGGCGCGATGGTGGACGCCGCGGTGGTGATGATCGAGAACGCGCACAAGCACATCGAGGCGTGGCACCACGCGCACCCGGACCGGAAACTTGAAGGCGACGAACAGTGGCGCGTGATCGGCAATGCGGCGGCGCAAGTGGGGCCGGCGCTGTTCTCCTCGCTGTTGATCATCACCTTCTCCTTCATTCCGGTGTTCACGCTCGAAGCGCAGGAAGGACGCCTGTTCTCGCCGCTGGCCTACACCAAGACTTACGCGATGGCCGCCGCCGCCGGGCTGGCGGTGACGCTGATTCCGGTGCTCATGGGCTATCTCATTCGCGGCAGAATTCCCGACGAAAGGAAAAACCCGCTCAACCGCTGGCTGATCGCGCTCTATCGGCCGCTGCTCGACAGGGTACTGGCTTTTCCCAAAGTCACGCTGTTGTTCGCGCTGGTGGTCCTGGCTGCGACCCTCTATCCCGTGACGCGCATCGGCGGAGAATTCATGCCGCCGCTCGATGAAGGCGACCTGCTCTATATGCCCTCGGCGCTGCCCGGCATATCGGGCGGCAAGGCGGCGGAACTCCTGCAGCAGACCAACCGGCTGATCAAGACCGTTCCCGAAGTCGCGAGCGTCTTCGGTAAAGCCGGACGCGCCGAAACGGCGACCGACCCGGCGCCGCTGGAGATGTTCGAGACCACGATCCAGTTCAAACCGCGCGAGCAGTGGCGGCCAGGAATGACGCCCGAGAAGCTGGTCGAGGAACTGGACCGTACCGTCAAGGTGCCCGGGTTGTCGAACATCTGGGTGCCGCCGATCCGCAACCGCATCGACATGCTTGCCACCGGCATCAAGAGCCCCGTCGGTGTGAAGGTCGCGGGCATGGACCTGCGGGAGGTCGACCGCATCTCGGCCGAGGTGGCGCGCGCTGTGAAGCAGGTGCCGGGGGTGACCTCCGCGTTCGCCGAGCGCCTGTCCGGCGGGCGCTATATCGATGTCAAGATCGACCGCGACAAGGCGGCGCGCTACGGACTGAACATCGCCGACGTGCAGAGCATCGTCTCGGCGGCGATCGGCGGCGACAACATCGGCGAGACCGTCGAGGGGTTGCAGCGCTTTCCGATCAACTTGCGCTATCCGCGCGAGATACGTGACTCGGTCGAGAAGATCCGCGATCTGCCGGTACTCACCGAGCGCGGCGCGCAACTGCGGCTGGGCGACGTGGCGGCGATCACCATCAGCGACGGCCCGCCGATGCTGAAGAGCGAGAACGCGCGACTGTCCGGTTGGGTATACATCGATTTCCAGGGACGCGATCTCAGTTCCGCGGTGCGCGACATGCAGAAAGCGGTTGCCCGGGAGATCAAGCTCCCCGCCGGCTACTCCATGGCGTGGTCCGGCCAGTTCGAGTTTCTGCAACGGGCCACCGCCAAACTCAAGATCGTCGTGCCGGCGACGCTGCTCATCATCTTCGTGCTTCTATATCTGACGTTTCGGCGCGTCGCAGAGGCGCTGTTGCTGATGGCGACGCTGCCGTTCGCGCTCGTGGGCGGTTATTGGCTGATATTTCTGCTCGGCTACAACATGTCGATCGCGTCCGCGGTGGGCTTTATCGCACTCGGGGGTGTGGCGGCCGAGATCGGTGTGGTCATGCTTCTCTATGTAAACCAGGCCGTCTCCAAGCGCGAACACGAAGGGCGTCTCGGCAACGTCAAGGATTTGACCGAGGCGATCGTCGAGGGCGCTGCGCTGAGGATACGGCCCATCGCGATGACCGTGGCCGTCATCATCGCGGGCCTGCTGCCCATCCTGTGGGGCTCGGGCACCGGCTCCGAGGTCATGCGGCGCATCGCCGCGCCGATGGTGGGCGGCATGATCACCGCGCCGCTGCTTTCCATGTTCGTCATTCCGGCGGTGTACCTGCTGCTACGCCGCCGTACGCTCAACCTGAAAGGAGAAGCTAAGTGAAAATCGTACTTGCCGTCGTCGCAATGCTTGCCGTCGTGCCGGCCGCCTACTCACAGGGCATGAAGGACATGGACATGAAGGACATGGACATGAAAATGGGGAATAAAGAGGCCAAGGGAACGGTCCACAAGGCCGCTGGCGTGGTCACCAACGTGGATGCCGCAAAGAGCAAAGTCACGATCAAGCACGGGCCGGTGCAGAGCCTCGATTGGCCGGCCATGACGATGGCCTTCAGCGTGAAGGACAAAGCCCTGCTCGACAAGCTCGTCAAGGACAAGAAAGTCCACTTCGAGTTCAAGGAGGAGGGAAAGGATTTCGTCATTACCGACGTGAAGTAACGCCGTGCAGCAGTTCGAAATTCCTGGAGCTCGCGATGGTCGAACTCCATGCAAGCCTCGCCGCAGGGCGCGCAATACTGCGGTCTATGTGACAAAGGAGTCACCATGAAAGCCTTACTCGCAGCAGCGGTCCTGGTCATCGCCGTTACCCCCTTTGCGGCGTCGCTCGCCGCGCCAAGCGATTCCGCGATGCGCGATTGCTTCAGCAAGCACGCGCAGCTGATGGACAAGCCCGCAGTGAAGAACATGCGCGATTGCTGGCGTACGCACGGCTACAAGATGACTGGCTCATAGTGCGAGCCATTGTGTGTTGCGCCGCCTTTGCGTTGCTGCTCCCGGGCGGCATTGCGCTCGGGGCCGGCGACGCGAAGCGCGGCGCCCAACTCTCCGGCCAATGCATGGCCTGCCACTCCCTCCAGCCGGGCGAGCACCTGACCGGCCCGAGCCTCGCGCACGTCTGGAACCACAAAGCCGGGACGACGGAAGGATTCATGCGCTATTCCGACGCCCTCAAGCGCTCTAGCATTAAATGGGACGAGAAGACCCTTGACCAATGGCTCGCGAATCCGGCCCAGCTCGTTCCGGGCACGAGCATGACCTTCGCCGGAATCAAGGACCGCCGGGCGCGCCAGGACCTGATCGCCTTCCTGAAGTCCGTGGACGAGAACCGGGCGCCGCCCGCCGCGCGGGGCGGAATGATGGGCATGGCGCGGCAGAAGCCCGACTTGAAAAAGGCCCCGTCCGCCGGGCAGGTGCGCTCGATCACGCATTGCGGCGACACCTACACTGTCGAGACGGCGGACGGCAAAACCGAGAAAGTCTGGGAATTCAACCTGCGCTTCAAAACCGATTCGAGCAAGCTCGGCCCCGCCCCCGGCAAGCCGGTCATCGTCGGCGCCGGCATGCAGGGCGACCGCGCATCGATCGTGTTCGCCTCGCCGGACGAAATGGCGCAATCGATCCGGCAGGCTTGCCGCTGAAGCCGATTCTCTCTCGGCATCCCCTCTAGTCGGGCGCTTGCCTTATCCTGTGGGGGAGGATAGGATCAAAAAATGGCGCAGAAACTCCACCTCACCCACCCCGACGTCGTGCGCCGCTTGCGGCGCGCCGAAGGCCATCTGCGCAGCATCGTGGCGATGATCGGCGAAGGGCGCGATTGCCTGGAACTGGCGCAGCAGCTGCACGCGGTGGAAAAGGCGATCGCCAACGCGAAACGCGCGCTGATCCACGATCACATCGACCATTGCCTGGAACGCAGCATGGGGCCGATGACGCGCGAGGCGCGCGGGCCGATGAGCGAGTTCAAGGCGAT
>JBGPPD010000091.1:0-10669 GCA_041488375.1 Gammaproteobacteria bacterium | reverse complement strand
CCCAGTCGATGATCGCGCTGTGAGTGTCGGCGGTACCGGCATCGGAGAATCCGGCGCCTGACAGGCTGAAGCTGTCGCCCTCGTTGATGGTGGCACCCGCGCCGGCGGTCACCACCGGCGGGAGGTTGTCCACCAGGATCTGCATCGCCAGCGTCTCGGTGGCCACGCCGCCGTCGTCGTCCACCAGGGTAAAGGTGACGGTGTAGTTGCCGTTATCGGCATACACGTGGCTGCCATTCAAGGTGCCGTGCAGCCCCGCGGTCGAGCCCGGCGGGCCGAAGGGAGCCTCGTCGATCACCAGCGCCACCGGGCCAGTGCCATCGCCCCAGTCGACCGTGCCGCTGTGCGTGTCGAGTGTCCCCGCGTCGCTGAACAGCACGTTCTCGAGCTGGATCAGCTGACCTTCGAGCCCGGTCTGGCCGCCGCGCGGCGTGACCACCGGTGCGGCGTTCAGAACCGTGATGTCGAAGGAATCCGTGCCCGTCGAGTCCTCGTCGTCTTGCACCGTGAACGTGACCGTGTAGGTCCCGTTGTCGGCGTAGACGTGGCCTGCGGACAAGGTTCCGGTCAGGCCGGCCGTCGAGCCCGGCGGGCCGGACGGCGCCTCATTCACGATCACTTCCTCGACGGCGGTGCCGTCGCCCCAATCGACTGTCGCCTTGTGCGTATCGGCCGTGCCGCCGTCGTGGAAGCTGACGCCGGCGAGGTCCTCGAGCTTGACCAGCGTGCCCTCGGTCGTCGTGCGGTCGGCGCCAGCATCTACCGTCGGCGCCGTATTGGCGACCGAGACTGCGAAGGAATTGACTGTCGAGGCTTTGTCATCGTCAGTGAGGGTCACCGTGACCGTGTACTGGCCGTCGTCCGCGTAGGCATGGCCGGCCGCGATGCTGCCCGCGCCCATCGCCTCTGCCAGCGACGCGAACGGGTCGGAAGCCCCGTCGCCCCACTCGATGAGCGCCGTGTGGGTGTCGTTGGTGCCCAGATCGGTGAACGGAAGGTCGAGCGACAGCAGGCCGCCTTCGTCGAGCGCGCGGTTCTCACCCGCCTCGAAGGCCGGCGCCACGTTCAGCGCGGCGACGTGCACGACGCCCGGCTGCGCGGCGAAGCCGCGCTCGGCGTCGGTGACGAACAGCCGCAGGGTGTAGTTGCCGTTGTCGTAGGGCGTGAAGCTGAAGCTCGCGTCGGTGCCGCTGCCGACGACCTGGCCGTTGTCGGACTCGACCAGCCACAGGTAGGTGAATGGATCCGGCCGTCCCAGCGGGTCGCTGATCTGCGGCGTGAGCGTGACCAGGTCGCCCTCGTGCACCGTGCGATCGGACCCCATGTCGAGGTTGACGACGATCAGGTTGCCGAAGTCCACGTTCTCGGCGATCTGGCCCGCGCCCCCGAACAGCACCGGCAGCACGCCCAGCACCAGCTCCGTCCCGATCACCGTGCCGGTAGTCGGGTGCCAGCCCACCTGCGGCACCTCGGCGACCAGGTACGTGCGGTCGGTTCCGTTCGCGCCGTCCTCGTCGAAACCGAGCGCCTGGGACTGGGAACTGGTCGGCAGCTGCCGAACCTGCTGCGCCCCGACGGCGAACGTGGTGGTCGCCACCGCGCTGGACTGCGTCGAGCCGAGCACGGTGAGGAACACCGACGAACCGTTCATCGACGTCGAGAAGCGCACGCGGTCACCGGCCAGCGTGGCGAACACCTTGCCGGCGAGCGCCGAGCCGCCGATCTGCGTATTCAGGTCGTCGAGCAGCGCCGCGAGGGCGCCGTTATCCGCGACCGTCGCCGGCGTCAGCGTGAGTGTCGCGTGCAGGCCGCCGCTGTAGAGGTCGAGAGCGACGACCGTGGTCGAGACCGTCTCCGTCTGAGCGCTGCCGCCAATCGCCGTTTCGAGGACGCCGCCATCGGGTGTCGTCGTCTCCAAGGCGACCGCGGCCAGGTTCCCGTTCACGTCCTGCACGCCCTGCGTGACGGCGGCGAAGCCCAGCGCGCCGTCTGTCGTATCGTCGCTGCGGGGGTTGGTGAGCAGCGCACCGCCGACCACCGTGGTCTCGACGACCGTCGCGTGCGTCGAGGCCTTCACTTCCAGCGTGCCGTACCCCGATTGCGGCGACAGCACGAAGGCGATCGCACCGTCGACGATCTCGGCCGAAAAGACAGTGAGCTTGGCCTGCGCCAGCGCGTTGTTCAGGTCCTGGCGCAGATCCTCGAGCTTGCGGTTATCGGCGGTCGCCTCGGGCGCAAGCGTGATCGACCCCGTGAGCGTCACCGTGGCGCCGCTGCCGCCGAGCACGTGGGTGGGCGTCGCGCTCGCGATGCCGTTCCCCAGGATCCCGTCGTTCTTGTTGCCCGAGGAATCCGACGCCGTGCCGCCGCTGGGCTCGTTGAACGACCAGTGCGCCGCCAGTCCGGCCTGGGCGCCCGGTATGCCGTTGGCGAAGTCGAGTGCGATCTGTGCGCCCGTGCGCGCGGTGCTCCAGATGGCGACATCGTCGATCACCCCGATCAGTCCGAGGCTGTTGGCGAGGCCCCCGTTGCCGATGTAGAGCGAGTTGGTGGCAACTGCGGGCGCCGTGCTGATGGTCGCGGGAGCGTCCAGCGCCACCGCCGCACCGTTCAGGTAGGCAGCCACCTTGCCGCTCTGGCGGTCGATGACGGTGGCGAACTCGTACCACTGCCCCGGCTGCACCAGGCCCGTCGAAGCCGAGTACCAGAAGTGGTCGGCACCTTGGACGTCCTGCGTCGAGAAGAAGAGCTGGCCGGAGTTCCGGTTCACCCACATGGAGTAGGTGCGCGGCGTACCGGTCGTGCCGTCGGCAGACTTGAGCACGATCGGCGTCCAATCGCGCGCCGCGGCGTCGAGCTTGAAGCGCACCTCTACAGTGGACGAGCCGGTGAGCGCGAGGCTCGCGCTGTTCGCAACACTGACGTAGTCGCCGCCGTCGAACGACAGAGCGCCGTTCGACGCCTGCGCGGTGAACGTGAAGGTCGCCTCGCTGCGCGTGACGATGTTGCTGGCGGTCGTCTGCGACGTGGTGGTCACGCCCGCCCCGCCATTGGGCAGCACGTCCTGCGAGCCCACGAGGACCGCGGGCCCGAAGGGCTGCGGAGCGACGTACGGCAGGCTGCGGAAGGCGTAATCGCCGTTGAGGTCGGTCCAGGTGACCTCCTCGCCCGTATCCAGGGCACCGTTGCCGTTGTTGTCGAGGAACAGCTGGATGCCGTCGAGGCCCGGCTCGCCCGGATCGCGCACGCCGTCGGCGTCGATGTCGTTGAACTTGTTGCCGTAGATGGCATCGGCGCCGAAAGTGACGTCAAAGCCCGTCTCGCTCTCGCGCCCGCGGAAGTCGTGCGGCGCGCCGGTGCCGTCGCGCGCCACCAGCGAAATGTGCGCGGTGCCCGTAAAGCCGGGGACCGGGGTGACCAGCAGGTAGGCGCCATCCAGGGTCACATCGACCTGGGTGTCGTCGAACACCGGCAGCAGGTCGATGGGGTCGCCCGGCGTGTCGCTCACTTTGAGGCGGATCGGGCCGAGCACCGGCGACGCGCCGACCGCAAATCCGTCGTTGTGGTTCGAGCCGGAGTCGGCCGCGAAGCCGCCGGCGTCGAAGCGCCAGTGTCCGGCGGCCTGCGCGTCGTCCGCGCCCCCGGCGAAGTCTTCCTTGACCTGTGCGAAGCTGCGCGCCTCGTCGAAGACGGCGATGTCCTCGATCTTGCCCATGAAGTCCGAGCCGCCCGGGTAGTACCGGTGCCCGAAGTAGAGCGGCACCGACGTGGACACTCCGGGATTGGTGCGCAATGTCGCGGTCAGCACCTCGGCGCCGTCCAGGTAGGCGTGGATCGTCCCGGCGGTCCGGTCGATCACCGTCGCGAACTCGTACCACTGGCCCAGCTTCAGCGTGCCGGCCGGGACATACCAGTACTGCAGGCCCGCCGTGTCCGTGGTCGTGATCAGCATCTGGCCATTCGACTGGTTCACGAACAGCGCGTAGGGGCGATTCGAATAGGAGCCGCTGCCGTCGGACTTGTCGACCAGCGTCGTCCAGCCGGCGGATGCGCTGTCCATCTTGAAGCGCACCTCCACCGTCGACGAGCCGGTCATCGACAGGCTGCTGCTCGAGGGCACCTGCACGTAGTCGTTGCCGTCGAACGAGGCGGCCGTCGTCGCGGGCTGGTTCGCGACCGGCGTGATCACCGGCGCGAGGTCGGCGTCGAAGCTCACGTCGACATCGTTCGCCTGTACCGCGGGCAGGAAGATGTCGTGCGCGCGGTTGTCGAGCGGGTTACCGTCGAGCGTCAGGGTACGCAGCTTCGGCAGGACATCGCCGACCTTGCGCAGCATCACGCCGTCGGCCGCCACCAGCCCGCCCGAGGCATCGCTCAACTGGATGACGAGTTCGGGGCTGGATGCGCCCACGTGCACGGTGAGGGTGGTCTGCCCCGAGCCCTGGTGCAGCTGCAGTTGCTGCCAGGTCGTGCCGCCGATCTCCTCGCCCGCGGGAGCGAGCTGCTGGTTGACCGTCGCCGTTCCGCCCGGGGGCCGCACGAAGAGGACCTGCCCGTCGATCAGCGTCTCGGTCGAGGCGAGGAAGCTGACCTTCTCTGATCCGCTGCCCAGCGACGCCGACACCGTGAAGTCGGACGTGTCCTCGGGGATCAGCATGACGTAGACGTCGCCCGGATTCAGGTGATCGAGTATCTCCGGTCCGCCACCCTGCATGAACTGGCCGTCGCGCGTCCAGCCGCCGAGCATGAGCTCGTGCTGGAAGGCCTGCGCGCTCACGCCCAGCATCGGATCGTCGAAGGTCTGCGAATCGGTCAGGTTCGCGAACAGCAGCAGGTCGTAACCCGCGAAGTCGTCCACCAGGCCGCTGATGCCGCCGTCCACGCGTACCACGGCGAGGGGCGCGCCCTTCAGGGCCGCGGCGGCGAACACCGCCTGGTTGAGGACGGCATGGCTGTCGAGCTGCAGCAAGCCGTAAGGCGCCGCGCCGCCGTCGAGTCCCGGGATGTAGGGCGTCCGGACAGCGTCGATGCCCGGCTTGATCATCGGGTTGTCGCCGGTCGGCCCGTCGACCAGCTCCGCCGCGCCGCCGCGCGCGTTGATCGTGGGCTCGTAGTTGAAGTGCAGGCCGGTAAACAGATCGAAGGTGATGCCCACCAGCTTCTGCGTGGAGAAGAAGCCCGCGTTCTGGCCGAGCACGAAGCGGCCGAGCGCTCCCGTGTTGCCGCCGGAGCCGCCCTCCGCGTGGATTTCGGTGCCGAACGCGTTGACCACCGAGCCGACCACCTTGATGGTGCCGCCCGCGCCGCCGCCGCCGGTGCCACCCGCGCCGCCCACGCCGCCGCTGGCGCCAGCGCCGCCGGCAGCTCCACTGCCACCCGTGCCGCCAGTACCGCCAAAACCGCTGCCACCGGAACCCGCTTGGCCGCTGCTGCCAGCCGAGCCCGCCGTGCCGCCCTGCCCCGCCGAGCCCGCCGTACCGGCGGATCCCGCGCCGCCCTGCGCGTTGAATTCCGCGTTGGTCAACGTCACGCGGCCATATGCGTAGAGCTGCATCGCCCCGCCGCCGGCGCCCCCGATGCCGCCTACACCGCCGGAGCCGCCCGCGCCGCCCAAGCCGCCGAAACCGCCCGCGCCGCCGCTGCCGCCGTTGCCACCGTTGCCCAGGTAGAGCGGATATCCACCTCCGCCACCAGCGCCGCCGCCGCCCGAACCGCTGCTGCCGCCACCGCCGCCGCCTGCGCCCGAGCCGCCGCCGCCCGCGCCGCCGGCACCTCCGCCGGAGATCTGCTCGCCGGTGACATCGTTGTGGCCGCCGACGCCCGCCAAGCCGTTGAATCCAGCCGCGCCTGCGTCGCCCGGACGGCTACTGCCCCACCATCCCCAGCCTCCATTGCCGCCGCCGCTGCCGCCGCCGAATCCGCCCGCGCCGCCCGGCTGCCCGAGGCCGCCCGCGCCGCCAAAGCCGCCGTAGTGCTGGCCAAGGAAGAATGCGTAGAGGAAATTCTCGCCGCCTGCCCCGCCGGCACCGCCGCCCAGTGCGTTGCCATAGCCGCCGCCACCCGTCTGCCCTGCGGCGCCCACCGCGCCGGTCGATCCCGCCGCGCCCGTGTTGCCCGCGCCTCCCTGCCCGCCCCCTGACCCCGGGTTGGAGGAGAACAGGCCTTGCGCGCCGCCGCCGCCGCCGCCGCCGCCGAAGCCGGGGAACGCGCCGATCGGGAAGCCGAAGAAGAAGTACTTGCCGCCGCTGCCACCCGCGCCCGCGGCCCCGCCCGCCCCCGGCGCGCCGCCGCCGGCTCCGGGAGTCGCGCCGACCGCGCTGAGGTTGAACTCCGCGTTCGGCGCCATGTTGACGTCGTTGCCGACGACGATCGACAGCACGTTGCCGCCGACGACGTTGATGGTGTCGGCCGGGATGTTGAGGTCGCCCTCCACGTAGATCGTCGTCAGGCCGTCCCCGCCCACCGCGAAGTAGGAGGTGCCGTAGAACTTGTGGGCGTCGCCGTCGCCGTCGCCGAGGATCTCGCCGGTATCGGTATTGATGGTCACGATGTGACCGCCGACCCCGAGGGTCGCGCTGCCGAGCGTCAGGCCGCTGTTGAACAGGGTCAGGCCGCCGACGATCGCGGTGGTGTCCTTGCTGCGCACCTCGTAGGTCACGCTGTCGCTGCGCGACGACCCTTCGGGCCAGGTGACCAGGATCTCGTAGTCGCCTTCCTCGAGGTCGTCGAAGGTCCAGCGCGCCGAGTTGCTGCTCGACAGGCCCGAGCGGAACACGTAGTCCTTCTCGAACGCCGCGGCCACCGGCGCGAGGTTGCTCTGCCAGTTGCCGAAGACCTGGAAGCCCGCGTCGCCGTTGTCGACGATGTGTTCGCCGAGGAGGTCGCTCACGTCGCTGATGCGGTTGTTCTCGAGCCGCACCACTTCCAGCCCGTCGAGGTGCGTGAGCGGCCGGATGTCGTCGATATTGTTGCCCTTGAGGGACAGGAACTTCAGGTCGTCCTGGCCGAGGAGCAGGGTCAGATCCTCGATCGGTTGCTGCGCGCCAAGGGGCAGCAACGCGCTCTCGGGCACCACTTCCTTCGGCCCGTACTGCGTGTCGTAGACCAGGTTGGCGGCGGTGCCGTAGTAGTCGAGTTCGATGTTGTGCCAGCCGTGCGTCAGCGTGATCGGGACCGCGCGATCCGCGACGCCGGTGCTGTTGGTGCTGAATACCCAGGACCCGTCGACGTAGACGTCGCTGTACGAGCTGGTCAGGGTGGAGAAGTCGACCGGCCCGTCCTGGTCGATGAAGACCTTGCCGAGCTTGTAGTAATTGTAGAAATCGGACAGCCCGTGCGGCGCGACGTAGTCGAGGCTCAGGAACTCGAGGCGCCGCGTAACACCCCCGACCTCCAGCCAATGCAGCGTGGGCACTTCCGCGAGGATCGCCGCGGTGCTTGCGCCGTCGAACGACAGCCGCTTCAGGTGGTCGAGGAAGGTGAGCGGCGCAAGGTCGGTGAGCGGGTTGAAGTCGAGGAGCAGGTTCTCCAGCTCGCGCATGCCGGTGGGGAAGCCGCGCGTGTCGCCGCTCGAGGCGGTCGACGGCACCAGCTGGTCGAGCTCGTGGTCGCCGATGAGGTTGCCGGCGAGATTGAGCGTGGTCAGGTTGATCGCGTACTTCAGCCCGGCGAGCGTGGTGATGCCGCGTCCTGACGCGTCCAGCACCGTGAGCTCGGCGAGGTCGCTCGCCAGGATGCGCTCGCGGAAGTTCAGGCCGTCGCTGATCGCGAGGTCGGTGCGCAAGCTGCCGTCGGGCACGTGGATCAGGTACTGGCCCGGGATGTAGGACTGCGTCACCGGGATGCCGAGCGACTGCGCGATCGCCACGCGCAGGCCCGCGTCCACGATTGCGATCGGGGAATCGACCGGCGGGCCCTCGGGCGGGATGGTGCTGCGCTCGCTGGAGAGCGCGGCGGTCAGCGTCTCGCCGGCGGGCGCGTCGAGGTCGCGGATCTCCAGGCTCTCGCCGATGAAGTCGTCGCGCCCGCTGTCGCCCCACAGACGGTCGAGGCCCTGGTTGCCGGTGATCAGGTCGTCGCCGTCCCCGCCATGGATGCGGTCGCGATCGGTTTCCGGGTGCGTATAGCCCTGGATCGGGGCGTCGACCTCGATCACGAACGGCACGTCCTGCGTCGCCGTGCCCGTCGGGTCGTAGACGCGCAGGTAGTAGGTGCCCGCCTCGATGGCGCGGATATCGAGCGTCGGCGATCCGGTCTTCACGACCGTGCCATCGGCCGCGTAGAGGTCGGCCACCAGTCCCGGCGTCGACGACTTCACTTCCAGTCCGGTCTTGCCGCTGCTTGCCGGCCCGGCGAGCTCGAGGGTCACCGGCACCTCGCCGCGCGCGTTCTCCACGCGCAGCGTGAGGCGCGTGTCGCCGCGTGCGAGGGCCGCCCGCACCGCCGCCGTGATGTCCACCGGCACCGGCTCGGAGCCGATGTCCACCGCAATGGTGAGCAGGGATTGCGCACGCAGGTCCTCGGCGCTCGGCTGATCGTCGCCTTCGCCCGGCAGGACGTGCACTTCAAGCTTCGCTTTCGGCGGGATGATTTCCGCGAACTGCAGCGTGGTGTCGCCGTCTGTGCTCCAGAGCTTGCCGCCCGCCTGGAAGTAGAGCTTGCCGCCCGCGGCCGTCAGCAGCTGGCTGTTGGCCGTGCCGTCGCCGAGGACGGCGCCGTCCAGGTCCACCTGGTCGGTGGTGCCGGAGGTCACGTCGCGCATCCACAGATTGCCGTTGGCGATGAAGAACAGGCGCGGTCCGCTCGCCGTCTGCACGGCGGTGAGCTGGCTGATCGCGGAGTTCCCGATTCCGGGCACGAAGTCCGCGACGCGCGTCGCGCCGCTGCCGGTGGTGGTCCACAGCTCGTTCCCGGTGGAGCCGTCGTTCGCCGTGAAGAACACCGATGACCCCGCCGCGGCCAGCGCCTGCGGGTTGGAGCTCGTTACGAAGCCGTCGATCGGGAAGAAGCCGAAGAAGAGGAACGGGTCGTTGTCCGGTTGGCCGATATTGGCGATGCGCGCCGCGCTGGCCGCCACGCCCGGGGTCGCGGCCCAAAGCTCGCGGCCGGCGAATCCCGATCCGGTGCCGTACGCGTAGTTGCCGGACAGGTGATCCTGGGCTGCGAAGAACACTTTGCCGTTGGCGTAGGTGAGGCCGGTCGGCACGCCCACGGAATCCGACGGCGCGATACTGGAGAGCTGGCTGAACGTGCCGCCCGACGGGTCGTAGCTGTAGACCTGCTTGTCGTTGCCGCCGCCGTTGGGCAGCGCGACGAAGGCGAGCTTGCCGCCCGCGTTGATGAGCTGGTCGACGCCCGTGAAGGTCTGCGCAGAGAGCTTGGCCGGTGCGGCCCCGTCCTTCACCTGCCAGAGCCAGCGTCCGGTACCGTCGGTGGCGACGAAGTACAGCGTATCGCCGATCACCGTGAGGTTGTTCGGGCTGCTGCTCGATGCACCGGCGTAGATGTCCCGCGTGACCAGCGTGCCGTTCTGCAGCATCCACAGCTCGTTGCCCGCGCCGGAGGTGGTGGTGAAGAACAGCCGGTCGCCCGCGCGCGTGGAGCTTGCGCCGTCGGCGAAGTTGAGCGCGGAGGCGCCGTCGGTGGACAGCTTCAGGATCGAGGCATCCACGGACTTTAGCACCAGCTTGCCCCCGCTGACGCTCGCGCTGACCGCGCCGCCCGAGTAGTCCACCGCGAGCGCGGCGTCGATCGCGGTCTGCAGCTGGCCGGCGAGCGCGCCCAGCGGGTCGCCGAGGCCGCCGTTGCCCGCGTTCGACGCGCCGCTCAGCGTGACCGCGTAGTCGTGCACCACGCCGTCGCCGGTCTGCACGTGCAGCGTGAAGACCAGGTCCGCGGGCAGCAGGCCATCGGCCGGCGCCGCGGCATTCGCGGTCATCGCGACGTCGCGCGTCGATTCCTGGTCGGCGTCGAAGCCGAAGATTTCGCCGTCGTGCAGGGTGATCTTGACGATGTTCGGATCGGAAACGTGCAGCGTGAGTCGGTCGCCCGCGGCGCTCACGCCGACGGCGCCGTCGGCGAACCCGGCCGAGGACAGCGATGCGAAGAGCGCCTGCAGCTCGGCGGCGAGCGCCGCGCCGTCCGCGTTGCCGGAGGTCGCCGCCGCGTTGAGCGAGAACTGGACAGTCGTCACCACGCCGCCGACGGACTCGATGTCGAGCGAGAAGCTCTGATCCGCGCTCAGCACCAGGGTGGCGTCCGAGGTCGCCGCCAGCGTCACCGACTGCGGCGAGAGCTGGTTCGCGCCGAAGCCGAGCGCCGCGCCGTCGTGCACGGTGAGCCTGACGATGTCCGGCTGGTTGCCGACGAGCTTGAATTTGCCGCCGTCCAGCTGCACGCTGACCTGGCCGGCGATGCCGGCGTCGGTCAGCGCAGCGCCGAGCGCGGCGGCGAAGTCGTCGCGCAGGCCGCCTAGGCCGCCGATCGGATCGCCGAGCGCGGCGTTGCCGATGGTGTCGTCGCGCAGCAGGGTCACCGAGACGTTCTGCGCGACGCCGCTCGCGCGCAGGATCTCGACGCTGAAGCTGTAGTTGACGTCGGCGACGCCGTTGCTCGGCCCGGTCGCCGACGCGAGCAGCTCCGCGTGGCCAAGCTGCTTCACGAACTGGCT
>JBGPPD010000090.1:0-10795 GCA_041488375.1 Gammaproteobacteria bacterium | reverse complement strand
GCGCTTCGAAAGGCTGCTGGTGATGAATACCGCGCTCGGCACGGGCGATGTGCCGCTGTCGGAGGGCTTCATCGCCTGGCGCGCCTACGTCAACAAGACGCCGGACCTGCCCTGCGGCAAGCTGATGCAGCGCAGTTGTCCCCATCTCACAGCGGAAGAAGCCGCCGCCTACGACGCGCCGTTTCCCGACTTCGCGTCGAAGGCCGGTGTGCGCGCGTTTCCGAACCTTGTGCCGGATGGTCCCGATGCGCCCGGGGCGGCGATTTCGCGCCGGGCCCGGGACTGGTGGATGAATTCCTGGAAAGGCGAATCGTTCATGGCGATCGGCGCGACCGATCCGGTGCTCGGCGTGCCGGTGATGAACGCCTTGCGCAAGGTCATCCGCCACTGCCCCGAGCCTTACGTGCACGCCAAGGGCGGGCATTTCCTGCAGGAGTGGGGCGAGGACATCGCCGGAGAGGTGCTGAAGAAATGGAAGTGACCTACGCAGACGTCGCCGCCGCGCACGAGCGCATCAAGCCGTTTGCCAAGCGCACGCCGGTGCTTACTTCGAGCACCATCGACGCGCTCACCGGCGCCAGGGTGCATTTCAAGTGCGAGAACTTCCAGAGGATGGGCGCCTTCAAGTTCCGCGGGGCGTACAACGCGCTGTCGCAGCTTTCTCCCGAGCAGAAGAAAAGGGGCGTGGTCGCTTTTTCCTCCGGCAACCATGCGCAAGCCGTGGCGCTCTCCGGAAAGCTGCTCGGCGTTCCCGCGACCATCGTCATGCCGACCGATGCGCCGAAGGTGAAGCTGGAAGCGACGCGCGGCTACGGCGCGGAGGTCGTGCTGTACAACGCGGGCAACGAGGACCGGCAGAAGATCGCAGAGAAGCTGGCTTGCGAGCGCGGGCTGACTTTGATTCCACCGTTCGACCATCCACACATCCTCGCCGGGCAAGGGACCGCAGTTAAGGAGTTGATCGAGGAGACTGGGCCACTGGATATCGTGATGGTGCCCTGCGGCGGCGGCGGATTGCTTTCGGGCTCGGCCATTGCGGCGAAGCATCTCGCGCCGCGCTGCCGCGTGATCGGCGTCGAGCCGGCGGCGGGCGACGACGGCTCGCGCGCGTTTCGCTCCGGCAAGTTGGAAACCATCAAGCTGCCCGACACCATCGCCGACGGGGCGCGAACGACATCTTTGGGAAAGATCACCTTCGCGCTCATCCAGAAGCACGTGGATGACTTCCTCACGGTGACGGACGAGGAGCTGCTGAAGTGGATGTTCTTCCTGTGGGAACGGATGAAGATCGTGGTCGAGCCGACCGGCGCGCTCGCGGCGAGCGCGCTGCTGCAGGGGAAGATCGATGCGAGGGGAAGGAAAGTCGGGGTGGTGATCTCGGGCGGGAACGTGGACCTCGCCTGGGCGGCGCGGCAATTGGCGCGCTAACCCGCGCCGTAGAACGCATACCGCTTCCCCTTCACCGCCTTCGACGCGTACATCGCCTGGTCCGCGAGCGAGATCAGCTCCTCCCCGCCATCCGCATCATCCGGAAAAACGCTGATGCCGATCGAGCAGGACACCTGCGCCACGCCGCCCGCCAGCGACAGCGGCACGCTGATCATGTCCGCCACCTTCTCGGCCACCATGCCGACGTCCTCCGCGCGGTCCAGTTCCCCGGCCAGGATCACGAACTCGTCCCCGCCGTAGCGCGCCACGGTATCCGAGCCGCGCACGCTGGTGCGCAGCCGCGCCGCGAGCTGCACCAGCGCCTGGTCCCCCGCCGGGTGCCCGCGCGTGTCGTTGATGCGCTTGAACTCGTCCAGGTCCACCATCATCACCGCCACCTTCTTGCGGTTGCGCTTGGCCAGCTCCAGCGCCAGGGCCAGGCGCTGCTGCATCGAGGTGCGGTTGGGCAGACCGGTCAGCGGGTCGTGCTGCGCCATGAAGCGCAGGTGCTCCTCCTGCTTGCGCAACTGCTCCATCAGCAACTCGCGCTCCCGCGCCTCGCCGCGCAGGCGCTCGTTGGCCCGGTTCAGCTCCGCGGTGCGCAGCGCGATCCCGGTCTCCAGCTCGCGCTCGCTCTCGCGCGTCGCCTCGAGCAGCAGCTGCTGCGCGGCCAGCGTCTCCGCGTGCGCCGTCGCGCGCTCGCGTCGCAGCAGGTTGATGCGGTCCCCCAGCGCGAAGGACAGCAGCAGCACGTCGAGCGCGAAACCGAGGTGCAGGCCGTAGATGGTGACGAAGTTGGTCGGCACCAGCGCGAAGTTGCGCAGCGCGCCGATCAGGATGAACACCAGCAGCGCGGACCAGGCGATGAGGAAGAAGCGCGCCGGCCGGTAGCCGTCGAGCAGCGCGCGCACCGCGATGACCGTGGACAGCGCGGCGACGGCGAAGCCGAGCACCGAAATCGTGCGCAGCACCGCGCCGTAGTTGAGCAGCCAGCCGGTGGCGCCGCACAGCGCCAGGCCGAGGCCGCTCGCGACGATCAGCAGCACCACCCGGTCGGCGCGCGGCGCGATGCGCGGCGTGTCGAGGAAGGAACGCGCGAATTGCGCGCCCAACGCCAGCGTGAGGGCCAGCGACGTCGCGCTGGCATGGTTGGCCCACCAGGTGCTCTCCGGCCACAGGTACTGGAAGGCCAGACCGTCGTAGCCGAACAGGAACAGGCCGAAGGCGGCCGAATAGATCACGTAGTAGAAATAGGCGCCGTCGCGCACCGCGAAGAACAGCATCAGGTTATAGAGCACCAGCGCCAGCGCCAGGCCGTAGAACATGCCGAGCACCAGCTGCACGTCGCGATCGCGATCGGCGAAGGCCTCGGACTGCCACAGCGCGAGCGGCGCGGTGAGCACGCTGTGCGATTGCAGTCTCAGGTAATACACGTGCGGCCCAGGCTGCGGCGGCACGCTGAAGCGGAACACGTGGTTGCGGTGGTTCACCTCGCGCGCCGCCCAGGGGTAGTCGTCGCCGGCAATGCGCGCCCAATAGCGCGGCGGCGCCTCGACCCGAGGCTCGGGCAGGTAGAACTCGATGCGGTCGATGCTCGGGAACGCGATTTCGAGCAGCAGCTCGGCGCCGGCCGGATCGCCGCCGGGCAGCGCGAAACGCAGCCACCAGGCCGAGCTCGTATAGCCGAAATTGAGCGGGTCGGACTTCGCCGGCACAAAGCGCCCGGCGAACTGCGGGCTGCGCACGTCCTCGAGCTTGAGCTGCCCGCCAGGATCCTCCAGCACCTCGACATAGTCGCCCAGCGCCACGTGCCCCTGCGCCCCGGGCAGCGGCACCGGCTCGCGCGCGTGCGCCGCGGACGCGAAGATAAAGGCGGCGAAGAGAGCGCAAAGGCGCGGCATGGAGTCGCGCATCATAGTCCGGCGCGCGCCTTGCGTTAAGATGCGCGCCTTCATGCGCGTCGTCCAGATCGACAAGCCCGGCGGACCCGAAGTACTGCAACCCGCGGAACGCCCGCGCCCGCAACCGAAGCCGCGCGAGATCCTGGTCAAAGTCGCGGCCGCGGGCGTCAACCGCCCCGACGTGCTGCAGCGCATGGGCCTGTACGCCGTACCGCCCGACGCCTCGGACCTGCCTGGGCTGGAGATCGCCGGCGAGGTGGCCGCTTGCGGCAGCGCCGTGACGCGCTGGAAAGTCGGCGACCCGGTCTGCGCGCTGACCCACGGCGGCGGCTACGCCGAATACTGCGTGACGCCCGAAGTGCAGGCGCTGCCGGTGCCCAAGGGCCTGTCGATGGCCGAGGCCGCCTCGCTGCCGGAAACCTTCTTCACCGTCTGGTCCAACGTCTTCGACCGCGGCAGGCTCGCGCCCGGCGAGACGCTGCTGGTGCAGGGCGGCACCTCGGGCATCGGCGTCGCCGCCATCCAGATGGCCGCCGCGATGGGCAATCGCGTGTTCGCCACCGCGGGCTCGGAGGAGAAATGCGCCGCCTGCCTGAAGCTCGGCGCCTCTGCCGCCTTCAACTACAAGACCCAGGACTTCGTCGCCGGCGTAAAAGCCGCCACCGGCGGCAAGGGCGTGGACGTGATCCTCGACATGGCGGCGGGCGATTTCGTGCCGAAGGAGTTGAAGGCCCTGGCCGACGAAGGGCGCCTGGTGTTCATCGCCTTCCTGCGCGGCCCGAAGACCGAACTCGACGTGAACGAGGTAATGCGCAGACGTCTGACCATCACTGGCTCGACGCTGCGCCCGCGCCCGGTCGAGTTCAAGGGCGCGATTGCACGCAGCCTGCGGGACAAAATCTGGCCGCTGCTCGAGGCCGGGAAAATCAAGCCGGTGGTCTACAGGACCTTCCCGCTCGCCCAGGCGAGCGCAGCGCACCAGCTGATGGAATCCTCGCAGCACATCGGCAAGATCGTGCTCACGCTCTGACCGCGAAATGCTAGAATCTGTCCAGACTAGACAGATTTTGGGGAAACCGTGTCCGCGCGCTGGCCTTTGCAGAAGGCGAAAAACGAATTCAGCCGGGTCGTTGATCGCGCCCTGAGCGAGGGTCCGCAGACCGTGACGCGCCACGGCAAGCCTGTGGTGGTCGTCTCCGCGATCGGCGCTGTACGAGGCCGGACGGACAAGCGCAAGGCGTCTAGGGCGTTGCTCGCGCTGTTGCGCAGTTGCCCGGTGGATCTCAGCCGGATCGTCAAGCGCGATCGTTCGGTGCCGCGCACCGTCGATCTCGGATGAGCTATCTGCTCGACACCTGCGTCGTATCGGAATTATCGCGGCCCCGGCCAAACCCGGGCGTCGTCGCCTGGATGTCGGAGGCCGATGCCGCTTCCTTGCACCTGTCGGCGATCACGATAGGAGAGCTGCGGCGTGGCGCCCTGCGCCTTCCCGCCGGGAAGCGCAGGACATCCCTCTCGGACTGGAGCGAAAGGTTGAGACGGGGCTTTTCCGGGCGCGTGCTCCCCATCGACGAGTCCGTCGCGCTGCGTTGGGCGGAAATCGCGGCGCGCGCGGAGCAGTCGGGCCGGCCCGGATCGTTCGCGGACGGATTGATCGCCGCGACCGCACTCGACCGCGGGCTGACGCTTGTCACGCGCAATGTGACCGACTTCGAGCCATTCGGCGTCTCTTTGCTGAACCCCTGGACCGCTACCTGAGCGACTCCTTGTTTGCCTCCTGCCGCAGCCAGGCGACGAAGTCGGCCACTTCCGGTCGGCCCGCGGCGTTCTTCGACACGATGGCGTAATAGGCGCGTGCCGGGTCGGCGCTGCGCTTGAACGGCGCCACGAGCTCCCCGGAGACGAGCGCGCCCTTCACCAGCGGGCTCCTGCCGAGCGCCACGCCGTGCCCGGCAATCGCCGCGCCGATGATCTGCTCGTAGCCGGAAAAACTGAGCCGTCCGGCAGGCTTCAATTCCGACAGGCGCTCGACTTCCAGCCAAGTGCGCCAGTGCAGCCAGGGATGGCGCGCATCCGGGTCGTCGTACTGCAGCAGCACGTGGTGGCTCAGGTCTGCAGGTTCCTTGAGCGGCTTGCGCGCGTCCTTCAGCAGCCTGGGGCTGCATACCGGGAACACGCGCTCGCCGAACAGGCGCGTCGCGCCCTCGCCGGCGAGCTGCGCCGGGCCATGGCGGATCGCCACGTCCAGGCCATCGCGTTCCAGATCCTGCACTCGCGTGGCGGCTGCGATGCGCACGTCCACGCCCGGATGGTCGCGGGTGAAGCCGGCAAGGCGCGGAATGAGCCATAGCGCGGCAAAGGAATGCGTGGTGGTCACCGACAGCGCGCCGCGCCCGGCCTGTGCCCGCAGCCGGTCGGTGGCGGCGCGCATCGTCGCCAGCACCTGCGCCGCCGCCGGATAGAACTGCTGGCCCGCGTCGGTCAGCGCGAGCGCGCGATGGCGGCGCTCGAACAGCTTCACGCCCAACTGGGTCTCCAGCTCCTGCATCTGCCGGCTGACCGCCGACTGGGTGAGGTGCAGCTCGTGGCCGGCGCGCGTGAACGACAGCAGCCGGGCGGCCGCCTCGAAGCCGCGCAGCAGGTCCAGCGACGGCAGTCTCACATTCCCATTGCTCATGCTATTCCTGAGTATTCCCCGTTTGAGCCTCTGCGCGCAAGGATGCAACATGCGCATGCCAAATGCAACCCGTGAAGGAGACGGCGATGAGGATCGAAGTGCAACCCGGTGCCCTGCGGCTCGCCCGCGGGCAGACGCTGAAAGTGACCGACGCGCTCGGCAGCACCATCTGCTGCAACGAGGGCAGCGTATGGATCACCGAGGAAAACATGACCAAGGACGTGGTGCTCGAGGCGGGCGGCTGCTACCAGCTGCGCCGCGCGGGCCTCGCCCTGGTGCATGCCTTCGGCGACGCCAGCGTGGCGCTCGCCTGAACATTAAGGAGACAGACCGTGAACCTGACCTACCAGGATTACCTCAAGGACGAAAACCTGCGCGAGGCACTCGTGCGCCGGGCGCACCTCGAGCGCGCCGAAGCCATGCATCGCTTCTTTGCGCAATCGGCGGCCGCGCTGCGCGCCGGCTTGCGGCCGGCGCCGCAGGTTCGAACGGACGCCTGCGGCTGAGCGCCGCGCCTTAGAATAGGCGCTTCCCGCAAGGAGAAGCGCATGTTCAAGGACGGCCTGCTCAAGGGCAAGAACATCCTCATTACGGGCGGCGGCACCGGCCTGGGCAAGGAGATCGCCGAGAAATACCTGCAGCTCGGCGCCGGGGTCTGGCTCGCCGGCCGGCGCGGCGGCGTGCTCGAGGCCACCGCGAAGGAATTGATGGCCAAGCACGGCGGCAAGGTGGGCACGCACGCCGTGGACATCCGCGATTACGCCGCGGTGGACGCGATGGCGCAACGCATCTGGGACGAATCCGGGCCGCTCACCGGCCTGGTCAACAACGCCGCCGGCAATTTCATCAGCCCGACCAAGGACCTGACGCCGAACGGCTTCAACGCCATCGCCAACACGGTGTTCCACGGCAGCTTCTACGTCACGCACTCGGTGGGCAAGCGCTGGATCGAGGGCGGCCACCAGGGCTCGGTGATCTCGATCCTGGTAACCTGGGTGTGGACCGGCTCGCCCTACGTGGTGCCCTCAGCGATGTCCAAGGCGGGGTTGCACGTGATGACCAAGTCCCTCGCCGTCGAATGGGGCAAGCACGGCATCCGCCTGAACGCCATCGCGCCGGGCCCCTTCCCTACCGAGGGCGCGACCAAGCGCCTGCGCCCGGGCGCGGACTTCGGCTCTTCCATCAAGGTCAACCCGATGCGGCGCATCGGCCAGATGTCGGAGCTGCAGAACCTCGCCACCTTCCTGATGGCCGACGGCTGCGAGTGGCTCACCGGCGAGACCATCGCCATCGACGGCGCGGGCTACCTCGCCACCGGCGCCTACTTCACCGAGCTGGACAAGATGAGCGACGCCGACTGGCGGCGGGCGCGCGAGCTGATCAAGGCGCAGAACGACAAGGACCGCGCCGGCCGGGCCGCCTGAGCATGGCGGACAAACTCGCAGCGCGCCCGGCGGCCACCGTGCTGCTGCTGCGCGACGGCAGCCTGGGCCCCGAAGCCTTCCTGCTCCAGCGCACCAGGAGCGCCGCGTTCCTCGCCGGCGCGCACGTGTTCCCCGGCGGCGCGCTGGACAAGGCCGACCACGATGCGCGCGTGCTGCGCCGCGTGCACGGCCTGTCGGAGGAGGAGGCCAACGCGCGCCTCGGCGTCGCCGCCGGCGGCCTCGCCTACTGGGTGGCCGCGCTGCGCGAATGCTTCGAGGAAGCGGGCATCCTGCTCGCGCAGGGCGAGGACGGCGGCGCGCTGGGCGCGGCGCGCGCCGCACAGCTCGCGCAATACCGCGGCGCGCTGCACGCCGGCAAGCTCGGCTTCGCCGAGTTCCTGGAGCGCGAGCGCCTGCTGCTGCGCGCGCACGAGCTGGCCTACTTCGGCCACTGGATCACCGCGCCGGGGCGCGCGCGGCGCTTCGACACGCGCTTTTTCCTCGCGCTGGCGCCCGAGGGCCAGCAGGGCGCGCACGACGGCACCGAGCTCATCGCCAGCCAGTGGCTGCGGCCGCAGGAGGCGCTCGAACGCGAAGCGGGCGGCGCCATGGACCTGGTGTTCGCCACAAAAAACACGCTGGCGGACCTGGCGCGCTTCGCGCGCGCCCGCGACGCGCTCGAGCACGCGCGCGAAGCCGAGGTCGAGACCAACCGCGCCTGCTGGGCGCTGGGGCCCGATGGCGCGCAGGCGCTGTTCCGGCGGCGCGACCCGCAGTACTTCGAGATCCACTGGAGCGATCCGCAGGAGACCGGCCAGACCAGCATCGCGCTCACGCCGGGCGTGCCCAAGCGCCTGGACGCCTACGTGACGCGCATCATCGCGCCCAACCCGGGCATGATGACCGGGCCCGGCACCAACACCTACCTGGTGGGCGACAAGGACCTGGCGGTGATCGACCCGGGGCCGGCGATCGATGCGCACATCGCCGCGGTGCTCGCCGCGGGCGCGGGCCGCATCCGCTCGGTGATCTGCACGCACACGCACATCGACCACTCGCCGGCGGCGGCGGCGATCAAGGCGGCGACCGGCGCGGTGCTGATCGGCCGGCCCGCGCCCGAGCACGGCGCCCAGGACCGCAGCTTCGCGCCCGACCGCGTGCTCGAACACGGCGACCGCGTGATCTTCGCCGGCCTGACGCTGCGCGCGCTGCACACGCCCGGCCACGCCTCGAACCACCTGTGCTACCTGCTCGAGAACACGCGCATGCTGTTCACCGGCGACCACGTGATGCAGGGCTCCACGGTGGTGATCAATCCGCCCGACGGCGACATGCGCGCCTACCTCGCCTCGCTCGAGCTGCTGCTGGCCGAGGACGTGCTGATCCTCGCGCCGGGGCACGGCTACCTCATCGGCGAGCCGCACCGCGAGGCGCGGCACCTGATGCGCCACCGCCTGGCGCGCGAAGCCAAGGTGGCCGGCGCGCTGGCGCGGCTGGGCGCGCCGACGCTGGAGGAGCTGGTGCTCGAGGTGTACGACGACGTGCAGCCGCGCCTGCACGCGGCGGCCATGCGCTCGCTCGCCGCGCACCTCGGCAAGCTCGCCGCCGAGGGGCGCGTGCGCGCCGCGGACGGCCGCTACACGCTGGTACAATCTCCTGCCCCGGGCTGAATCCGGGAGGAGCGCGCGATGAGCATCCACGACAAAACCCTCAAGCTGGTCACCAACCTGGATCGCGCCGGCATCGAGGCGCGCCTCGCGCAGATCAGCGCCGCCGCCCAGGCCGCCAAGCTCGGCGAGCTGGCACAGATGTTCGCCGGCATCGAGGGCGCGCCGCGCGCGCAGCTCGAGCAGACGGTGCGCAGCGCGCTCAAGTGGCTGGCGGACAAGCCCGACCACAAGGGCCTCGCGGCGCAGCTCGAGCTGGTGGAGATCAACCTGCCCAACCTGAAGTAGCCCGCGCTGAGCCCGCTGAAGCCCGACTACGACCTCTTCACCATCGGCGGCGGCTCGGGCGGGGTGCGCGCCAGCCGCGTCGCCGCGAGCTACGGCGCGCGCGTCGCGGTCGCCGAAGCGGGCCGCTTCGGCGGCACCTGCGTCAACGTCGGCTGCATCCCGAAGAAGCTGTTCTCCTATGCGGCGCATTTCCGCGAGGACTTCCACATCGCGCAGAGCTTCGGCTGGACGCTGGGCGAGCCGCGCTTCGACTGGGCGACGCTGCTCGCCAACAAGGACCGTGAGATCGCGCGCCTGAACGGCGTCTACGAGGGCGCGCTGACCCGCGCCGGGGCGCACATCCTGCGCGGCCGCGCCACCGTCGCGGATCCGCACACGGTGGAACTCGGCGGCCGGCGCTACAGCGCGCGCCACATCCTCGTCGCCACCGGCTCCTGGCCGCACCTGCCGGAGATTCCCGGGCGGGAGCTGGGAATCACCTCGAACGAAGCCTTCCACCTGGAGAAGCTGCCGCGGCGCGCGCTGGTGGTGGGCGGCGGCTACATCGCGGTGGAGTTCGCCTCGATCTTCAACGGCCTCGGCGTCCAGACCACGCTCGCCTACCGCGGAGAGCACCTGCTGCGCGGCTTCGACGGCGAGCTCGGCCCGCGCCTGGCCGAGGAGATGAAGAAGAAGGGCGTGGCCATCCGGCTGCAATCCAGCGTTGCCAGGCTGGACCCGGGGATCGACGTGAGCTACGAAGACGGCTCGCGGCAGCAAGTCGACCTGGTCCTGTTCGCCACGGGGCGCTGGCCGAACACCGCCGGCCTCGGGCTGGAAGGCGCGGGCGTCAAGCTCGCCGCCGACGGCGCGGTGGTCGTGGACGCGCTTTCGAAGAGCTCGGTGGATTCGATCCACGCCATCGGCGACGTCACCAACCGGCTCAACCTAACGCCGGTGGCCACCGCCGAAGGCATGGCGCTGGCCAGGACGCTGTTCCGCGACGAGCCCACGGCGATGGACCACGACCAGGTGCCCACCGCGGTATTCTCCGACCCGAATGTCGCGACGGTGGGTCTGTCGGAGGAGCGCGCGCGCGAGCGGCACGGCAAAGTAGACATCTACAAGACCGCATTCCGCGCCCTCAAGCTCACGCTTGGCGGCCATGAGGAGCGCACGTTCATGAAGCTGGTGGTGGATGCGGCATCGCAGCGCGTGCTCGGCGCCCACATGCTCGGGCCGGACGCCGGCGAGATCATCCAGGGCATCGGCATCGCGGTGAAGCTCGGGGCGACCAAGGCGCAGTTCGACGCCACCGTCGGCATCCATCCCACGGCGGCCGAGGAATTCGTTACCATGCGCGAAAGATCCTCCTAGGCGCAGGATGCTCGAAGCGCGCATCGCGAAGATGGTCGGCGAATTCCGCGCCGG
>JBGPPD010000089.1:0-10912 GCA_041488375.1 Gammaproteobacteria bacterium | reverse complement strand
CCTCCAATCTTGCTTGCCGCGCCGCCGCCCGGGTGGCGAAATTGGTAGACGCATGGGACTTAAAATCCCTGGGCCGCAAGGCCATGCCGGTTCGAGTCCGGCCCCGGGTACCACGATCAGGCGGCGGCGAGGGTCAGGCGGATGCGGTTGCGTCCGAACAGGTAGGCATAGTCGCGCGTGGCCGCGAGCTCCTTGGTCAGGAGCACGCCGAGACCCCCGATCTTCCGCATCGAAACAGTGGTTTCCACAACCGGCTCGCTCAAGCGTGCGTAAGGATTGAACGGCGGCGCCTTGTCCTCGTAAACGACCTGCACCGCCCCGTCGGTTCGCGTCAGGCCGATCCACACCGGGGCGTCGCAATCGCCGCGATGGCCATGCTTGACGGTGTTGGTGAACAGTTCCTCCAGCACCAGATTGAGGCGCAGGCACTCCTGGCGCGGCAGGCCGGCGTCGGTGCAGAAACCCTCGAGGAAGGCCTGCACCGGGCGCAACTGGTCCAGACGTGCAATAAACTGTCCGACTCGGGCGTATTTCACGGTCTCCCTGTTGTCCCCGGGGCATTATAGAATCCCTGTAAATCAGCGGGAGGCACTATGCGCCAAATCATTGCAGCTGCGGCAATCGCGTCGGCAGTTGCGCTAGCGGGCACGGCCTGGGCCAATGACGTCGGGCAGGTGAAGACGGCGAAGGGGACGGTGCACGTGGAGCGCGAAGGCAAGCTGCTGCCGGTCGCGGTGGGCATGCCGATCCGGCAATCGGATGCGCTGGTCACCGGCGCCGACGGCTCGGTCGGCGTCACGTTCAACGACAACAGCCTGTTGTCGACGGGTCCGAACAGCGTGCTGGTGGTGGACCACTACAGCTTCGACAGCACCACCCACGCCGGACGGTTCGACGCTTCGCTCAAGAAGGGCACCCTGGCGGTGATTTCGGGCAAGATGGTCAAGCAGTCGCCCTACTCGATGAAAGTGCACACGCCGGCGGCCATCATGGGGGTGCGCGGCACCGAGTTCATCGTGCAGGTCGACGAGCCGGCGAAGAAGTAAATGGCGGTGGTGATCGCCGCGCTGCTGACGGCGCTCATGATCCTGTCGCGCCAGCCGCTTGGCGATGAATTGGTGGTGGTGCTGCCCGAGCCGGACGGAAAGGTCGGGATGGTGGTGGTGGAGCGGGGCGGCGAGCGGGCGGTCCTCAACCAGGCCTACGCCGCAAGCCGCATCATGGACGGCGGCGGGCCGCAGCCGCAGCGCCTGCAGGAGTCCGAGGTGCGGCGGGATTTCGGCCCGTTGCTGGCGGCGCTGCCGCACCGCCCCAAGTCCTTCCTGCTCTACTTCCTCGAAGGCAAGGACGAATTCACGCCGGAGTCGGTGGTCGAACTCGAGAAGATGCTGGCTGAATTGCGCCAGCGGGGCGCTCCCGACGTGGTGGTGATCGGCCACACCGATCGCGTCGGTAACCTGCAATCCAACGACCGGCTGTCCCTGCAGCGCGCCGAGCGGGTGCGCCTCGAACTGGTGAAGCTTGGCATCGCCAATGCGCGCATCCAGACCGCTGGGCGCGGCGAACGCGAGCCGCTAGTGCCGACTGACGACGAAGTCGCCGAGCCCCGCAACCGGCGCGTCGAGATCAGCGTCCGCTGATTCCGCGTCGACGGGCGCCGCGGCGACGCGGCCGTTCCAGCGCACGCACAGCATGGTCAGGTCGTCCGACGGTTCGGCAGGGCCGACAAAGCGCGCCACGTCCGCGCGCACCGCGGCCAGCAACGCGGCCGGCGCCACGTCTTCGGGCAGCGTTTGCAGGAATTCCCGCAATCGCGCAACGCCGTACAGTTCCCCGGCCGGATTCATCGCCTCGGTGACGCCGTCGGTGACCACGCAGATCCATTCGCCGGCGGCGATTTCGCGGTACTCCACTGGATACGCGTAGTTCTCCATCACGCACAGCGGCGGCCCGCCGGAATGCTCCAGGCGCGCCAGCCGGCCTCCCGGGCGCCGCGCGAAGGGCGGCTCGTGCCCGGCGTTGCTGAACTCCAGCATGCCGGTGCGCGTGTCCAGGATAGCGGCGAACGCGGTGATGAACAGCGATTCCGGGTTTTCGCGCGACACTTCGGCATTGGCGCGCACCAGCAGGCCGCCCACGTCGTCGACGCGCCGCGCCGCACTCTTCAGCAGGGTCTTGGACAGGGCCATGAACAGGCTGGCGGGCAGGCCTTTGCCGGAGACGTCGGCGACGATGAAGAACAAGCGGTGCGCATCGAGCATGAAGCAGTCGTAGAAATCGCCGCCGACCGTGCGCGCCGGCTCCAGCAGCGCGTCGATGCCGAAGCGCGTTTCGTGCGCGAACAGGATGGCCGGCACAGGCAGCAATCCCATCTGGATGCGTCGCGCGGACTCCAGTTCGCCGGTCACCCGCGCCGCCTGCTCGCGCAGGCGGCGGCGTTGCTCGTCCGCCTCGCTCAAGGCCTCCGCCAGCACGATGCCGAACACCAGGGTCGCCCCGATGATCGGCCAAGCGACGTCGAGCAGCATGCCTTCCAGCACGAACCCGGCGATGCCCAGCGCGCCCAGCGCGGCCGCCACCGCCGCGTATAGCGCGATCGAGCCGGCAACGCCCAGCGTGGGCACGGCAAAGGCGAGCACCAGCGCCGCGGCCGCGAGCAGGGCCATTTCCAGCGTGTGCAGCACGGCCGGCCGGCGCAGGTAAGCGCCATCGAAAATCTGCTCCAGAATCTGGGCATGGATCTCCACGCCGGGCACCCGTTCGCCGAGCGCCGTGCTCTGGTAGTCCAGCAGCCCCAGGCCGGTGACGCCGACCAGCACCAGCTTGCTCTGCAGCTCTTCGGCGCCGAGGCTGCCGTCGAATACCTTGGCCGCGGACACGAATCGCGTGGGGTCATGCGGCCCGTACCAGATCCAGAAGCTTCCGTCGGCGTGCGCCGGCACCGCGATGTCGCCGAGGCGCAGCTCGATCTGGTCGCGTCCGCGGCCGAACAGCGACAGCGGCGCTCCGGTCGCCACGCGCAGCATTTCGATGCTCAGCGCCGGCACGACCACATCGCCGATCCTGCCCGCCACCAGGGCGCGGCGGATCACGCTGCTCTCCGGATCGACGCTGAGCAGTCCGCGGCCGTCGGCGGCGCGGTCGATCAGCGGCAGGCTCGACAAGTGCCCGGCAAAGCGACGCAGCGCGAGGTCCGGCGCATTGACGATGCGTATCTGGGCCGCGGCGGGGGGGCGTGCAAACCTCGGGTCCGGGGTCTCCAGACCGGCGACGCCGAGCACCACCCTGCCGCCGCGAATGGCCGTGGCCAGCGCGGCATCGTTCGAGGGCAGAGCGCGCAGCCGGCGTGCCACGTCGGCGGACAAATCCTCCACTTCCTGCGCCACTTCGCCCGGCGAAAAGCGGTCGCGTTCGGGAAACAGCAGGTCGAGGCCGATGGCGGCCGGCTTGGCGGCGCGGATGCCGGCGATGAGCTGCGCGATGCGCGTGCGCGGCCAGGGCCACTGGCCGTGCTGCTCCAGCGCCTGCTCGTCGATCGCGACGATGACGGTCGGTGCGCTGCGCCGCTCGCGCGGATAGAGCTTCTGGTAGCCGTCGAACAGCGCGTTGCGCAGTGCGTGCACGAACTGCGGTTCCGCGGCGAGCAGCACCATCAACGCGATCACCAGTGCCAGCGGGCCTACCCGCTTGGACCAGGCGGATCTCAGACGTCGATCTCCAGGCCGTCGTAGGCGGCGGAGACTTGCAGCGCCTGCGTGCCCCGCGTCAATTCCTCGAAGCGCCGCGTTTCGCGCAGCACGCCCTCGATGGTGGCGTCGTCGTAGGCCGGTTCATGGTGGAACAACACCAGGTGCTTGACGCGCGCCATCTGGCAGAGCTCTACGCCGATGATGTTGCTGGAATGGCCCCAGTCCGCCTTCACCGAGATGGCGTCGGCGAGCGAGTACATGGCGTCGAACACGACGACGTCGGCCTCGTGGAAGAACCTGACGAAACGCTCGGTCTGGGCGCGGTTCTCCAGCTTGTGCTCCGAGTCGGTGGTGTAGACGAAGGACTTGCCCGGGCCTTCGAAGCGGTAGCCGTAGGAGTCGCCGGAATGCATCTGCGGCGCGGGCGTGACGCGGATGCCGGAAATGACGCGTGTCTCCCCGGGGGCCAGCCGCACGAACTCGATGTCGGCGGCGAGCTGCGAGAATTCCACCGGGAAGCAGGGCGGGGCTTGCTGCAGGCGGAAGGCATGCTCGAGCACGTCGTGGCAGCCATGGATGCGGATGTGCGTGCCCGGGACATAGGCTGGTCCGAAGAACGGGAAACCCATGATGTGGTCCCAGTGCACGTGCGACATGAACACGTTGACCGTCGCCGGCCGGCCCGACTGGCGCGCCAGGACGTGGGCGCCGAACGGGCGCGCGCCGCTGCCCATGTCGCACACGAAGTATTCGTCGTGGCCGGTTTCGAGCTCTACGCAGGCCGAATGCCCGCCGAAGGTGTGCGACAGGGAGAAATCGAGGTGCTGTTCGGCGTAGGCGTGGGCCTCGCCGATCGACTCGAAGCTGCGGCCGCCGGCGCGCATCAGCGCCACGGCGACCTTGTCGCGGATGTCGGCGGAAGTGAGCGCGACGGGGATCGAGCCGCGGGTGCCCCAGAAGCGGACGCGCACCCGCGCTATCCCCGGTCGTAGGCGGCAGCCGCGGCCGGCGACAGCGAGGCCAGCGCGTCGCGCACCTTCGGGTAAGCCTCGAACACCAGGTTGAAACGCGCGATCTGGAAGATCTCGGCCACCACGGGCTGCATCGAAGCGATGACGATGCGGCTGTGCTGGGCCTTGGCCTGCTTCGCCGCCAGCATGAAGCAGCGCAGGCCGGCGCTGGAGACGTACTCCAGCCCGGACAAGTCGAGCACGATCGGCGTGCCGTCCTTGGCCGAGCGTTCCAGATGCGGCGCGAGTTCCTCGCGGAAGGCCTCGCAGTTGTCGTGGTCCAGGCGGCCGGCGGGCGAAAGCACGAGCGCGGTGTCGAACAGACTGTGGGCGAGCGGCATTTTTTCTTCGATCTCCGGGGTGTATTGTCTGCAAAGCCGGGGCCGACAGCAACAGCTAGAATTGCGCCATGGCCACCGTCGGCTCGACCGCGCCGGCGGTGGATTGAGCCCTACAGGAGCTTGCGCAACTGGCTTTTCTGCACCTTGCCGAGCGCGTTCTTCGGCAGCTGCTCCAGGAACACGATGCGCCGCGGGTGCTTGAAACGCGCGAGGCGATCCTTGAATAGGGCCAGCACCGCGGCCTCGTCCAGCAGCGCGCCGAGTTTGCGCACTACCACGGCGCACGCCGCTTCGCCCCATTTGGCGTCCTCGACGCCGAGCACCGCCGACTCTGCGATCTGCGGACAGTCGGACAGCACGTTTTCCAGCTCGGCAGGGTAGATGTTCTCGCCGCCGGAGATGATCAGGTCCTTCGAGCGGCCCATGATCCAGTAGTAGCCCTCGTCGTCGACGCGCGCGAGGTCGCCGGTCCTGAACCAGCCGTCGGCGTCCAGGGCCGCCGCCGTCGCGCCGGGGTCGTTCCAATAGCCGCGCATCACATTCGGGCCGCGCACCCAGATTTCGCCTTCGACCAGCTTGACCTCGCAATGCAGGGCGGGCTTGCCGGCACTGCCGAGCTTGCGCGCAGCGTCTTCCCGCAGCAGCGCCGTCGCGATCGGCGCGGTCTCCGTCGAGCCGTAGATCTGGCCGACCGGGATGCCGCGCGCATGGAACGCCTGGATCAGGCTCTCGGGCACCACCATGGACCCGGTGTTGAGCATGCGCAATGAGGAAAGGTCGGTGCCCGCCCAGTCCGGATGGCCGATCACCGCCGCCATGGTGGCGGGCACGAGGAGGCTGAGCGTCGGGCGCAGCGCCGCGACGTCGTGCAGCCAGGCCCCCGGTTCAAACCTCGGGTGCAAGGTCACCCTGGCGCCGGCCAGCAGCGCCGGCAGCGTCTGGATGTTGAGCCCGCCGACGTGGAACAGCGGCAGGGCGGTCAGCACGTGGTCGTCCTGGGTCAACGCGTGGGCATGGATCGAGTTGGCGCCGTTCGACAACAGCGCGCGCTGCGTCAATACCGCTCCCTTGGGAGTCCCGGTCGTGCCCGAGGTGTAGACGATCAGCAGGTCGTCTTCTTCTGCGCCGGCCAGCACCGGCTCGCCCTTGTCGCGCCAGTCCCCCAGCGCAATGCCCAGTTCGCGCGCCTGCGGCTCGAAGGCGCTGTCGCAGTACAGCAGGCGCGGCGCGCAGTCGCGCAGCACCTTCGCGTGCTCGGCCGCCGTCAGGCGCCAGTTCAGGGGCACCAGGATGGCGCCCAGCCGGGCCGCCGCGAACAGCAGCGCCAGCATGTCCGGATGGTTGGTGCCGAGCCAGGCGACGCGCTCGCCCTTGCCCAGGCCGAGCGAGCGTGTCGCCGCTTCGATGCGTTGCCAGAAATCCGCGTAGCGCCAGTCGCGCTCCTGGAAGCGGAGCGCGAGTTTGTCCGGCGCCTGCTGCGCCCGGCGCTCGATGAAGCGCGAAATATTCAGTCGTCCGCCTCCCCCGGCTCGTACAGGGCTTCGCGGCCGATGCGGTCCAGGCACAGCTCGGCGGTCCACGGCAGCATCAGGGCGCCGCAGCGCGAGTCGCGATACAGGCGCTCCAGCGGCAGCGACTTGAGCATCGACTGGCCGCCGCAGGTGCGGATGGCGAGGCGGCAAATGTCGTTGGCGTTCTCCATGATCGTGTATTGCGCCGCGTAGGCGCGCAGGCGCGCATCCTTGGGCGGATCGACGCGCGCGTCCTCCAGCATGCGCAGGAACAGGGCGCGCGTCTGCTCGAGCCGCACCCACATCTCGGCCACCGCGATCTGCTTGGTCGGATACATGCGGCGCTTGACCGGGGGCATGCCGGGCACTTCGCCGCGCAGGTAGCGCACCGTGAACTCGTAAGCCGCGATGGCGATGCCCATGTAGGTGGGGGAGAGCGTGGTGAACATGTGCGGCCAACGGCTGGCCGCCTGGAAATACACGCCGCGCGGCATCATCGCGGCTTCGTCGGGCACGAACACATCCTTGAACACGAGCGTGCGCGATACCGTGCCGCGCATGCCGAGCGGATCCCAGTCGCCGGTCACGCTCAAGCCCGGCGCCTGGCCCGGGATCGCCAGGTACAGCGTGTCGCGCATCGACAGCTCCGGCTTATTCTCCGTGCACAGCACGCCGTAGTAGTCCGCCGCGCCGGACAGCGAGGCGAAGATCTTCTTGCCGTTCACCAGCCAGCCGCCTTCGACCTTGGCCGCGGTGGTGCCGAACGGCGCCCTGCCGGCTGCCGCGGCGCTGCCTTCCGAGAAAGGCTGGGCGTACACCGCGCCCTGCTTGACCACCCGCTCGAAGTGCAGCGCGCGGTAGTTCTCGTGCTCGGCGCGCTGCTCGCGCGTCATGTCGAGGTCGTCGGCGAGCACGCCTGGCCACAGCGTGGAGCAGGCGTGCATATTGAAGGTGAGGGCGGTCGCGCCGCAATACTTGCCCAGCGTCGCGGATACCAGGGCGTAGGTCTTCAGGTCGGCGCCCTTGCCGCCGAACTTCTCCGGCACGCAGAGGCCGAGCAGGCCCGCGGCGCGCAGTTCGGCGTAGTTCTCGAAGGGAAAACTCGCCTCGCGGTCGTAGCGCCCGGCGCGCGCGGCGAAGCGCGGGCCGAGCTCCTCGGCGAGGGCCAGCAGCGCCTGCTGCTTGCCGCTCAAGGGATAGTTCGAGCCGGTGACGCTGATGTTCATCGCGGACCTAAGAGTATGCGGCGCTCGAGGAAACCGCGCAGCGCCTCATTGAACGCATCGGGCTGGTCCATCGGCCCGAGGTGCCCGCAGCCCTGCAGCTGGACGAATTCGGCGCCCGGAATCTTCTGCGCCATGCGCTCCATCACGTTTGCCGGCGCGACGCGGTCCTCGCTGCCCGCGATCAGCAGCGTCGGCACGCCGATCGAGGGCAGCTGGGCGCGCCGGTCGAAGGTGGTGAGCAGCTGCACCGCCTTGCGGTAGGTGGCCGGCGGGATGGCGCCCATGATCCGTTCCGCCTGCGCCAGTCCTTCGGCCTGCGACTTCGAGCCGCGCATCGTGGGCATCAGCCCGGCCGCGATCTCGGCCATGCCGTGCCCGGCATCGAGCGGCGCAATGCGCGCAGCAATGAACTTGTCGACGAATTCCCGGCTGCCGCCGCCGAAAGAAGGGCTGGTGAAGCCGAGCACCAGCGCCTGGACCCGTTGCGGAAAGCGCGCCCATGCCTCCTGCGCGATGAATCCGCCCATGCTGTGTCCCACCAGCACCACCGGCCCGTTGCCGAGCGACTCGATCAGCCGTCGCAAAGCGCCGGCCACCTGTTCCAGGTCATAGGGGTCGATCAGCGAGGTACCGCCGTATCCTGGCTGGTCCCAGGCGTGCACGCGGTGACCGAGTGCGGAAAAATAGGGGAGTTGCTGGTCCCAGGCAGCAGGGCCGCCGCCTACGCCGTGCAGGAAGAGCAGGGTGCTCAAGCGGCCAGCTTGCCGTCCCGAACGACCGCAGCCCCGTCGAGCTCCACAGTGCAGTGGCGGAACGGGAGGTCGAAGTGGCCGAGCGTATGGCGCCCGGCGACCTCGTTCGCACCGGTGGAGTAGAGGAAGTTTCCGGCAAAGGCGCGCTGCTCGGTGCCATTCACGTCGCGCCGGTCGTACATCGCGAGCGCATCCCAGCGCGCGCGCGGGTTCATGCCCCAGCCGACGTGCGACACCGCGTAGGCGTCGCGCTCGCCCCAGGCGGCGAAATATTCGCGCATCAGCTCGGCGTCGAGCGAATCGCCCTCGATGCGCGTGACGTAATCGTCCTCGATGCTCAGACGCACCGGCGACTCGACGTAGCGCTTGAAGGTGAGGTTCAGGTCGCCAGGCGCCATCACCAGGCTGCCGTTGACGCTGCCGGCCGCCGGAAAGCACAGGCACAGGCCGCCGGGCCAGTGCGACAGCGTGCCCGGCTTTTCCGTGTAGCCCCACACACCGCCGACGCGCGCCCCTGCCACCCGGATCTGCAGCGCGGTGCCGGCGGGGGAGGTCACCTTCATTTGCTTGGCTTCGCGCAAGCGGCGCATCGCCGCCCTCACCTGCTGCTCGTCCGCGGGGGAGGGGGCAAGGCGCTCGAGCACGTCGGGATGTTCATTGGAGATGTAGAGCACCCGCGCCCCGCCCTTGAGGATGGCGGGCAGCTCGGCGGCATGCATCAGCCCTTCCAGCGTGCAGTCGGCGATGAAGGTCGAAGCGGCGAGCGCCTGCAGCGCCGGTCCTTGGTCCTGCAGCACGACGGACGCGCCGGTCGATCGGATCGGGACGGGGGCCGTCTGGCGCGGGGTCGGCACCACGACGTGGAACGGGCGGGCGCCCAGGCGGAGCAGCGCGAGCTCGGCCAGTTGCACGTTCAGCGCGCGCGACTGCGTTTCGGAAAGAATGGCGCAAGGGTCGCCGGGCGACACCTTGCACCGCGCGAACACCTCGGCGAACAGGTCGATCCATTTCCCTTCGAGGCGGTCGGCGAGCATGGTCCTGCAATCGTAATAGAATCCGCCACATGAAGATTTTCGATCTGCTATGCGGTGCCGGCCACCCGTTCGAGGGCTGGTTCGCATCGGCAGAGGACTACGCCAAGCAAAGGAAGCAGGGGCTGGTCGCCTGCCCGACCTGCGGCACCCAGGGTGTCGACCGCGTGCCTTCGGCGACGCGCTTCAATACGGGGGCGCCCCAACCTGCCACCCCCCGCGAGCAGGCGGGGCAGGACCCCCTGGCCTTGGCGCAGAAGCTCTACTCCCGCATGCTGGATGAGATGCTGACGAAATCGGAGGACGTCGGTTCGGCGTTTCCGGCCGAAGCGCGCCGCATCCATTACCAGGAGGCGCCGGCGCGCTCGATCCGGGGCCAGGCGAGCCAGGACGAACACGACGCCTTGGTCGACGAGGGCATACCTGTGGCAAGACTGCCCATACCGCCGTCTGGCCGCTGGAATTGATTTGGCAAGGCGCAGTATTGTTGCACAATGTGCATTTCTGACAGTCGCCGCAAGCTCCCGGCGACAGCCCCTCGGCCCCGATTTTCGCTCCCCCCATAGGCCGATATCTCATCCCATTTTCTACAAGACTTATCGCCCTATGTATCAAGAGAGGGGCCGACGCCGCCATCTGCCCGCTGCGCGGGCTGGCGGCCCCTGCGTCGGCCTGATCGTCGCCACCACCCGTTTCCCACAACCGAGACACCACCAGGTCGCCCCCGGCCCCTGGACGGACCGAGTAGGCCGCCAGCACCTTTGAGCGGTACCTGACCGTCCACCTGCCGGGGGCCATCTTCACCGAGCCGCGGCCCCCGTGCTTCAGGATCAGATGGAAGTGCGCCGCCGTCACCGTCAGGATCCGCAGCCCATCCACATCCACCACCACCGGCCCCATCGCGCAGCCTGAGCCTGCCACAGGACCTCGCTGGGCATCCACAGGGGAGGGTACGGGGTACGCCTCGCCCCCCGCTGGGCTAGCCTCAGCCGGTCGGGAGCTACCGGCTTCGGCAGACAGCCCTGCGGGTTCCCCCCTCGGCCCGGGCGCCCGGCCCCGTACAGCCGGCAGCTGTGACGTGCGCTGAAAGCCGCTTGGCAGGGGGACCCGGTTGTTTAAACGTCGCCACCAGCTCGCCGCGATCCTTCCCAGTTGTCGGACCACCGACACCGAAGTTTTATCCGGGCATCCTGCTAAGTCGATCAATGTATATTATGTTAAATAAGAAGCCATCCTAAAGTCGTTAGGCAGGCCCCTTCAGTTCTTAGGCATTCCAGCGAGCATGACCGCGGCAAACAACCGCGGGTTCAGCGGATGGCTCGCCAGCAACCGGTTCCTACCCATCTGCCTTG
>JBGPPD010000088.1:0-10970 GCA_041488375.1 Gammaproteobacteria bacterium | reverse complement strand
CGCGTCGGCTTCGCCGAGCAGAACGGGCATCCCTACAGTTCGCTCGGCCGCTACCTGGTCGAGCGCGGCGAAATGACGCTGGAGCAGGCGTCGATGCAGGGCATCAAGGCCTGGGCCGCCGCCAACCCGCAGCGCCTGCAGGAAGCGCTGAGCCACAACGCCAGCTACGTGTTCTTCCGCGAATTGCCGGCGGCCGGCGGCCCGCCCGGCGCGCTGGGCGTGCCGCTGGAGGCGGGCTACAGCATCGCGGTGGATCCGCGCACCGTGCCGCTCGGCGCGCCGGTGTTCCTCGCCACCACCTATCCGCTGTCGCCGCAGCCCCTCGAGCGCCTGGTGGTGGCGCAGGACACCGGGGGCGCGATTCGCGGCGCGGTGCGCGCGGATCTGTTCTGGGGCACGGGCGCCGAAGCCGGGGCGCTCGCCGGCCGCATGCGCCAAGCGGGCCGCCTGTGGCTGCTGTGGCCGCGAGGCGAGCCGCTGCCGCGGCCCGTCCCCTAGGCGCTAGCGCGCCTTTACGGTCGCGGCAACCTGGTCGAGCTTGGCGCGCAGGTCTGCCGGGTGCAGGCCGCCGAGCACGCGATCGCCGTTGGCGAAGAACAGCGTCGGCGTCGAGCTCACGCGCAGGGACTTGCCCAGCTCCAGGATGCGTGCGATCGGCGTCGCGCAACCCGGGTCGGCGCTCGCCGGACGCGGCTTGGGGCGCGCCGCGAGCTCGAGCCAGGCCTTGGCTCGGTCAGGCGAGCACCACACCGCCTTCGAATGCTCGATCAGTTCGGGCCGGATCACCGGGTAGATGAAGTAGTAGATCGTGATGTCGTCCACCTGCGCCAGGAACTGCTCGAACTGCCGGCAGGCCGGGCAGTAGGGGTCCGAGAACATGGCCATCACGCGCCGGCCGTTGCCGCGCTGCACCTTCACCGCCAGATCGAGCGGCAGCGCCTCGAAGCTGATCGCCGAGAGCTTGCGCAGCCGCTCCTCGGTGAGGTTGCGCTGCTTGCGCGTGTCGTACAGGCTGCCCTCGAGGATGTAGCTCGCCTCTTCATCGGTATAGACGATCTGCGGTCCTTCGCGCGTGGTGAAGCGCACCTCGAAGAATCCCGGGAGCGGCGCGGGCTGCACGCCCTCGACGCGCACACCCAGGGCCGCCTCGACCACGCGCCGGATCTTCGCCTCGTCGGCCTGCGCGCCCGCCGCGGCGAGCAGGAAAACGAGGAACAGCATCACATTTTTTTTCATCAGGACATCGCCTGGCGGATGAGAAGGTTCTTTAGGACCGGCAATCGGTCGGTCAAGTTCAATCCGAGGTTGCGCAGGCGCGCGAGCGGCTGCGCGCCGGCGGCGAACAGGCGGTACAACCCGTGCACCGTCGTGTCCATCGCCAGGATGTCGGCCGCGCGGGCACGCTCGTAGCGGCGCAGCAGGCGAAGCTCGCCGGGGTCGCGCTGAGGCTCGCGCGCGGCGAGCACCGCGGCCAGCTCGCGGGCGTCCTGCAGGCCGAGGTTGGCGCCCTGCCCGGCGAGAGGATGGACCACGTGGGCCGCGTCACCCACCAGCGCAGCGCGCGGCGCCACCATGCGCCGGGCCGCCAAGCGCTGCAGCGGAAACGCGCGCGGCGCGCACAACAGGCTCAACTCGCCGAGCGCGTGGCCGCTCGCGCGGCCCACTTCGCGGCACAGCGCCTGCGCATCGAGCCCCAGCAGGCGCCCCGCGTCGCTGGTGGACCAGACCATCGACACGCGCTCGCCCGGCAGCGGCAGCAGCGCGAGCACCGGTCCGCCCTGGAACCACTGCAACGCAGCGCCGCCGTGCGCTCGCTCGCAGGCGAAGTTGGCGACGACCGCACTCTGCGCATATCCCTCGCCTGACGCGGCGATGCCGGCTTGCTGGCGCACGAAGGAGCGGGCGCCGTCGGCGCCGACCACCAGCCGCGCGCCGAGCGCACGCCCGTCGCGCAGTGTCAGTCGCGCCTCGCGCGGCCCGATCTCGAGCGACTCGCACTCGGCAGGGGCCAGCACCTCGACGCTGCCGTCGATTTCCAGCGCACGCCACAGCGCGGCCTGCAGCGCGCGGTCTTCGACGATCCAGGCCAGTTCGCTGCAGCCCGCGCGGTAGGCGTCGAACTCGAGAGCGGCGCCGGCGGCATCGCCGAACACGCGCATCGCGCGCACCGGCGCGACACGTGCCGCGTCCAGCGCCCGCCAGACGCCAAGTCCGGACAGGAACGCTGCATTTCCCGGGGTGATCGCGTACACGCGCGCATCGATGTCCTCGCCCGGCAGCGGCGCGGCCGGGGCGCGCTGCTGCGCCACCAGCGCCACGCGCAGGCCGCGCGCCGCGCGCGCCAGGGCGAGGCCGGCAAGGCCGGCGCCGACGATCACCACGTCGAATGGCATTGAGCCGCTGACTGGATTAAAATTTGACATGCGTGGCGAATTAGCTCAGCTGGTTAGAGCAGCGGAATCATAATCCGTTTGTCCGGGGTTCGAGTCCCTGATTCGCCACCACTCTTTCTTCCGATGATGCGCCTCCTGCAGGGCATGGTGTCCCAAGTCTGGATCCTGACACCGCAGGAAGCGGCGTCGAAGTAGCCTTTCGCTCCCCATGGCCGGCAAGCTCTTCCTGCGCACCTTCGGCTGCCAGATGAACGAGGTCGACTCGCAGATGATTCGCGCCGTGCTCGCCGCCGCCGAAGGCCTCGCGCCGACGGCGCGGCCCGAGGAGGCCGATGTGATTGTGTTCAACACCTGCTCGGTGCGCGAAAAGGCGCAGGAGAAGGTGTTCGCCGACCTCGGCCGCGTCAGGCACCTGAAAGCCGCCAACCCGCGCCTGATGATCGCCGTCGGCGGCTGCGTGGCAAGCCAGGAAGGCGCCGGCATCGTCGCGCGCGCGCCATTCGTGGACGTGGTGTTCGGGCCGCAGACGCTGCACCGGCTGCCGCAACTGCTGGCGCGGCGCCGCAAGAGCGGCGAGCCGCAGGTGGACGTGAGCTTCCCCTCGATCGAGAAGTTCGACCAGCTGCCGGAGGCGCGCAAGGGGGGCGGAGATGCGCGCGGCGCCGCCTTCGTGTCGATCATGGAAGGCTGCAGCAAGTACTGCAGCTTCTGCGTCGTGCCGTATACGCGCGGCGAGGAAGTGTCGCGGCCGTTCGAGGACCTGCTGGCCGAGGTGGCCGGCCTCGCCGCGCAGGGCGTGCGGGAAGTGACGCTGCTCGGCCAGAACGTCAACGCCTGGCGCGGGGCGATCGACGGCGCGCCGGGGGATTTCGCCGAGCTGCTGCGCTACGTCGCCGAGATCGACGGCATCGAGCGCCTGCGCTACACCACCTCGCACCCGCGCGAGTTCACGCAGCGCCTGATCGACGCGCACGCCGAGCTGCCGCAGCTCGCGCCGCACGTGCACCTGCCGGTGCAGTCGGGCGCCGACCGCGTGCTCGCGGCGATGAAGCGCGGCTACACCTCGCTCGAATACCGCTCGATCGTGCGGCGCCTGCGCAAGGCGCGGCCGGACTTGAGCCTGTCGTCGGACTTCATCGTCGGCTTCCCCGGCGAGACCGAAGCGGATTTCGCCGCCACGCTCGCGCTCGCGCGCGAGCTGGAATTCGACGCTTCGTTCTCCTTCCTCTACAGCCCGCGGCCCGGAACGCCGGCGGCGGAACTGCCCGACCCGGTGCCGCTCGCGCAGAAGCAAGAGCGCCTGCTGCGCCTGCAGGCGCAGCTGGAAGCGCAGGCCGGCGCGCTGAGCGCCGCGATGGTTGGCAGCGAGCAACGCGTGCTGGTCGAGGGCCCGTCGAAAAAGAATGCGGCGGAGCTCGCCGGGCGTACCGGCAACAACCGGGTGGTGAATTTCCCGGCGCCACCGGACCTGGTGGGGCGCTTCGCCGACGTGCGCATCACCGCCGCGCTCTCGCACACGCTGCGCGGCGAGCTGGTCGATGCCCGCTAAACCGCTGGAAGTCACGCTCGACCCGCTGGACAACCGGCGCCTGGCGCGGCTGTGCGGCGCGCTCGACGCCAACCTGCGGCAGATCGAAACCGCGCTCGACGTCTCGATCGCGCGCCGCGGCGCGCGCTTCACGGTGCGCGGCGGGGCGCAGCAGGCGGCGCGCGCGGCGCAGGCCCTGCAGCACTTCTACGACCGGGCGGCCGACGAGCTGAGCGTGGACGACGTGCAGCTCGGGCTGACCGAGCTGTCGCAGGGCAAGGCGCCGGAGGACGGCGCCGGGGGGCCGCAGCTGCTGACGCGGCGCGCCGACCTGCACGGCCGCACCCCGCGCCAGGTGCAGTACCTCGAGCACATCCTGGCGCACGACATTTCCTTCGGCACCGGCCCGGCCGGCACCGGCAAGACCTATCTCGCCGTGGCCTGCGCGGTGGACGCCTTGGAGCGCGACAAGGCAAAGCGCATCGTGCTGGTGCGGCCCGCGGTGGAAGCCGGCGAGCGGCTTGGCTTCCTGCCCGGCGACCTCGCGCAGAAGGTGGATCCCTACCTGCGGCCGCTGTACGACGCGCTCTACGACCTGATGGGCTTCGAGAAGGTGGGCAAGCTGCTCGAGCGCGGCGCCATCGAGCTCGCGCCGCTCGCCTACATGCGCGGGCGCACGCTGAACCATGCCTTCGTGATCCTGGACGAGGCGCAGAACACCACGCCCGAGCAGATGAAGATGTTCCTCACGCGCATCGGCTTCGGCGCCAAGGCGGTGGTCAACGGCGACGTCACGCAGATCGACCTGGGCCGCGGCCAGAAAAGCGGCCTGGTCGAGGCGCGGCGCATCCTGGCCGGCGTGCGCGGCATCGCCTTCACCGAATTCACCGCCGCCGACGTGGTGCGCCATCCGCTCGTCGCGCGCATCATCGATGCGTACGAAAAAGACGCCCGCGAAGCGCCCCCGAGGTAGCGTCGCGGTGCAGCGCGCGGTGCGCGCCGCGCCGCCGGCGCGCCGCCTGCGCGCGTGGGCGCTGGCCGCCGCGCGGCCGGGCAGCGTCATCGCCCTGCGCGTGGTCGGCGCCACGGAAGGCCGCAGGCTCAACCGGGCCTTCCGCCAGCGCGACACCGCCACCAATGTCCTGTCTTTCGACTACGGCGAGCGCCAAGGCGACGTGGTGCTGTGCCACCCGGTGATCGCACGCGAGGCGCGCGCGCAGGGCAAGACCCTCGCCGCGCACTACGCGCACCTGGTGGTGCACGGCGTGCTGCACCTGCGCGGGCTGGATCATGCGCGCCAGCGCGACGCGCTGCGCATGGAGCGCGCCGAGGTGCGTATCCTGCGGCGCCTCGGGGTGAGCGACCCCTACGCGCTAAAATGAGCGCCTGCGCATGAACGAGACTTCGCGACCCGGCCTGATCGAGCGCCTCTCCGCGCTGCTGCTGCGCGAGCCCGAGGACCGCGAGCAACTGCTCGCGCTGCTGCGCTCGGCCTACCAGAGGAACCTGCTCGACGCCGACGCGCTGTCGATGATCGAGGGCGCGCTCACGGTCTCGGAGATGCCGGTACGGGACATCATGGTGCCGCGCGCGCAGATGGACGTGATCGACATCAACGAGGCGGTGGACAAGTTCATCCCGCAGGTGATCGCCACGGCGCACTCGCGCTTCCCGGTGATCGACCAGAACCGCGACGACGTGATCGGCACCCTGCTGGCCAAGGACCTGCTGCGGCACTACGCCGGCGAGGAGGAGTTCAACGTGCGCGAGATGCTGCGCCCGGCGGTGTTCGTGCCCGAATCCAAGCGCCTGAACGTGCTGCTGCGCGAGTTCCGCGCCAGCCGCAACCACATGGCCATCGTGGTGGACGAGTACGGCGGCGTGGCCGGGCTGGTGACCATCGAGGACGTGCTGGAGCAGATCGTCGGCGACATCGAGGACGAGTACGACTTCGACGAGGCGAGCGACAACATCCTGCTCGAATCGAGCGGCCGCTACCGCGTCAAGGCGCTGACGCAGATCGCCGATTTCAACGCCGCCTTCGGCGGCCGCTTCTCCGACGAGGAGCACGACACCGTCGGCGGCCTGGTGATCGCGCACCTCGGGCGGCTGCCCAAGCGCGGCGAGAGCGTGGCGATCGAGGGCTACAAGTTCCAGGTGCTGCGCGCCGACAGCCGGCGCCTGTACACCCTGCTGGTCGACAAGCCGAAATGACCTGGCGCCGCGCCCTCGTCGCGTTCCTCGCCGGCGCGGCGATGGTGCCGGCCTACGCCCCGCTCGAGTGGTTCGCGCTCGCGCTCGCCGCGCTGGCCCTGCTCACCCACCTCTGGCTGACGGCGCCGGGCGCGCGCGCGGCGGCCTGCACCGGTTTTCTATTCGGCATGGGGATGTTCCTCGCGGGCGTGTCCTGGGTAGTCATCAGCCTGCACCGCTTCGGCGCCATGCCGGCGCCGCTCGCGGCTTTCGCCACCTTCGCCTTCTGCGTGGTGCTATCGCTCTACCCGGCGCTCGCCGGGGCGCTGCAGGCGCGGTTCCGCTTGCCCTCCGTGCTGCGCGCCGCGCTGGTCATCCCCGCCCTGTGGACGCTCGCCGAGTGGCTGCGCGCCACGCTGTTCACCGGTTTTCCCTGGCTGTCGCTCGGCAGCGCGGCGATCGACACGCCGCTCGCCGGCTTCGCGCCGCTGGGTGGCGTCTATGCCGCCTCATTCGCCGCCGCCGCCGCGGCCGGCTTGCTGTGGTGCGTCGCACTCGGGCAGGCGCGCTGGGCGGCCGCCGCCGCCTTCGCGCTGCTCGGGGTCGCGGGCGCGGCCTTGCGCAGCGTCGAATGGACCAGCCCCGAGGGCGCGCCGTTCCAGGCGAGCCTGGTGCAGGGCAACGTGCCGCAGGACCTGAAATTCGACCCGGGGCGCTATGTGCACGCCCTGGAGACGCACGCCCGGCTGGCCGAGGCGAGCCGCGCGCGGCTCATCGTGCTGCCCGAAACCGCGGTGCCGCGCATGCTGGACAGCGTGGACCCGGCCTACCTCGCGCGCCTGGAGGCCGCCGGCAGGCGCAACGGCGGCGACCTGCTGCTCGGCGCGCCCACCCGCGTGGCCTCCGGCGCGTATTTCAACAGCGTGGTCAGCCTGGGCGTCTCGCCACGGCAGATGTACCGCAAGGTGCACCTGGTGCCCTTCGGCGAATTCGTGCCGCCCGGCTTCGGCTGGATCGTCCGCGTGCTGTCGGTGCCGATGGCGGACTTTTCGCGCGGCCCGGCGTTGCAGCGCCCCCTGCAGGTTGCCGGTCAGCGCGTCGCCGCCAACGTGTGCTACGAGGACGCCTACGGCGACGAGCTGATCCGCCAGCTGCCGGAAGCCACCCTGCTGGTCAATGTCTCCAACGTCGCCTGGTTCGGCGATTCGCTCGCGCCCGCGCAGCACCTGCAGATCGCGCGCGCGCGCGCGCTCGAAACCGGGCGCATGCACCTCACTTCGACCAATACCGGGATCACCGCGGTCGTCGGCCGCGACGGGCGGGTGCTGGCGCGGCTGGCGCCGTTCACCGAGGGGCGCCTGGACGCCGAGGCGCAGGGCTACTCGGGCGCCACGCCCTACGTGCGCTTCGGCGACTGGCCGACGCTGGCCGCCTGCGCCTTGCTGCTGCTCGTTGCCGGCGCGTGGCGCCGCCGGTAACCGGTAACATCACGCACGCGATGCTCACCTTCCAGCAGCTGATCCTGCGCCTGAACGAGTTCTGGGACCGCCAGGGCTGCGTGCTGCTGCAGCCCTACGACATGGAGGTGGGCGCCGGCACCTTCCATACCGCGACCTTCCTGCGGGCCATCGGCCCCGAGCCCTGGAACGCCGCCTACGTGCAGCCTTCGCGCCGGCCCAAGGACGGGCGCTACGGCGAGAACCCCAACCGCCTGCAGCACTATTACCAGTACCAGGTGGTGATGAAGCCTTCGCCCGCCGACATCCAGGAGCGCTACCTCGCCTCGCTCGCCGCGCTGGGCATCGACGCCGGGCAGCACGACATCCGCTTCGTCGAGGACGACTGGGAGTCGCCGACGCTGGGCGCCTGGGGGCTGGGCTGGGAAGTCTGGCTGGACGGCATGGAGGTGACCCAGTTCACCTATTTCCAGCAAGTCGGCGGCCTCGATTGCAAGCCGGTGCTCGGCGAGATCACCTATGGGCTGGAGCGCCTGGCGATGTATCTGCAGGGCAAGGAATCGGTGTTCGACCTGGTGTGGACCCCCGGCGTGAGCTACGGCGACGTGTACCACCAGAATGAAGTGGAGCAATCGCGCTACAACTTCGAGCTCGCCAACACCGGCATGCTGTTCAGGCACTTCGAGGACTACGAAAGGGAGGCGAAGGACCTGCTCGTGGTGCAGTGCGTGCTGCCCGCCTACGAGATGGTGATCAAGGCCTCGCACACCTTCAACCTGCTCGATGCGCGCGGCGCGATCTCCGTCACCGAGCGCGCCGCCTACATCGGCCGCGTGCGGGCCCTCGCGCGCACAGTGGCGCAGGCCTACTACGCCTCGCGCGAAAAGCTCGGCTTTCCGATGAGGCGGGCCTAGGCGATGGCGAGGAAATCCACCGCCCTGCCGCGGGCCGAGACCCTGCTGGTCGAGATCCTCACCGAGGAGCTGCCGCCCAAGGCGCTGGATGCGCTGGGACGCAGTTTCCGCGACCACCTCACCAACGATCTCGAGCACGCCGGCCTGCGCACCAGCGAGAGCGCGTCGCGCTGCTTCGCCACGCCGCGGCGCCTGGCCGTCGCCATCACGCACGTGCGCGCGGAGGCCGCCGAGGTGCGCGACAAGGTGCTCGGGCCTTCGGCCAAGGCGCCGGAGCAGGCGGTGTCGGGCTTCGCGCGCAAGCACGGGGTCGACACGGTGCAGCTGGTCAAGATCGAGACGCCGAAGGGCACCGTCTACGCAGTGGAACGCACGCTGCCGGGAATCCTGCTGGCCGACGTGCTCGCCCAGCGGGTCGAAGCGGCGCTCAAGGCCCTGCCGGTGCCCAGGGTGATGCGCTGGGGCGACGGCGAAGCCCAGTTCGTGCGCCCGGTGCACGGCCTGGTGATGCTGCACGGCGCGAAGCTGGTGGCGGGCACGGTGCTCGGCCTGGAGTCCGGCCGGCACACGCGCGGGCACCGCTTCATGGGCAAGGCGAAGATCGCGCTCGAGGACGCGGAGGACTACGAGGCGAAGCTGCGCGAGCAGGGCAAGGTCATCGCCGACTTCGCGCAGCGCCGTGCCGAGATCGAGCGCCAGCTTCAGTCCCACGCGCGCGCGCTGGGGGCGGTCCTCGGCGATTACCGCGGACTGCTCGAGGAGGTCACCGCCTTGGTGGAGCACCCGAGCGTGTACGTGGGCGGCTTCGACCCGGCCTACCTGGAGGTGCCGCAGGAGTGCCTGATCCTGACCATGCAGCAGAACCAGAAGTATTTCCCGCTGTTCGATGCCGGCGCCAAGCTGCTGCCCAGGTTCCTGATCGTGTCCAACATGCAGCCCGCCGACCCGCGCCACATCGTCGGCGGCAACGAGCGCGTGGTGCGCCCGCGCCTCGAGGATGCGCGCTTCTTCTACCGGCAGGACCTGAAAAAGCCGCTGCAGGTGCGCGCCCTGGAACTGGCCAAGGTGGTCTATTTCCACGACCGGCTCGGCTCGCAGCGCGACCGCGTGCTGCGCATCTCCTCGCTGGCGCAGAGGATCGCGGCGGCGCTCAAGGCCGACGTCGCGGCGGTCAAGCGCGCCGCGGAACTGTCGAAGGCGGACCTGCTGAGCGCGATGGTGGGCGAATTCCCCGAGCTGCAGGGCATCATGGGGCGCTACTACGCGCTGCACGACGGCGAAACACGGGAAATCGCCGACGCCATCGAGCAGCATTACCGGCCGCGCTTCGCCGGCGACGACCTGCCCGAGGGCATGACGGCCTGCGTCCTGGCCCTGGCGGACAAACTGGAAACGATCGTGGGCATGTTCGGCGTGGGCCAGACGCCGACCGGCGACAAGGATCCCTATGGGCTGCGCCGCGCGGCGCTCGGCGTGATCCGCATCCTGAGCGAGAAGCGCATCGAGATCAGCTTGCTGGCGCTGGTCGATCTCGCCATTGGCGAGCTGCCACCGAACGCCAAGCCCGACGGGACCGTGATCCTCGACTTCCTGCTGGAACGCGCAAAGAGCTATTTCCTCGAGAAGGGATACTCCGCAAAGGCGATCGAGGCTGTGCTGCGGCCAATGGGAGGAGCAACTCCGCTGCATATCCTGCTCGGTTGTGTTGATGGGGCTTCCCGGTTCCTCGCCACAGAGGAAGGCAAGATCCTGGCCGAAGCGAACAAGCGGATTACCAATATCTTGAAGAAGTCCGACGCCGAGGTTCCATTCGGGCTGGCCCCGGAGAACCTGTCGCAGAAGCCGGATACCGGGCATTTCAAGGACAAGGTGGAAATCGACTTCTGGAACGCACTGCAGGAGATCGGTGGCGAATCGGTGGAGTTGCGCCGCCAGCAGAAATTCGGGGATTCGTTGCGTGCGCTGAGCAAGCTGGCGCTGCCCACCAAGGTGTTCTTCGACAACGTGCTGGTCAATGCCGAAGACGCGGACGTCCGCAAGAATCGGATCACGCTGCTGCAGCACGCCCGCGCGTACATGAACCAGGTGGCCGATCTCAGCCTGATGGCCGCATGAAGCTGGTGATCCTGGACCGCGACGGCACCATCAACCACGACAGCGACCAGTACATCAAGTCGCCGTCGGAGTGGCGGCCGATCAAGGGAAGCCTCGAGGCGATCGCGCGCCTCACGCAGGCCGGCTGGCGCGTGGTGGTGGCCACCAACCAGTCCGGCATCGGCCGCGGCCTGTTCGACATGGCCACCCTCAACGCCATCCACGGCGCGATGCACCGCGCCGTGCACCTGGCCGGCGGGCGCATCGACGCGATCTTCTTCTGCCCGCACGCGGGGGACGCCAATTGCGAGTGCCGCAAGCCCAAGCCCGGCATGCTGCTGGAGATCGCCAAGCGCATGAACGTGGAGCTGGCCGGCGTGCCGATGGTCGG
>JBGPPD010000087.1:0-11050 GCA_041488375.1 Gammaproteobacteria bacterium | reverse complement strand
GATCTTCGCCGGCACGTGGCGCGGCGTGGTGTTGTCGCGGATGCGCTTCTTGATGCGGTTGGCCAGGGCGTCGTCGAGCTGCAGCCCCTCCTTGAGCTTGACGAACAGCACCACGCGCACGTCCTCTGGGTGGCGCGGCGGCCAGTCCTGGCCGATGACGATGGCCTCCAGCACTTCCTCCAGCTGCTCCACCTGGCGGGTGATTTCCGCCGTGCCGATGCGCACCCCGCCCGGGTTGAGCACCGTGTCGGAGCGGCCGTAGATGACGATGCCGCCATGTTCGGTGAACTCGCACCAGTCGCCGTGCCGCCAGACGTTCGGGTACTTCTCGAAGTAGGCGGCGCGGTACTTGGCGCCGTCGGCGTCGTTCCAGAAACCGAGCGGCATCGAGGGGAACGGCCGCGTGCACACCAGCTCGCCCTTGCCGCCCTCGACCGGCCGGCCCTGCTCGTCGAACACTTCCACCGCCAGCCCCAGGCCCTTGCACTGGATCTCGCCGCGCCATACCGGCAGCATCGGGTTGCCGAGCACGAAGCAGCTGACGATGTCGGTGCCGCCCGAAATCGACGACAAGCACAGGTCTCTCTTGATGTTCGCGTACACGTAGTCGAAGGCCTCGGCGACCAGCGGCGAGCCGGTGGACAGGATCATGCGCAGGCGCTCCAGGCGATGGGTTTCCTTGGGCTTCAGGTCGATCTTGGCGATGGCGTCGATGAACTTGGCCGAGGTGCCGAAGTGCGTCATGCCCTCGGCGTCGGCCATGTCGAACAGGATGCGGCCGCGGCCGACGAAGGGCGACCCGTCGTAGAGCAGCAGCGCCGCCCCGCTCGCCAGCCCCGACACCAGCCAGTTCCACATCATCCAGCCCAGCGTGGTGAAGTAGAACAGGCGATCGCCCGGACGCAGGTCGCTGTGCAGGCGATGCTCCTTCAAGTGCTGCAGCAGGGTGCCCCCGGTGCCGTGCACGATGCACTTCGGCGCCCCCGTGGTGCCGGAGGAGTACAGGATGTAGAGCGGGTGATTGAATTCCACCGGCTCGAAGGCGATGTCGCCGCGCCCGAACGGCGCCAGGAAGTCGCCGAAGCCTCCGGTCGAGTACTCGATCTCGACGCAGCGGGCGACCCTGGGCAGGCTGGCGAGAATCTGCGCATTCTTTTCCCGCAGGTCGAACTCCTTGCCGCCGTACAGGTAGCGATCGACGCAGAACAGAATCTTGGGTTCGATCTGCCCGAAGCGGTCGAGCACGCCCTGCACGCCGAAGTCCGGCGAGCAGCTCGACCAGATCGCGCCGAGGCTCGCGGTGGCGAGCATCGCCGCCACGGACTCGGGCAGGTTCGGCAGGTAGCCGGCGACGCGGTCGCCTTTGCGCACGCCCGCGGCCGCGAGCGCCTGCGAGAGGCGCGACACCAGGTCGTAGAGCTGGCGCCGCGACAGCCGGCGCTTGACGCGGTCCTCGCCCCAGAACGAGATGGCGAGCGAGGCGTCGCGCTCGCGCAGCAGGTTCTCGGCGAAATTGAGCGTGGCTTCGGGAAACCATTGCGCCCCCGGCATGCGCCCGGCGTTGATCAGCCGGCGCAGGCCCGGCGTGCCGCGCACCTCGCCGAATTTCCACACCAGCTCCCAGAAATCCTCGGCGTGCTCCACCGACCAGCGGTGCAAGCCGGCGTAGTCGCGCTGGCCCGCCAGGCGCATGAAGCGCGCCATGCCGGTCTTCGCGGCGCGCTCCGGGTCCGGGGTCCACAGCGGTGCTTCGCTCATGCGGCGGCCTCGGCGCGCGCGAGGCGCGCGCGGATTTCTTCGGGGATGCGCCGCGACTTCTGCGTCTTCATGTCGATGAACACCACCACCGCATCGCCGTCGGCGTAAGGCACCGGATCCGCGTCGACGCGCAGCTCGTAGTGGGTGGGCACGCTGGCGCCGCCCGGTACGCCGATGTACAGCCGCACCTCCACGGTTCCCGGGTAGGTGATCGCGCGGCGGTAGTTGCAGGTCGCGTTCGCGATCACGATGCCGGTGGATTGCCAGGCGTGCTCCTCGGGCACCAGCCGGTCGAACCAGCTGATGCGCGCCTGCTCCATGTAGCGGAAGTAGACCGTATTGTTGACATGGCCCATCGCGTCCATGTCGCCCCAGCGGATCGGGATGCGCTCGACATGCGCCAGCTTGCGTTCTTCGCTCATTTGCCGGCGATTATAATTCGGCGCATGTCGCGCGAATCGATGCACTACGACGTGCTGGTGGTCGGCGGCGGACCCGCCGGGCTCGCCGCCGCGATCCGGCTCAAGCAGCTGTCCGCCGGCACCTCGGTCTGCGTCATCGAGAAGGGCTCGGAGATCGGCGCGCACATCCTGTCGGGCGCGGTGATGGATCCGCGGGCGCTGGCCGAGTTGTTCCCGGACTGGAAGGCGCAGGGCGCGCCGCTCAACGTCCCGGTGAGCGAGGACCGGTTCCTGTTCCTCAGCCCGAGCGGCGCGCTGAAGACGCCGAACTGGCTGCTGCCCGGGTGCTTCCGCAACCACGGCAACTACGTCATCAGCCTGGGCAATGTCTGCCGCTGGCTCGGCCAGCAAGCCGAAGCGCTCGGGGTGGAGATGTTCCCCGGATTCGCCGGCGCCGAGGTGCTGTTCGACGGCCAGGGCGCGGTGCGCGGAGTGGCCACCGGCGACATGGGCGTCAACCGCAAGGGCGGGAAGACCGATGCCTACCAGCCCGGCGTCGAGCTGCTGGCGAAATACACGTTCTTCGCGGAAGGCTGCCGCGGCCACCTGGGCAAGCAGCTCGAGGAGAAGTTCAGACTGCGCGACGGCGTCGACCCGCAGGTCTACGGCATCGGGCTGAAGGAGCTCTGGGAGGTCGAACCGGCGCAGCACCAGCCGGGCCTGGTGGTGCATACCGCGGGCTGGCCGCTCGACTCCGGCACCTACGGCGGCTCGTTCCTCTATCACCTCGAGAACAACCTGGTGGCGGTGGGCTTCGTGGTCGGGCTGGGCTACACCAATCCCTACCTTTCGCCCTACGAAGAATTCCAGCGCTACAAGACCCACCCGGCGATCCGCGGCTTCCTCGAGGGCGGCAAGCGCGTCGCCTACGGCGCGCGCGCCATCACCGCCGGGGGCCTGCAGTCGCTGCCCAAGCTGGTGTTCCCCGGCGGTTGCCTGATCGGCGACGACGCGGGCTTCCTCAACGCCTCGCGCATCAAGGGCAGCCATGGCGCCATCAAGTCCGGCATGATGGCCGCCGAGGCGGCGCACGCCGCGCTCGCGGCGGGACGCGCGGCCGACGAGCTCGCGGCCTATCCCGAGGCGTTCCGCGATTCCTGGCTGTTCGACGAGCTGTACCGCGCTCGCAACTTCAAGCCCTGGATGTCCAAGGGCCTCTACACCGGCACCCTGATGGTGGGCGTCGACCAGGTTGTGTTCGGCGGCAAGGCGCCCTGGACCCTGCGGCACGGGCACGCCGACCATGAGACGCTCAGGAAACGCACCGAGGCGGCGCCGATCGCCTACCCGAAGCCGGACGGCAAGATCACGTTTGACAGACTTACTTCGGTGTCCTTCTCCAACACCAGCCACGCCGAGGACCAGCCGATCCACCTGACGCTGAAGGATGCGCGCGTGCCGGTGGACGTGAACCTTGCCCTGTACGACGCGCCCGAGCAGCGCTACTGTCCCGCCGGCGTCTACGAGATCGTGCGCGAGCACGACGAGCCGCGGCTGCAGATCAACGCCCAGAACTGCGTACACTGCAAGACCTGCGACATCAAGGACCCGACGCAGAACATCGTGTGGGTCGTGCCCGAGGGCGGCGGCGGGCCCAACTACCCCAACATGTGAGCATGACTTACAAGACCTTCACCGAGTTCTACCCTTTCTACCTGTCCGAGCATGCCAACCGCACCTCCCGGCGGCTGCACTTCGCCGGCACCACGCTCGCCCTGGTGCTGGTGCTGCACGCCCTGTCCACGCTGAATCCCTGGTGGCTGCCGGCCGCGCTGGTCTGCGGCTACGCCTTCGCCTGGGTCGGGCACTACTTCTTCGAGAAGAACCGCCCCGCCACCTTCACCTATCCTTTCTACAGCTTCCTGGGCGATTGGGTGATGTGGAAAGAAATCCTCACCGGCAAGATCCGCTTCTGACCCCCGTGCACGCCGGCTTCTGGAGCTCCGAGCTCCCCTACGTCATCGTCATCGCGCTGGCGCTCAGCATCCTGCTGCTGCGCGCGCGCCCGGCGGAACGCTCGACTTTCCTGAACACGCTGTGGCTGTTCCTGCTCGGCGTGCTCGGCGTGCTGGCGGGCATGAGCGCCGGTGCCTTCGGCTTCGACGGCGCAGCGCGGGTGCTGGACATCTTCTTCCGCATCGTCTGGTCGATCGCGCTGATCCGCATCGCCGGCTTCGCCCTGTTCCGCCTGGTGCTGCCCAAGCTGGGCAGGAACCTGCCGCGCATCATCGAGGACCTGGCGATCACCATCGTCTACGCCATTTACGGCCTGACGCAGATGCGCGTGCTCGGCGTCGACCTCACCGGCATCATCGCCACCTCCGCGGTGATCACCGCGGTGCTGGCCTTCGCCATGCAGGACACCCTGGGCAATGTGCTCGGCGGCCTCGCGATCCAGCTGGACAACTCGGTGCGGGTGGGCGACTGGATCCGCATCGACGACCTGGTGGGCCGCGTCACCGATATCCGCTGGCGCTCCAGCGTCATCGAAACGCGCAACTGGGAAACGGTGGTGATCCCCAACAGCGCGCTGATGAAAGCCAAGTTCGTGATCCTCGGCCGGCGCGACGGCGCGCCGCTGCAGTGGCAGCGCGGCCTGCGCTTCATGGTGGACCCGGCGGTGCCGCCGGCGCGCGTCATCTCGCTGGTGGAAGAGGAAATGCGCGAGATCATGATCGCCAACGTGGCGCGCGCGCCCGCGCCGAACTGCGTCCTGGTCGACTTCGAGAATGGCAACCTGCTCTACAAGCTGCGCTACTACCTCACCGAGCTGCAGGAGGACGAGCTCACCGACTCCGCGGTGCGCGTGCACCTGTTCGCCTCGCTGCAGCGCGCCGGCGTGCGCGTCGCCGAGGAGCAGCGCACGGTGCACGCGGTGGCCAAGGACGAGGCGCATGCCGAGACCGTGCGCCAGCGAGAGCTGTCGCGGCGCCTGCAGATGATCAAGTCCATCGACCTGCTCTCGCCGCTGTCGGACGAGGAGCGCGTGGTGATCGCCGAGCGGCTGCAGTACGCGCCCTTCGCGCGCGGCGACGTGATCACCAAGCAGGACAGCATCGCGCACTGGCTGTACATCATCGCTTTCGGCGAAGCTGAAGTGCGCTACGAGCAGCCCGGGCGCGCGCCGCGCCTCATCGGCAGCGTGCGCGCCGGCCAGTTCTTCGGCGAGATGGGGCTGCTTACCGGCGAGGCGCGCAACGCCACCGTGGTCGCCCGCACCGACGTCGAGTGCTACCGGCTGGACCGCTCATCGTTCCAGGGACTGCTGCTGGCGCGCCCCGAGATCGCCAACGAGGTCAGCAAGGTGATCGCCTCGCGCAAACCGGGGTTGGAAACCGCCCGCGCCGAAGCGGCGCTCGAGATGGCGAACCCGACTCCGCCGTCGCAGCCGGACCTGCTGGAGCGCATGCGCCGCTTTTTCGGCCTGCACCGCTGAAAATCGGGGTCAGACCCCGATTTTCAGGCCGCCAGCATCGAGTCCTCGGGCACCGACATCACGGCGCTCGCGCCTTTGACGACGGTGTCCCTGAGCGCCGGGGCCTGCACCAGCACCTGATCGGCATAGAAACGCGCGGTGGCGATCTTGGCCTCGCAAAACGCCCTGTCGCCGGAGCGCAGGTTGCCCTCCGCCGCCAGCGCGGCGCGCGCCATCTGCCAGCCGCCGGCGACGATGCCCATCAGCTTGAGGAAAGGCACGGCGCCGGCGAATGTCGCCATCACGTCCTTGCCGGCGTTGGCGACGATGAAGTCGACGGCTTCACCCACGGCGGCCGCCCCCGCGGCCAGCGACGCGCGCATCGCCGCGATATCGGCGTTCGCCGACTTGCCCAGCTCGGCGTCGAATCCCTTCAGGTGGGCCAGCCAGGCCTTGGCGGTGGCTCCGCCCTCGCGCGCGATCTTGCGGCCGACCAGGTCGTTCGCCTGGATGCCGGTGGTGCCCTCGTAGATGGTGGTGATGCGCGCATCGCGCAGGTGCTGCGCGGCGCCGGTCTCCTCGATGAACCCCATGCCGCCGTGCACCTGCACGCCCAGCGACGCGACCTCGATGCCGGTCTCGGTGCTCCAGCCCTTGACCACCGGGATCATCAGGTCGACGAAGGCCTGGTTCTGCTGGCGCAGCTTCGCGTCCGGATGCCGCGCCGCCACGTCGAGCGCCGCCGCGACCACGTAGGCCAGCGCGCGCGCCGCTTCGGTCTGCGATTTCATCAGCATGAGCATCCGGCGCACGTCCGGGTGGCGGATGATCGGCACGGTGCCGCCTCCCGCCAGGTCGCGCCCCTGCAGGCGTTCCTTGGCATAGGCAAGCGCCCGCTGGAAGGCGCGCTCGGCGATGGCCACGCCTTCCAGCCCGACGCTGAAGCGCGCCGCGTTCATCATGATGAACATGTAGGACAGGCCCTTGTTCTCCTCCCCGACCAGGTAGCCGACCGCGTGGTCGAACACCATCACGGCGGTGGGACTGGCGTGGATGCCGAGCTTGTGCTCGATCGAGGCGCACCTCGCGCCGTTGCGCTCGCCCAGCGACCCGTCTGGCCTGGGCATGAACTTCGGCACAATGAAGAGCGAAATTCCCTTCACGCCTTCGGGCGCCTCCGGCGTGCGCGCCAGCACCAGGTGCACGATGTTCTCGGCGAGGTCGTGCTCGCCGTAGGTGATGAAGATCTTTTGCCCGCTGATGCGGTAGTGGTCGCCTTCGCGCACCGCCTTGCTGCGCACCAGCGCGAGGTCCGAACCGGCCTGCGGCTCGGTGAGGTTCATGGTGCCGGTCCACTGGCCGGCGACCATCTTCTCGAGATAGGTTTTCTGCAGCCGCTCGGAGCCCGCGAGCTCCAGCGCATGGATCGCGCCCTGTGTGAGCAACGGGCAAAGTGAAAACGACATGTTGGCCGAGGTGAGCATCTCCTCGACCGCGGTGGCGACCAGCTTCGGCAGACCCTGTCCGCCGTGCTCAGGCCCGAACGGCAGCGCGGCCCAGCCACCGTCCACATACTGGCGATAGGCTTCCTTGAAGCCCTTGGGCGTGCGCACCGCGCCGTCCTGCCACCGCGAACCCTCTTCGTCGCCGGTGTGGTTGAGCGGATCGAGCACGCCGCTCGCGAACTTGGCCGCCTCCTGCAGGATCGCGTCGACGGTATCGGGCGTGGCTTCCCCGTAGCCCGGCAGCTTCGCGACCTCGGCCAGGCCCGCCAGCTCGTTCAGCACGAAGCGGATGTCTTTCAGGGGCGCGGCATAGACACTCATCGCTCAACCTCCACCCTACTTCTTCAGCTCCTCGACGACCTGCGGGACCACCTGGAACAAGTCTCCCACGATGCCGTAGTCGGCCACCTGGAAAATCGGCGCCTCCTCGTCCTTGTTGATGGCGACGATCACGCGGCTGTCCTTCATCCCCGCCAGGTGCTGGATCGCGCCGGAGATGCCGACGGCGATGTACAGCTCCGGCGCCACGATCTTGCCGGTCTGGCCGACCTGCCAGTCGTTCGGCACGAAGCCGGCGTCCACCGCCGCGCGCGAGGCGCCCATGGCGGCGTTGAGCTGGTCGGCCAGCGGCTCGAGCAGCTTGAAGTTGTCCCCCGAGCCCATGCCGCGGCCGCCCGAGACGACGATGCGCGCGGAGGTCAGTTCCGGGCGCTCGGACTTCTGCACCTCGCGTCCGATGAAGGCCGACAGCCCGCTGTCGGCCGGCGCGGCCACGCGCTCCACCGTCGCGCTGCCGCCGCTCGCGGCGACGGCGTCGAAGCCGGTGGTGCGCACGGTGATCACCTTGATCGCGTCGGAGGACTTCACGGTGGCGAGCGCGTTGCCGGCGTAAATCGGCCGCACGAAGGTGTCGGCGGATTCCACGGCGATGATCTCGGAGATCTGCTGCACGTCGAGCAGCGCCGCGGCGCGCGGCATCACGTCCTTGCCGGTGGAGGTCGCCGGCGCGAGCAGGTGCGTGTAGCCCTTGGCCAGCGCGACCACCAGGGCGGCCAGGTTCTCCGCCAGGAACTCGCCCAGCTGCGGCGCGTCCGCGTGCAGCACCTTGGCGACCCCGGCGATCTGCGCGGCGGCCTTGGCTGCGCCAGCCGCGTTGTGGCCCGCCACCAGCACGTGGATGTCGCCGCCGATCTTCTTCGCGGCCGCCACGGTGTTGAGCGTGGCTTTCTTTACCGTGTGGTGGTCGTGCTCGGCGAGGACCAGAACGCTCATCAGATCACCTTCGCCTCGTTGCGCAGCTTGTCGACCAGCGTCCTGGCATCCGGCACCTTGACGCCGGCCTTGCGCTTGGCGGGCTCCACCACCTTGAGCGTCGCCAGCCGCGGCTTCACGTCCACGCCCAGGGCCTCGGGCTTGAGCGTCTCCAGCGTCTTCTTCTTCGCCTTCATGATGTTCGGCAGCGTGACGTAGCGCGGCTCGTTCAGCCGCAGGTCGGTGGTGACGATAGCCGGCAGCTTGATCGACACGGTCTCCAGCCCGCCGTCCACTTCGCGCGTGACCTGCGCCTTGCCGCCCTCGATCTTCAATTTCGAGGCGAACGTGGCCTGCGGCCAGCCGAGCAGCGCGGCGAGCATCTGCCCGGTCTGGTTGCAATCGTCGTCGATCGCCTGCTTGCCGAGGATCACCAGCTGCGGGTTTTCCCTGGCGCAGACGGCCTTCAGCAGCTTGGCCACGGCGAGCGGCTGCAGTTCCGCGTCGGTCTCGACGAGGATCGCGCGGTCAGCGCCGATGGCCAGCGCCGTGCGCAACGTTTCCTGGCAGGACAGCGCGCCCGCCGAGACGACCACGATCTCGGTGACCACGCCGGCTTCCTTCAGCCGCACGGCCTCTTCCACCGCAATTTCGTCGAAGGGATTCATCGACATCTTGACGTTGGCGGTCTCGACGCCGGTGCCGTCCGCCTTGACGCGCACCTTGACGTTGAAATCGACCACGCGCTTGACGCTGACCAGGGCTTTCATGAGCTGACCGGAAGGTGGGGAACGCGTTGAATTATAAGGCCCGCTCGATGAGCGCGTCGACGGCGAACGCGCCGGCGCCTGTTTCAAACAGCATCACCGGATTGACGTCCACCGAGGCGACCTTGCCTTGCCAGCCGAGCATGGCGTCGCCCAGCGCCACGGCCATGCGCGCCACTGCTGGCTGATCCAGCGCGGCCTTGCCGCGCAAGGCCCCGAACAGGGGCGCAACGCGCAACTCCGACAAGGCCCGCAGCGCGTCTGCCTCGCCAAAGGGCGGCAACAGCAGCCTGAAATCCTTCAGCGCCTCGAGATGGATGCCGCCGTCGCCGAGCATCACGACGGGACCGAACTGCGCATCGAAACGGGCGCCCAGCGCCAGTTCGCGCCGCCCGGCAACCTGCCGCGCGACCAGCACGCCGTCGGCGGCGGGCAGGCGGGGCTTGAAGTCATGAAAAGCCTGCGCCACTTCGTCCTCGCTCTGAAGCCCCAGGCGCACGAGCCCCTGCTCCGTCTTGTGCGGAACACTGCTCGAGCAGGCCTTCACCACGACTTTCGGTCCGAGCGCGTGAAACGCGGCCCGCGCTGCCGCTTCGTCGCGGCACAGGCGGTGCTCGACCACCGGGACGCCTGCCTGCGCCAGGAGAGACAGGCTGTCGAACTCGTTCAGGAACCGGTCGCTGCCCGCCGGCAGCCGCGGGGCGGGCCTCACGGCATGCGCCGCGGGCTTGCGGCGCAACAACTCGCTGTGCCCCGCCAGCTGGCGCAGCGCCGCCATCGCCTCGCGCTCGCGCGCAAACGCGGGCAGGCCCAGCCTCTCGAACTGCGCGCGCACGTCCTCCTGCGGCGCCGCCACCGCGATGCTCTTGCCGAAGCGGTCGCGGAACGACGCCGCATCGCGCGCGAACAGCGGCACGTCGTAACCGGCGCCCGCGATCGGGATGGCGAGCATGAGCAGGTCGCAGGCGTCCTCCTCGCCGAGGATCGTCATCGCGGAGCCGAACAGCCCGCTGTTGGTGAGCAGCGCGCCAGTGACGTCCAGCGGGTTGGACGCCGTGGCGAACGCCGGCAGGACCTTCTTCAACCTGGCTTGGGCGGGTTCGGCAAACCCCGGCAGCTCCAGGCCGAATTCCTCCGCGGCGTCCGCCGCCATCACGCAGCTCGCGCCGGAATTGCTCACCGCCACGAAGCGCCGTCCCGGGGGCCGGCCGCCATTGAGGTAGAGCTGCCCCGCCGCGACCAGTTCCTGGGGATCGGCCGCGCGCCAGATCGCGTGCCTCGCGAAGAACGCGTCGATGACGCGATCCTCGCTCGCCAGCGCGCCCGTGTGCGAGGACGCGGCCTTGATGCCGCTCGCGGTGCGTCCCGCCTTCACCGCGACGATCGGCAGGTCCCGTGAGCGCGCATGTTCGGCCGCCAGGGCGAGCACTTCCGGGCGCTGGATGGCTTCCATATAGAGGAGCACCAGCCGCACGCCCTCTTCCTTCACGATTTCCGCCGCAAGGTCCGCCACGGTGACGTCCGCCTCGTTGCCGGTGGCGTGCACGTGGCGCACGTCGAGGCCTCTTTGCCGCGCGAGGACGTAGATGGCCTGCGAGCAGGCGCCGCTCTGGCTGACGATGGCGACTGGTCCGTCGCGCGCCTCCAGCTCGTGGAAGATGGTGGAGAAATTGGCCACCGCGCCGGTGGCGAAATTCGCCAGGCCCTGGCAATTCGGGCCGACGAGGCGCATGCCCGCGGCGCGCGCCACCACCGCCATGCGGTCCTGCGCGGCCTTGCCCTCGGCGCCGATCTCCCCGAAACCCGAGGTCATGACCACGGCGACTTTCACTCCCTTCGCCGCGCATTCCTCCACGGCGCGCACCGCCTCGTCGCCCGCCACCGCGACGACGG
>JBGPPD010000086.1:0-11064 GCA_041488375.1 Gammaproteobacteria bacterium | reverse complement strand
TCTCTCGCCGCGCCTTGCCGTGCTTGCCGAGGGCGACGCGGTTTACGTCGCGCCGAACCCCGCCGGCTTCCTGGTTCTCGCCGAAGTGCCCGAGGCCGGCAACCTGTGGCTGATCGCGACCGGTACGGGACTGGGGCCGTTCCTGTCGATCCTGCGCACCGAGGCACCCTGGCAGCGCTTCCGGCAAGTGATCCTGGTGCACGCCACGCGCACCGCGGGCGAGCAGGCCTACGGCGAGCTGCTCGCCGCCGTCGCCGCCGCGCGCGGCGCGCAGTTCCGGCGCGTGGCTTTCGTCAGCCGGGAGGAGGCGCCGGGCGCGCTCGGGGGGCGCGTGCCGGCGGCGATCCGCGACGGGCGGCTGGAACGCGCCGCGCAGGCCGAGTTGTCGGCCGAGCGCTCGCACGCGATGCTGTGCGGCAACCCCGAAATGGTGACCGACGTGACCGCGGCGCTGGCCGAGCGCGGCATGCGCAAGCACCGGCGCCGCGCCCCGGGCCACATCAGCGTGGAGACCTATTGGTGATGCGCCGGCGAGGCCTGGGGCCGGCGGTTTTGGCGTTACGATGGTCGCGATGAACGACCGCAGCGCGCCGCCGCCCCCCCTCGAGCAGCCGCCGGCCAGCTACGCCGGGCGCACGCGCTTCACCCAGCTGGAGTACGAGGCGGTGCTGGCCAACGCCTCGATCGGCATCGCCTTCACGCGCGACCGCAAGTTCTTCCTGTGCAATCCGAAGTTCGCCGAGATGTTCGGCTGGCAGGCCGACGAGCTGATCGGCCAGCCGGGCGAGGTGGTGTACCCGTCGCGCGAGAGCTACGAGGCGCTCGGCCTCATCGCCGTGCCGGTGCTCAGGGCGGGCAAGCAGGTCGACCTGGAATGGGAGGTGCGGCGCAAGGACGGCAGCACCTTCCTCGCGCGCATGATCGCCAAGGCGATCAGCGCCTCCGACCCGCGCCACGGCACCGTGTGGATCGTCGAGGACGTCACCGCCTCGAAGCGCCACGGCGACGAGGTGGCGCGCCTGCTGCGCGAACAGGAAGCGATTTTCGAAACCGCGTCCATCGGCATCGTGTTCGTGCGCGACCGGCGCATCGTGCGCTGCAACGAGCGCTACGAGCAGATGTACGGCTACGCGGCAGGCGAGATGACCGGCAAGTCGACCTCGATCTGCTACGTCTCCGAGGACGACCACCGCAAGGCGGAGGAGGCCTACGCGCAATTCCGCAGCGGCGCCGCCTACCAGGGCATCGCGCCGCGCAGACGCAAGGACGGCAGCGTGATGTGGGTGCGCACCATCGGGCGGGCGATCGACCCGCGCGATCCGCACAAGGGCTCGGTATGGACCAACGAGGACATCACCGAGCAGCGGCGCGCCAGCGAGACCATGCAGCAGCTGCTCGCCGAGCAGGAAGCGCTGATCAACAACGTGGTGATCGGCATTTCCTTCGCGCGCGAGCGCAAGGTGCTGCGCTGCAACCGCCGCTTCGAGGAGCTGTTCGGCTACGACGCCGGCGAGCTGACCGACGCGCCGACGCGGCAGTTCTATTTCACCGACGAGGAGTACCGGCAGGCCGGCGAGCACTATGCCGCCATGGACAGCGGCGAGACGCACTCGCGCGAGCACTGGTTGCGGCGGCGCGACGGCTCCGGCTTCTGGTGCCGCATGTCCGGGCGCGCCCTGCAGCCCGGCGACCCGTCCAAGGGATCGGTGTGGCTGTTCGAGGACATCACCGACCGCAAGCGTGCCGACGAGGAGATCCGCCGCCTGGCGGCGCAGTCCGAGCTGATCCTGGACAACGTCACCTCGGGCATCCTGTTCGCCCGCAACCGCGTCATCCAGCGCTGCAACCGGCGCCTGGAAGAGATGGTCGGGGCCGCGCCCGGCGAGCTGGACGGCCAGAGCTCCGCGGTGCTGTTTGCCGAGCGCGAGGACTGGGAGGCGGCGGTAAATCACGCCTACGAGGGCACCTCGGCCGGCGAAATGCACGACTCGGTGCGGCGATTCAAGCGCAAGGACGGCAGCACCTTCCTGTGCCGCGCGCGCGGCCGGCGCATCGACGCGGGCGGCGAGGACCAGGAATGGATCTGGAGCCATGACGACGTGACGCTGGACTACGAGGCCGAGGAGCGCCTGCGGCGCGCGCTCGCCGAGCAGCAGCTGATCCTGGACAACGCCACCATCGGCATCGCGTTCACGCGCCACCGCAAGTTCCTGCGCTGCAACCGCCGCATCGAGGAAATGTTCGGGTATGGGCCCGGCGAACTGGGCGGCGTGAGCACCGAGCGCGTGCACGTCTCGCGCAAGGCATTCGAGGAGGTCGGGCGCATCGCCTATGCGGCCATGTCGCGCGGCGAAGCTTTCACCGAGGAGCGCCAGGTGCGCCGCCAGGACGGCAGCCTGATCTGGTGCAAGGTGGTGGGCAAGGCGGCGGACGCGGCGAACCCCGCCGACGGCGCGATCTGGATCTACGACGACGTGTCGGCCGAGCACGCGGCGCGCGAGTCGCTGGAGCGCGCGGTCACCGAACGCACCGCCGAACTGAAGGCGGCCAACGAGCGCCTCGGCGCCGAGATCGGCGACCGCCGCCAGGCGGAAGAGCGCGCGCAGCACCTCGCCGACCACGACGCGCTCACCAGCCTGCCCAACCGGCGGCTGCTGGAGGACCGCCTGACGCAGGCGCTGGCGCTCAGCCAGCGCAACCGCAAGCAGACCGCGGTGATGTTCGTCGACCTGGACCGCTTCAAGGCGATCAACGATTCGCTCGGCCACACGGTCGGCGACCTCGTGCTGAAGGAAGTGGCCCTGCGCCTGGTGCGCCAGCTGCGCATCGGCGACACCGTGTGCCGCATCGGCGGCGACGAATTCGTGGTGGTGCTGCCCGAGGCCAAGCGCTCCTCGGACGCGGCCAACGTGGCGCAGAAGATCATCGACACGCTGTCGCAGCCGGTGCGCGTGGCCGACCGCGACCTGATCGTCACGCCGTCGATCGGCATCGCCGTGTTCCCCGAGGACGGCCGCGACGCCGAGGCGCTGATCCGCAACGCCGACGCGGCCATGTACCACGCCAAGGAATCCGGCCGCGCCAACTACCAGTTCTTCACCGAGCAGATGAACCAGGTGGCCTCGCGCCGCGTGGCGCTGGAGGGCGACCTGCGCCGCGCGCTGCAAAAGGGCGAACTGCTGGTGCACTACCAGCCGATCGTCGAGCTCAAGGGCGGCGCGGTGGTGGCGCACGAGGCGCTGGTGCGCTGGCGGCATCCGGAGAAGGGCGTGGTGGCGCCGGCGGAGTTCATCCAGCTCGCCGAGGACACCGGGCTGATCGTCGGCATCGGCGAATGGGTGCTGCGCGAGGCCTGCCGCTGGGCCACGTTCATCGGCGCCGAGCAGGTGCAGGTGGCGGTCAACCTGTCAGCGCGGCAGTTCAACGATCCCAGGCTGATCGAGCTGGTGCGGCGCGTGCTGGCCGACAGCGGGCTGCCGGCGCGCCTGCTGGCGCTCGAGATCACCGAGATCACGGCCATGCAGCAGACCGACGTCGCCGCCAGCACGCTGCACAAGCTGAAGGAGCTGGGGGTGTCGCTGGCGATCGATGATTTTGGCACCGGCGCCTCGAACCTGTCCTCGCTGCGCCGCTACCCGGTGGACCGGCTCAAGATCGACCGCTCGTTCATCGCCGACCTGCCGCGCGACGAAAACGCCAGGGCGATCGCCGGCGGCATCATCGGGCTGGCGCACGCGCTGGGCCTGAAAGTGGTCGCCGAGGGCGTGGAGACCGAAGCGCAGCGCGACTTCCTCGCCGCGCTCGGCTGCGACCTGGCGCAGGGCTACCTCACCGGCAAGCCGGTGGACGCCGACAGCGCCGCCGCGGGCTACCTCTAGTCCTGCTTGATGCCGGCCCGGGCGATGACCTGCGCCCACTTGGCGATGTCGTCGCGCAGGTACTGGCCGAATTCCGCGGGCGTCATCGCCAGCGCCGTGGCGCCCTGCTTGGCCCAGGCCGCCTTCACCTCGCTGCTGCCGGTGATCTTCGTGATCTCGGCGTTCAGCCGGTCGATCACCGGCTTGGGCGTGCCGGCCGGCGCCATCACGCCGAGCCAGATCGTCGCCTCGTAGCCCGGCACGCCCGCTTCGGCCACCGTCGGCACGTCGGGCAGCACGCTGGAGCGCGCGCGGCCGCTGGTGCCGAAGGCCTTGAGTTTCCCCGCGCGCACGTTGGGCGCCATGGTGGTGATGGCGTCGAACATCATCTGCACCTGGCCGCCGAGAATGCCGATGCGCGCGCCGTCGCTGCCCTTGTAGGGCACGTGCACCACGTCGATCCCGGCCATCGATTTGAACAGCTCGCCGGCCATGTGGTACGGGGTTCCCGGGCCCGAGGAGGCGTAGTTCATCTTCCCGGGCTGGCTCTTCGCCAGGGCGATCAGCTCGCGCAGATTGTTCGCCGGCACGGAAGGGTGCACCACCAGCAGCAGGTCGGAGTAGTTGATCGGCGCCACCGGGGCAAGGTCGCGCAGCAGGTCGAAGGGCTTTTTGGGGATCAGCGTCTCGTTCACCGTGTGGGTGTTGGACATCAGCAGCAGCGTGTAGCCGTCGGGCGCCGACTTGGCCACCGCGTCGGTGCCCAGCACCGAGCCGCCGCCGGGACGGTCTTCCACCACGAACGGCTGGCCCATCGGCTCCTGCAGCCGCTGCCCGAGGTAGCGCGCGTAGATGTCGGCCGGGCCGCCGGCGCCGAAGGGCACGATGATCTTCACCGGGTGGTTGGGATAGGCCTGCGCCCGGGCGAGCGTGGCGGCAAGGGACAGCAGCAGGGCGGCGAGCAGTCTCACGTTTTCTCCTCGTGGGCGAGGCGCAGGAAGCGCCGCGCGGTCTTGTGCGTGATGTTATCAATATCCTCGGCGCCGAGCGCCAGGCCCTCGAGCTGCGCCAGCGGGTGCTCGACGCCCATGTCGAAAGGATAGTCGCTGCCGACCATGATGCGCTGCGAGCCGAATTTCTCCAGGTTGAAGGCGAGCAGCTGCGGGTCGTGCGTCAGCGTATCGAAGTACAGGCTCCTGGCGTAGCGCGAGGGCGGCTCGGCGATGAACTTGCGCGCCTCGGGGCGCACGCGGTGGCCGTGGTCCAGGCGGCCCAGGACCGCGCTGAAGGCGCCGCCGCCGTGCGCGAAGCACACGCGCAGCAGCGGCAGGCGCTCGAGCACCCCGCCCAGCAGCAGGCGCGCCGCGGCGAGCGCGGAGTCCGCGGGGTAGCCGACCATGAACGGCAGGTAGTACTGGCCCATGCGCTCCTGCCCGATGGAAGGCCCCTGCGGGTGCACGAACAGCGGCATGTCGAGCGACTGCGCGGCCACGAAGAAATCGTAGAGCGCCGGGTCGTCGAAGTCGCGGCCGTTCACCTGCGAGCCGATCTCCACCGCGGCGAAGCCCATGCCCTTCAGGCGCTCCAGCTCGCGCACGGCGAGCTTCACGTCCTGCAGCGCCACCGTGCCGGCGGCGGCGAAGCGTCCCGGGTGCCGTTGCACCACGCCGGCGATGAAGTCATTCTGCATGCGCGCGAAGGCGTCGGTGGCTTCGGGCGAACCCCAGTAGCACAGCATCACCGGCACCGGCGAGAGCAGCTGCAGGCCGATGCGCTCGGCGTCCATGTCGGCGATGCGACGCGCCGGCGCGAAGCTGCGCTCGTCGAGCCTGCGGAATTCCTTCTCGCCGAGGTAAATGGTGGCGCTGCAGGCGTCGTGCAGCTTGAGCGACGGCCAGCCGGCCACGCCGTAGCGCCTGGCCCAGTCCTCCCAGCCCGGCGGCAGGATGTGGGTGTGGATGTCGATCGCGGCGTGGGCCATGGCAGCCTAGGTACTGCGCCCGCGCCGGTCCTTCAGCCGCTGCTCGGCGCCCTTGATGTTGAACTCCACGCCGAGCATGTTCGGGTTCACTTCGAGCGCGCGCCGCCACCAGGCGATGGCCTGCTCGTACTCCTCGAGCATGAAATGGATCTGGCCGTAGCCCGACAGGGCGCCGAAATGCCGCGGGTTGCGCTTGAGCACCTCATCGCAGTCGGCGAGCGACTTGCGGTACTCGCCGGCCAGGTAGTACACGGTGGCGCGCTTGTTCCAGCCCTCGGCGAAGTCCGGCCGGCGCAGGATCACCTTGGAGAAGGTGGCGACGGCCTCCGCGTACCGCCCGGCCTGCATCTGCTCGACCCCACGCTCCATCGCCCGGTCAATGTCGCCGCTGCCCGACCGGCCCCACAGCAGCCACAGGCCCTGCTCGGCGAAACCGCGCACGAACGGGCTTTCGTCGTGCAACCGTTTGACCAGCAGGCCCGTATCATGCATGCGGCCGTGGTTCGCGACCCACACCACGGCCTCGGCGCGCCGTTCCGACTGCGGATGTTCGAGGGCGGCGAGCGCTTGCTCGCGCGTGGCGGGCGGGGCCGGGAATGCGGCCTGCGCCGCCAGTGTTAGCGCCAGCGAGGCGAAGAGGGTCCGAATCCTGAAAGGAGAACGCATGAAAACGATGTTTCGTCCGATGATCATAGCTCTGCTGGCGTTTCCCGTCGCGGTCCTGGCGGCCGGCGACCCCGGCGGCGGCAACATGCCGAGCGCTTCCGCGGATCCCGTGCTGCAGCAGGTGGCGGAGGCGACTTCCCGCAAGGACTGGGCGGCCGCCAACGCGATCCTGCGCGACGCGCTCGCCGCGGCCCCGCAGAACGCCGACTACCACAACCTGTTTGCCTACACGCTGCGCAAGGGCGCCAACCCGAACATGGACCTGGTGTTCCAGCACTACAACGAGGCGCTGCGCATCAACCCCAAGCACCGCGGCGCGCACGAGTACATGGGCGAGGCCTACCTGATGGTGGGCAACCTGGGCAAGGCGAAGGAGCAGCTGGCGCAGTTGGACAAGCTGTGCTTTTTCCCCTGCGAGGAGTTCACCGACCTGAAAAAAGCGGTCGCCGACTACGAGGTGAAACACAAGCAATAGGCGCGGCGGGGCGGCTAAACTGCGCCCCGTGCGCCCGAATTTCGTCTTCATCCTCGCCGACGACCTGGGCTACGCCGACCTGGGTTGCTATGGCGGGCGCTCGGGCTGCTCGCCGGTCCTCGACGCCATGGCGCGCGAGGGCCTGCGCTTCACCGACGGCTACGCCAACTCCTCGGTCTGCTCGCCCACGCGCTTCGCGCTGATGACGGGCCGCTGGCAGCATCGGCTGCGAGGCGGCGCGGATGAGCCGATTTCCAGCCGCTCGCGCGGCAGCGCCACCCTGGGGCTGCCTCCCGCGCACCCGACGCTGCCGTCGCTCCTGCGCGACGCGGGCTACGCCACGGCGCTCATCGGCAAGTGGCACCTCGGCTACCCGCCGCACTTCCACCCGCTGAAGAGCGGCTACCAGGAATTCTTCGGCGCGCTCTCGGGAGGCATGGACTATTTCACGCACCGCGACACCGCGGGCGTGCACGACCTGTGGGACGGCGAAACCGAGGCGCCGCAGGCCGGCTACCTGACCGACCTGATCTCGGAGCGCGCGGTGCGGTTTGTGAAGCGCCAGCGCAACGCGCCTTTTCTCCTCTCGGTGCATTACAACGCGCCGCACTGGCCCTGGGAGACGCGCGCCGACGAAGCCGAGTCGAAGCGCATCGGCAAGATCTGGCACACCGACGGCGGCTCGGTGGCGACCTACCAGAAGATGATCCACCACATGGACGAGGGCATCGGCAAGCTGCTGGCCGCGCTGCCCGATCCGCAAAACACGCTGGTGGTGTTCACCAGCGACAACGGCGGCGAGCGTTTCTCCGACACCTGGCCGCTGGTGGGCAAGAAGATGGATCTGCTCGAGGGCGGCATCCGCGTGCCCTACCTCGTGCGCTGGCCGGCGCGCGTGGAGCCGGGCGGCGTGACCGCGCAGCACGCCATCACCATGGACTGGGTGGCGACGTTCCTCGAGGCGGCGGGCGCCAGGGGGCATCCGGACTACCCGCTCGACGGCGTGAGCCTGCTGAACGTGCTGCAGCGCCCCGGCGCGGTGTTCGACCGGGATCTGTATTGGCGCATGAAGTACCGCGGCCAGCGCGCCGTGCGCTCGGGCGACTGGAAGTATTTTGCGAGCGAGGACGGCGAGTTCCTGTTCAACCTCGCGGCGGACGAGCGCGAGCGCGCCAACCTGGCGCAGCGCGAGCCGCAGCGCCTGGCGCAGTTGCGCGCGAAGTACGAAGCCTGGGAGCGATCCATTCCCGCGATGCCGCCCGACGCGGCGTTTTCCATTCCCTACACGCGCGCGGACCTGGCGCATCCCTCCTGACCAGCATGAGCCGCCGCGCCTTGGCGAACTCAGGAAATCTCCCGGCGCACGATCGCAGCCCCTTCGACAAGCGCTTTCAGCTTGCCGAAGGCGACTTCGCGCTTCATGTACTTCATGCCGCAATCCGGCGCCGGGATCAGGTTCGCGGGCTTCAGGTACTTGAGGCCGGCGCGGATGCGCTCGGCGACAAGCGCCGGCGTCTCGATGGCGTCGGTGCCCAGGTCCAGTACGCCCAGCATCACCTTCTTGCCGGCAAGGTCCTTCAGCACGCCGAAGTCCAGCTTCGGCTGGGCCGCCTCGATGGAGATCTGCTCGGCGACGCTGTCGGCAAGGCCGGGCAGGAACGAGTAGCCGGTCGGCTTGGAGGCGCCCGGTACCACCGCCGCGTAGCCGAAGCACAGGTGCACCACCGTCGGCACGGTGATGCCGCGCAGCGCGCGGTTGATCACCTTCACCGCGTAGCGCTTCGCCCCTTCCGGGTCGTTGCGCAGCCACGGCTCATCCAGTTGGATCACGTCGGCACCCGCCGCCTGCAGCGCGAGGGCTTCCTCGTTGACCGCGACGGCGAAGTCCATCGCCATCTCCTCGTCGTCCTTGTAGAACTCGTTCTTCGCCTGCTGGCCCATGGTGAACGGCCCGGGCAGGGTGATCTTCGCGGGCAGGCTGGTGTTGGCGCGCAGGAACTGCATGTCGCGCAGTTCCACCGGGCCGGTGCGGCGCAGCTTCGCCACCACGCGCGGCACCGGCGTCATCTGGCCCGAGCGCGTCTTCACCTGGCCCGGGTTGGCGAGGTCGAGCCCCTCCAGCGCGGTGGCGAAGCGGTTGGAGTAGCTCTCGCGCCGCATTTCGCCGTCGGTGATGATGTCGATGCCGGCGCGCTCCATGTCGCGGATGGCGAGCAGCGTGGCGTCGTCCTGCGCCTGCTCGAGGAACTCCTCGGGGATGCGCCAGATCTCCCGCAGGCGCGTGCGCGGCACGACCTTCGACAGCATCGGCCGGTTCACCAGCCAGTCGGGCTGCGGGTAGCTGCCGACGACGGTGGTGGGCAGGAGGTGGGTGGGCAGGGCGGCCATGGGGTGTCCTCAAACGGTCGATTGGGCCGGCTGCAGTGGCTTGCCGGCGGTTTGCCAGACCACGAAGCGGCGCTCTACGGCCCGCGACAGCAGGTAGTAGGCGACGGACAGCAGCAGGATCAGCAGGATCGCGGCGAACACGCGCGCGCTGTCGAGGATGGTGCGGTTCAGCGTGACCAGGTAGCCGATGCCGGCCGCGGCGGTGAGCATCTCCGACACCACCACGCCGATGATCGCGAGCGCACCGCCGAGGCGCAGCCCCGCGAACACGGTCGGCAGCGACGCCGGGATGATGACGCGCGCGATCTGCTGCGGCAGCGTCGCGCCCATGCTGCGCGCGGCAAGCAGGAACTGCGGGTCGATGGTCTGGATGCCGGCGGCGGTGGACAGCATCACCGGGAAGAAGGCGTAGATGCCGGCGAAGGCGATCTTCGATTCCGAACCGATGCCGAACCAGGCGGTGAACACAGGGTACAGGATGACGATGGGCACCGCGTAGAGGCTCGAAACGACGGGGAGCAGCAGCTTCCTGAGCCGCGCGAGGCCGCCCACCACGGCGCCCCCGAGGATGCCGCCGCCGCAGGCGATCGCCATCGCCAGCGCGACCTCGGTGAGCGTCACCACGAGCGCCTGGCCGTAGATGCGCCCATCCTGCCACAGCACCTTGAGCGTGCTGGAGAGCGAAGGCAGGAACAATTCCGGCAGCAGCCCGGTCTGCGGCACCGCTTCCCAGAGCACCAGCAGCATCACGAGGATGCCGCGGCGCATCGCGACGGGCGAAGGCATCGTCATCAGTCGGCTTTGCGGATCTGCCGCCAGATGCGGTCGCGCAGGCGGCCGAACACGTCGGTGGCCATCATCTCGTAGTTGCGCGGTCGCGGCAGGTCGATCGGGATGCGGTCGATGATGCGGCCCGGCCGCGCCGACATCACCAGCACTTCGTCGGCGAGGTACACCGCCTCGGTCAGGCTGTGCGTGATGAACACCACCGTCTTCGAGGTGGTGGACCAGATGCGCAGCAGTTCGTGGCCCATGGTCATGCGCGTCTGCTCGTCCAGCGCCGCGAAGGGCTCGTCCATCAGCAGCACCGGCGGGTCCTGCACCAGGCCGCGCGCGATGGCCACGCGCTGCTTCATGCCGCCAGAGAGCTCGTGCGGATAGCGCGCGCCGAAGCCCGCCAGGCCGACCAGGTCGAGCATGGCTTCGGCGCGGCGGCGCATATCCTCCTTCGGCGTGCCGCGCAGGCTGAGCGGGAACTCGATGTTGCGCAGCGCCGTGAGCCAAGGATAGAGGCTCGCCTCCTGGAAGATGACGCCGACGCGTTGCGGGTCGGGTTCGGGCATCGGCCGCCCGAGGCACCGGATGCTGCCGCGGCTCTGCGCGCGCAGGCCGGCCAGCATCATCAGCAGCGAGGTCTTGCCGCAGCCGCTCGGTCCGACGATCACCGTGAAGCGGCCCGCGGCGACGCTGAAGGAGATGTCCTCGAGGGCGGGCACCGTGCCGCCGTAGTTGTGGCTCAATCCTTCGACGTCGATCGCGGAAGTCATGCCCGCCACGCGCTCACCCGCGCCTCCATCCAGCGCAGCGCCTCGTTGAACAGGATCGCCGCCGCGGCGAGCAGGATCACGCCGGCGAACAGCTGCTTCATCTGGAAGTTCTCGCCCCAGCTGGCGATCAGGTGGCCGATGCCGGTGCGC
>JBGPPD010000085.1:0-11288 GCA_041488375.1 Gammaproteobacteria bacterium | reverse complement strand
CAGCGGCTCGATGCTGTCGGCGAGCAGCCCGGCGTATCCGTTGCGCACGCCGTAGACTCCGAACCCGCTGGCGAGCGCCACGCGCGTCACGGCGCGCACCGCGGCGTTCATGCCGGGCGCGTCGCCGCCGCTGGTGAGGACTGCGAGGCGCTTCACTCTGGCAGCCGTTCGGGTTCCTGCCCGGGCAGGACTTCGACGTCGCGCAGCTTGCGCTCGATCTGGCGCGTCCTGACCTCGGCCTGGTCGATCGAATTTGCCGCCGACTGCAGTTGGCGCTTGGTGTTCGCCAGCACTTCAGCGAACTTGCCGAACTCCGTCTTCACGGAACTCAACACGATCCACACTTCGCTCGAGCGCTTCTCGATGGCCAGCGTGCGAAATCCCATCTGCAGGCTGTTCAACAACGCGGTCAGGGTGGTCGGGCCGCACAGCGTGACTCGAAACTCACGCTGCAGGGTGTCGAGCAGCCCCGGCCGCCGTAGCACCTCGGCGTACAGGCCCTCGAGCGGCAGGTAGAGCAGCGCGAAATCGGTGGTCGCCGGCGGCTCCACGTACTTCTCCACAATCGTTTTCGCCTCGAGCTTGATGCGCGCCTCGAGGGCCTTCGCCGCCACCTCGACCGCCAGCGGGTCGGCCGCGTCCTGCGCCTGCTGCAACCTTTCGTAATCTTCCAGCGGGAACTTGGCGTCGATCGGCAGCCACACCACGCTGTGCTCGCCGCCCGCCCCGGGCAACTTGATGGCGAACTCGACGCGTTCGCGCGACCCGGGCCGCGTGGCCACGTTGGTTTCGTATTGTTCCCGCGCCAGCACCTGCTCGAGCAGCGCGGCCAGCTGCACTTCCCCGAGCACGCCGCGGTTCTTGACGTTGGACAGCACCTTCTTCAGGTCGCCGACGCCGGCGGCGAGTGCCTGCATCTCGCCCAGCCCCTTGTGCACCTGCTCGAGGCGCTCCGACACCGTCTTGAAGGAATCCGACAGCCGCTTGTCGAGCGTCTCATGCAGCTTGTCGTCCACGGTCTTGCGCATCTGCTCGAGCTTCTCGGCGCTGTCCCGCTGGATGCGGTCCAGGCGCTGCTCGACCGCGCCGCGCAGGGCCTCGAACTGCGCGTTCTGCACACCGGTGCCGGAGGCGAGTTGGGTGGTGACGTTGTGCGCGAAAGCCGACAGGCTGCGGGCCAGTTCCTCGCGCGACTCGCGCGCGCCGGCGCGTTCCCGCACGAGCAGCAGGAACAGCCCCGCCAGCGAGATCGCGCCGATCACCAGGATGGCGATGAGGAGCGCGTCGGCCATGCGCGCATTCTAGCGCGCCGCCGCAGCTCAGCCGCGCACGCGCACGCTCACCGTCGTGCCCCTGCCCGGCGCGGATTCCACGCGGATGTGTCCGCCGACGGCGCCGGCGCGCTCGCGCATCAACGCGAGCCCCCAGGCGCCGTCCGGGCGCGCGGCGCGCACGTCGAATCCCTTGCCGTTGTCGCGGATCGAGAGCGCGGCGACCCCGCCGCCGGTCGCGAGCTCCACCACCGCGCTGTGCGCCCCCGAATGGCGCGCGACGTTGTCCAGCGCGTCGCGCGCGATCTGAAACAGCGCCGACTCGAGGCGCGCGTCGAGCGCGGCCGGATCGTCGGAGCCGACTACCGCCACCACTATCCCGGTGCGGCGCTCAAAGCGCGTAGCGTAGGTGCGCAGGGCGGCCAGCAGGCCGTAATCCTCGAGAGCGGCCGGGCGCAGCTGCGCAATTAGCTCTCGCACCGCGGCGAGCGGGGCGCCGAGCCGCGCGAGCCCCGAGTCCGCGTGCGCCGCGGCGAGGGGGCGCGCGACCGCGTCGCGCAGCTCCGCCGCCACCTGGCGGCGTTCGGCCTCCTGCGCGTCGAGCAGTCGCCGCGACAGATTGCGCAGCCGCGCTTCGGATGCGCGCAGCCGCTCGCCGCTGCGGACGCGGAAAATGTAATCGCCGAGCAGTGCGCCCAGCGAAGTCGCCATTTCCAGCAGTTCGTTCTCCGGCTCGCAGGGCGCGCTGCCGCGCAATTCGATCACCCCCAGCACCGAGCCGCCCGCAGCAACCGGCATCGCGAAGCCGCCGGCGCCCGCAAGCGGGCTCCAGGTCGCACGCTGCTCGCGCCAGGCACGGACCGGCAGCGCCGCGCCCTGCTCCACGCCGAGTCGCGTGCGCATCATCGGGCCGCCGGCCGGATGCGCGGCGAGCGCGTGCAGGCAGCCGTCGGTGTCATCCGGACGCCAGTACGCAGCCGCCTCCCAATCCAGCTTGTCGCAGAGGATGTGTAGCGTGGCGAACACGGCCTGCTCCACACCGGGCGCGCGCGCCAGCATCAGCCCGATTTCGTGCAGGGCGGACTGGACCTGCTCCAGGCGCACGCGCTCGGTGACGTCGACGCCATAGCCCTGCATGCGCGCCGGCTCGCCGGACGCGCGCGCCGCCGCATGGCCGAAACTGTGCAGCACGCGCACCGCACCGTCGCTGCGCACGATCCGTTGCATCGCTTCCCACGGCCGGCACTCGAACAGCGCGCCGTGCAGCAGGGAGCGCATGCGCTCCCGGTCGCGCTGGTCCACTCTGGCGAGGTAGCCCTCGAAACTGCCCTCGAAGGTCCCGGCCTGGATGCCGTAGATGCGGCACAGCTCGTCCGACCAGGACATGCGGCCAGAGCGCGAGTCCCAGTCCCACTGACCGGCATGTGCCAGCGCCTGCACGTTCGCGATTTCATGGTCGCGCGCGCCCAGCGCCACGCCCTGCGCGCGCACAGCCTGGTCGAGGCTGTCATTCGAGACGCGCAGCGTCCTCAGCGCCAGTTCCCGCTCGTGCGTCAGCGCGCCAAGCGCCAGCGCGATCAGCGCGGCGGTGCTGGTGAACGCTTGCAGCGTGAGCAGGGATTCGTTCAGCGACCCGCCGGCGAACGGACCGCGCCCGTTGACCGTGCACCAAACCGCGAGGCCCGTGGCGGCCAGCACGCTGGAAGTGACCACGCGCTCGCCGTAGCGGCACGCCGCCCAGGCGAAGAACGGCATCGTCAGGAAGGCGATGGTACGGATCGAATCGTCAGCCGGCGCCCGCGCGAACACGGCCAGCAGCGCCGACGCGAACAGGATGCCGAACGTGGCCAGCTCGTTGCGATGCAGCGGCCTTTGCGTCGGGCGCTCGGCGCCTGCCCAGGCCAGCACGCAGGGCGCAACCACCAGAATCCCCGTCGTGTCGCCCTGCCACCAGGTGTACCAGTTGGCGAGGAACTCCCCATCTGGAATCGCACCGATCAGCGACAGGGCCCCGGCACCGGCGGTGGCGGCAAGTACGCTGGCTGCGGCGGCAACTGCGGCAAACTGGAACACCTCCTCGGGCCTTGGAAATCCCGCGTCGCGGTCCACGAGTCTGGCCACGAGCCAGCCGGCGCACAGCGCCTCCAGCGTGTTGCCGGTAGCGATGCCCAAGGCTGCGGGCATGGACAAGCCGATGGTGAAGTTGGCGAGCGCGGCCCCCAGCCAGAGGCCGGGCCAGCACCTCGACCCCCACAGGATCACCGCCGCGACCGCGATGCCGGAGGGCAGCCAGACGGCAGTCGCATACCCCGGGGGGATGGCAAACACCAGCGAGGCCTTCGCGGCGGCGAAATAGGCAAGCGCGAGCACCGCCAGCCTGGCTGCGTGCGGAATCGCGGCGAACCTGAGAGCGACAGCAGTCATGCGAGCGCAGACTTCCCGCTTCCCGTACGTTGCCCCCTGTGTGGGTATTGTCCTGTGCCGGCGCGCAAAGCATGCAAAACGCGTAGCGCGGATGTGAACTATGCAACGCGAAAGTGTGCGGAATCAGACAAACGGTGCCATTCGGCTCACCGCCGGCGATCGAGCCGCGGTCCCGCCGCGAGTGCTAGACCGAGTCCCTCAGCGTCAGCGCCGGCGACGCGGACAGCACCTTGCGCGCCGACAGCCAGGCGTTGAGCGACAGCAGCAGCACGCCGGCCAGCGGCCCCGCGATCCACAGATCGGCGCTCGGCGGCAGGTCGAGCTCGAACACGCGCCGCGCCAGCAATTGGCCGATCGCCGCCGCGCCGAGCGTGGCGAGCACGCCCGCCACCAGGCCCATGGCCAGGAACTCGGCGCGCTGGCTGCCGGTGACCTGCGCGCGCGAGGCGCCGTAGACGCGCATCACCGCCGCCTCGCGCCGGCGCTCGTCCTCGGTGGCCACCAGCGCCGAGTACAGCACCAGCAGCCCCGCGCCGAGCGCGAACAGGAACACGAACTGCACCGCGTTGATCACCTGGTCCACGATGCCCTGCGCCTGCTTCACCGCGGCGCCGACGTCCACCAGCGTGAGGTTGGGGAACTGACGGATCAGGTCGTTCAGCGCCGCCTCCTGCCGCGGCTCGGCGTGGAAGGCGGACACGAAGCTCGCCGGGAAATCCGCCAACAGCGCGGGCGGCGCGATGACGAAGAAATTGATCTTCATCGAGTCCCAGCGCAGTTTGCGCAGCGAAGTGATGCGCGCCCGGAAGGGCTCGGCGCCCACCGTGAAGCCGAGCTCGTCGCCCAGCTTCCAGCCCAGCGTGCGCGCGATGCCCTCCTCCACCGAGAGCTCACGCGCGCCGGGCTTGAACCAGGCGCCGGCGACGAGCTGGTTGTGCGCCGGCGGCAGGACCGCGTAGGACAGGTTGAACTCGCGCTCCACCAGGCGCTTGGCGCGCTCCTCGGCGAAGTCCGCCTCCGCGACCGGCTTGCCGTTCAGCGCCACCAGGCGGGCGCGCACCATCGGGTAGAGCTCCGGCGCGGCGATGCCGCGCTCGCCGAAGAAGCGGTTCACCGCCGCGACCTGGTCGGGCTGCACGCCAAGCAGGAAGCGGTTGGGCGCATCCGGCGGCGCGCTGCGCCGCCAGGCGTCCACCAGGTCGTTGCGCGTGAAAGTGAGCAGCAGCACCGCGGTCAGCCCGAGCGCCAGACTCGCCACCTGGATTGCGTTGCCCCGCGCGTGGCGCCGCAAGTTGGCGAGGCCGTAGCGCAGCGCGAGGCTGCGCGCGCCCAGCCGCCGCGCGACCGGTCCGGAGGATACGAGGCGCAGCGCCCCCCAGGCCACCGCGCCGAAGGCCAGCACCGCGCCGCCGAATCCGCCGATCACGGTGAATCCCAGCTGCAGGTCGCCCGCCTGCCAGATCAGCAGGCCGCTCAAGGCGGCGATGCCCGTGGCGTAGACGGCCAGCGTGCTCGACTTCGGTGCGCCCGCTTCCCTGCGTATCACGCGCACCGCGGGAACATTCTTCATTTGCACCAGGGGCGGAAGCGCGAAGCCGAGCAGCAGCACCACGCCGACCAGGAATCCCTGCAGCGCGGGCAGCGGCGCCGGCGCCGGCAACGACGCCTGCAGCAGTTCGCCCAGCGCCGCCGCGATCGCGCCCTGCGCGACATAGCCCAGCGCGCAGCCCAGCGCGCAGGCGCCGGCCGCGAGCACCAGGAACTCCACGCCGTACAGGGAGAGCAGCCGGCCCTGGGTGGCGCCGAAGCAGCGCATCACCGCGCAGCCGTCCAGGTGGCGCTCGACGAAACGGCGCGTGCCCAGCGCGATGGCGACGCCGGCGAGGATCGCCGCCAGCAGCGCGGTGAGGCCGAGGAAGCGCTGCGCGCGCTCGATCGCGGCGCGCACCTCGGGCCGGCCGCTCTCCAGGTTGTCCACGCGCTGGCCGCGCTCGAGGTGCGCGCGCGCCCAGCCTTCGTAAGCGGCGAGCGCTGCCGGCTCCCCCGCGGCATAGAGGTAGAAGGACATGCGGCTGCCGGTCTGCACCAGCCCGGTCGCGGGCACATCCGCGGCGTTCATCATCAGGCGCGGCGCGATGTTGAAGAAATTGGCGCCGCGCTCCGGCTCCAGCGTGAGCACCTGCGCGACCCGGAATTCCGACGCGCCCAGCCTGAGGCTCGCGCCCACCGGCGTGCCGAGCGCGCTCACCAGACGTTCTTCCAGCCAGACGGTGCCGGGCTGCGGGCCGCTCTGCGCCGGCGCGTCGGGCGCGTTCGGCGCGGGCGCGACGCGCAGCTTGCCGCGCAGGGGATAGTTTTCCGTCACCGCCTTGACGCCGGCAAGCACGCTCGCCTCGCCCGCACGCGCCATGCTGATGAAATTGACGGCCTCGGCGCGCTGCAGCCCGCGGCGAGCGATCTCGTCGGCGACCTCGCGCCGCCAGGCGTGGTCGGACACCAGCACCAGGTCGGCGCCGAGCAGCTGGTGCGCGTCGCGCACCAGGCCGCGGCTGACGCGGTCGGCGAAGAAAGCCACGCTGGTGATGCTCGCCACCGCGACCACCAGCGCCGCTGCGAGCACGCGTACTTCGCCCGCGCGCCAGTCCCGCGCGAGCATGCGCAGCGCCAGGCGGATCACGCGACGATCCTGCCGGCAGCCAGGCGCACAATGCGCGTGCAGCGCTGCGCCAGCTGCTCGTCGTGCGTTACCAGCACCAGCGTGGTGCCGGACTCGCGGTTCAACTGGAACAGCAGCGCGATCACCGCTTCGCCCGCCTCCGCGTCGAGGCTTCCCGTCGGTTCGTCGGCCAGCAGGAGCTTGGGTCGCACGGCAAAGGCGCGCGCCAGCGCCACGCGCTGCTGCTCGCCGCCCGAGAGGTGTTTCGGGTAGTGGTGCGTGCGCTCGGCCAGGCCCACGCGCGCCAGGGTCTCGCGCGCGGCGCCCTCGGCGTCGTCGCGGCCGGCGAGTTCCAGCGGCAGCATGACGTTTTCCAGGGCGGTGAGCGACGCCAGCAGCTGGAACGACTGGAACACGAAGCCGACGGTGCGACCGCGCAGCTCGGCGCGGGCGTCCTCGTCCAGCTCGAACAGGCTCTCGCCGTCCAGTTCGACCGACCCGGCGCTGGGCGTGTCCAGGCCGGCGAGCAGCGCGAGCAGCGTGGACTTGCCCGAACCGGAGGCGCCGACGATGGCCACCGACTCGCCCGGCATGACCTCGAGCTCGATATCGCGCAGAATGACGAGATCGCTATCGCCGCTCTTCACCGTCTTGCCGATGCCGCGCGCCGCCAGAACGCTCCTCGCCTGCTTGTTCATCTGCCTTTCGTCCGGGGCCTGGGGGAAAACGATCCTCGTCTACGGCGACAGCCTGTCGGCGGCCTACGGCGTCTCGGAAAAGCGCGGCTGGGTGGCGCTCCTCGGCGAGCGCCTCAAGCGCGAGCGCTTCGATTATAGCGTCGTCAACGCGAGCATCTCGGGCGAAACCACCAGCGGTGGACTGAACCGCATGGCGAAAGTTCTCGAACGGCACAAGCCCGCGGTGCTGATCCTCGAGCTCGGCGCCAACGACGGCCTGCGCGGCCTGCCGGTGCCGGAAATGAAGAAGAACCTGTCGGCGATGATCCGGCAGGCGCAGAAAGCGGGCGCGCGTGTGCTGCTGGTGGGCATCCGCATGCCGCCGAACTACGGCCCGGACTACACGCGCGAATTCGAGACGGCGTTCACGGACCTGGCGAAGCGGCACCGCACGGCGCTGCTGCCGTTCCTGTTCGAAGGCATGGGCGACGATTTGAGCAAGTTCCAGCCGGACCGCATCCATCCTACGGAAGCGTCGCAGCCGATCCTGTTCGAGAACGTCTGGAAGGCGCTGCGGCCGCTGCTGTAGGGTGGGCCCTGGCCCACCCTACGTGACCCTGGCCCGCCCTACGTGATCGTGAGGCGAGGAGCGCCGGCGGAGAACCGGCCGATGGTGCGCGCCTCGGCGAAGCCCTGCCTGGCAAACTGCGCCAGCACCGCCTTTTCGGCCTGCGGCGCGCAGGCCACCAGCAAGCCGCCGTTGGTTTGCGGATCCGAAAGGAGTCTCTGCATCCATGCAGGCGCAGCGGCGGGGAGCTGCACGTCGGCGCCGTAGCCTTTCCAGTTGCGGTCCGATGCGCCGGTCGCGACGCCCTGCTTCACCCACTCGAGCGCCTCGGCCATCACCGGCAGCGCGTCGAACTTCACTTCGCCGGCGAGCTTCGAACCGCGCAGCATTTCCAGAAGGTGGCCGGCGAGGCCGAAGCCGGTGACGTCGGTCACCGCGTGCACCTCGGCCATCTCGGCCAGTGCGACGCCCGGCGTGTTGAGCTGGGTCGTCGAGGCGAGCATGGCGCGATAGCCCGCGTCCGACAGCTTGCCCTTCTTCAGCGCCGCCGAGAGGATGCCGACGCCGAGCGGCTTGCCCAGCACCAGGACGTCGCCCGCGCGCGCGGTGCTGTTCTTCTTCAGTTTGTGCGGATGCACCAGCCCCAGGCCCACCAGGCCGTAGATCGGCTCGAGGGTGTCGATCGAATGCCCGCCCGCGATCGGGATGCCGGCCTCGGCGCACACCGATGCGCCGCCCTCGAGGATCTTCTGGATCACCGACACCGGCAATTTCTCCAGCGGCATGCCGACGATGGCGAGCGCCAGGATCGGCTTGCCGCCCATGGCGTAGATGTCGGAGAGCGCGTTGCTGGCGGCGATGCGGCCGAAGTCGTAGGGGTCGTCGACGATCGGCGTGAAGAAATCCGTGGTGGCGACCAGCGCCTGCGTATCGTTGAGACGGTACACCGCCGCGTCGTCCGAGGTCTCGGTGCCGACCAGCAGATCCAGCGGCAATCCGCGGATCGGGGTCGAGGCGAGGATTTCCGACAGGATGGCGGGCGCGATCTTGCAGCCGCAGCCGCCGCCGTGGCTGAACTCGGTGAGGCGGATTCTTTCGGGCGCGTTCATGAGCGTAGAATTTTAGACGATGAAGGCGGGGTTGCACTCGATCGTGATGCAGGCGTCGGTCCTGACGGCTTTCGACGCCATCCTCGACGCGCGCTCGCCGGCGGAGTACGCCGAAGACCACGTCCCGGGCGCGGTTTCCCTGCCGGTGCTCGACGACGAGGAGCGCGCGCGGGTCGGCACACTCTACAAGCAGGACTCGCCGTTCGCGGCAAGAAAGCTCGGCGCCGCGCTGGTGGCGAAGAACATCGGGCGCCACCTGGAGACCGTGCTGGCCGACCGGCCCAAGGGCTGGCGCCCGCTGGTCTACTGCTGGCGCGGCGGCAAGCGCAGCGGCGCGTTCGCGCATGTGCTGCGCGAGATCGGCTGGGATGCGCACACCCTGCAGGGCGGCTACAAGGCCTACCGCAACTACGTGGTGGCCGAATTGGCCGTGCTGCCGCGGGCGTTTTCCTATCGCGTCATCCACGGCACGACCGGCAGCGGCAAGAGCCGCCTGCTCAGGTCGCTGGCGCAGCTCGGGGCCCAGGTCCTCGACCTGGAGGCGCTCGCCGCGCACCGTGGCTCGGTGCTGGGGGACCTGCCGGATCGGCCGCAGCCCTCGCAGAAGAAATTCGACAGCCTGCTGCTCGAGGCGCTCAGGACGATGGACCCGGCACGCACGCTGTTCGTCGAAGGGGAATCCAGGAAGATCGGCCAACTGCAGGTGCCCGAATCCCTCATCGAACGCATGCGCGCGGCTGAATGCGTGCTGCTCGAAGCGAGCGCGGCCACGCGCGTCGCCCTGCTGATGGAGGAGTACAGCCATTTCTTCGGCGACCCGGCCGCGCTGGGTTCGCAGCTCGATTGCCTGCTTCAGCTGCACGGCCGGGCGCGGGTCGAGGAGTGGAAGGCGCTCGCGGCCGGCGGCGCCTGGGAGGCGCTCGTCTCCCGTCTGCTGCAAGAGCATTACGACCCGGCCTATCAGCGCTCGGCGCTGCGCAACTTCGTGCGCTTGCCGCACGCCCGCGTGCTGCGGGTGCCGGGGCCGCGCATCTCGGACTTTGACCCTCTCGCGCGCGAGCTGGCCGGCACCAGCCGCCACGCAGTCCCCGCGTGAGGCCACTGCTGCTCGTGTTGGCGCTGGCCGCCGTGCCCGCCGCGGCGCAGGACCTGCGCGATGCGCTCAAGGCCGGCGACCTGATCTGCGAATTCGACAATGGCTACCGCAGGAGCCTGGTGGCCGACCTCTTGGGAGATCCGCCCACCAGCGACCTGTTGCTGGTCTATGAAGCCGTGCAGACAGACTCGGCGCAGGTGCTCTCGACGAGCACCCCGGGACGCCGGCCGGTGCTGGTGCGGGCCACCAACAAGGCGGTGCACTTCATCGAACGCGTCGGTCCCAGCGTGCGCGTCACCACCTTGACCGGCTGCGAGCGCAGCAAGGGCATGCGGACCTGCGTGCGCTACGCTGCGCAGCACGCGTGGCACTTCGATGAGCACGCGGCCGCGGACCCGGATGGCGCCTTCGAGCGCTTGCCGAGCGGCGCCGCCAAAGGTCGCTGCGAACCCTGGCTGGTGGACTGACAGTTTCTTGCATTCGCGAGCCTCTGTGCTAGCTCGAATGCAGATGGCAGCGGGCCTTTGCTATAGTGGTCCGCAGCATGGACATCAAGGACCTCCGATACTTTGTCGCCGTGTATGAAGAAGGTGGCTTCGCGCGCGCCGGAGTCCTGCTGGAGACTGTGCAGTCCAACGTTTCCGCGCGCATCCGGCGGCTCGAAGTGACGCTCGGCGTGCAGCTTTTCGAGCGGCATCGGCGCGGCGTGCAGGCGACGGACAAAGGCGAGAAGCTCTACCGCCACGCCAAGCGCGTCATCGCGCTGATCGAGGAGACGCCGGTCGCAGTGACCGGCAAGGAAGCGGCCTAGAGCGCGCAGCTGCGCAAGCCGCAGAACACGTCGCCCCGCTCCGGGGTGTAGAAGTTCCTGAAGGCAGCGCGCACCAGGCGCGCGGGCGTTGCGAAGCTGCCGCCGCGCAGCACGCGGTGCGTGCCGAACCAGGGCTGCGAGTAGTCCTCGTAGGGATCGGGGGTGAACCCCGGATACGGCCGGAACTCGCTCGCGGTCCACTCCCAGACTCCGGCCGCCAGCATCATCCCGTTTGATGCCGCGAACTCCCATTCCGCTTCGGTGGGAAGGCGCCGCCGCGCCCACCGGCAATAGGCCTCCGCCTCGAGCGCACTCACGTGCCTGAGCGGCTCCGCCGGCGCGAACTGCAGCCAGCGGTCGAAGCGCCGCTGAAGCCAGGCACCGTCCTGCCGCTTCCAGTAGCGCGGCGGCGTGCCGCCGTCTTCGACGTACGCGAGATACTCGGCGTTGGTAAGCGCCGAACGCGCCATGCGGAACGGCGCCACCGTCACCTCGTGCGCCCATTTCTCGTTGTCGAAAATGAAATCCTCGTCCGGCCGCGAACCCATCTCGAAGCACCCGCCGGGGTATGCCACGTCGCCTTGGGGCGCCGCCGCCGTCACAGCGGCTGGACTGGGATCCGGGTAGCCGAGCGTCTGGCGCGTGTAGTAGAAGGCCTCCGCGTGCATATCCTCGT
>JBGPPD010000084.1:0-11399 GCA_041488375.1 Gammaproteobacteria bacterium | reverse complement strand
GCATCCAGCGCCCGACCGAACACGTTCCGCGAGGCGTCGAGGTTGCGACTGTAGAGGGCGGATGGGTCCGGGCAGCGCGCCGGAATCTCCGCGGCGCAATGGATCAGCGCGTCGAACCGCTCCGGCAGGGCGGCTGGCGCGCACAGGTCCGCGACACGCCACGAGAGCCTGCAGGGTGCCGCCGCGGGGGCCGCCGGACGCCGAGATATCGCAGTCACCTTCCTGCCGCGCCCGGCGAACCATGTCGCCAGGAAGCCGCCGACGAAGCCGCCAGCGCCGGTCACCACGACATGCTGCGGCATGCGCGCTTAGTCCAGCGCAAGCGACTTCGGCGCCTGCGACGCAAGCTGCGCGAACTGGATTAGCTCCTCGGCGCGCTCGATCGACTGTGGGGCCGAGATGACGAGGTCCTCGAGCACGAGGTGCAGCTGGCATCCTTGGTCAAGGATGTTCCGGTAGACGAGCCTGCGCCGCTCGGAGCGCAGCGGCAACATGTGCATGCTGTACATGACGACCCCCTCGTAGGCGGAGAGGTCGGTCACCAGCCCCTCCAGCACCATGTACGAGTGCGCAAAGCTGTTCTCGTTGACCGGCAGCACGTACAACTTGCCGTTGCGCGTGCAGTAGTCGCGCAGCGCGAGCGACTGCAGCGGCACGGGGATCGCAAAGCCGCCGAAGGGCCGGGAACTGACGTACCCGCGCAAGCCGATCCTCTGATCCGCGGCCATCTACTCCTCGAAGCCGTCGGGCAGGCGATAGGCCATGCCCACCCGCGTGACGGGGCGGGCGGTAATGGGCAGGTAGTAGGAGCCAAGCGCCTTCTCCGCGGTTCCGTAAGGCGTGAGCAACCCCGTGTAGCGCGTGTTCAGCGACCAACGCGACGTGGATTCTTCGTTCACCACATTGCCGTGCAGCACGTTGGGCGAGAACACGAGCACCTTACCGTATGGGATGTCGAGCCACACGAGATCCTGTTTCACCGCGTCGAACAGGGCCGGCATGCCGCCGGCCGCGACCTGCTTGATGTCCGCGACGAAGCGCTCCGATTTCTGCCGCGGCAGGATAAACATCGACTTGGTCTTGCGCACATCCACCAGCGGCAGCCACTGCACTACCTGATAGGGCGTCTCTCCGGCAAAGACGTCGGCATGGATGTCGAGCAGGGAGGTGCGGTCCTTTGGCAACTGGATTGAGAGGTTGATGCGGTTCTGCATTGCGAGCTCGTTGCCGGCGAGGGTCTCGACGATGCGGCGCGCGAGCCGGAAATAGGTCGGGCGAAACCAAGACTTGCCGTTGATCTCCCGATAGAGCCCGAGCCGGACCGCGTTCAGCCGGTCCAGCGGAAGGACCTGGTGGACATTGTCCAGGAACGCGCCGTCATCCTGCGGCGGCGCGGCTTCGATCGCGCGGCAGGCTGCCAGCACGATCTCGCGGCGCAGCGCGTCGAGCGCCGGTCGGTCCTCGACGTCGCGAATGACGTAGCCCTCCGACAGGAACTCGTCGGCGAGCGACGATTCCTCCTGCGAGAAAAACGATTCGGTTAGTGCCATGAACCGCCCTGTTATGCCGGCCGCGAGATTGTAGCCGCCCCAGTCGCCTCCGCGTGCACCCGGGCGATGCCTTGCACGAGCGTCTCGAAGCGGAAGTCGGGAAAGGCCTTGTGGCATTCGGTGATGTCGAAGAAGCGATGCAGCAGGTGCGGACGCGGTCCGGGCCGCGCCACGGAGGCGACCCGGGCCCGGGGAGCGAACTGCCGCGCAACGAGGAGCGCGATGTCGTGAAAGCTCGTCGCGACGCCGGTCACCGCGTTCAGCGCGCCGGAAGACCGGTGCATGAGAATGCGCACGGCGAGCCGCGCGACGTCCTCCACCACAACGTGGTCGCGCTTCTCCTCGCCTTCCCCGAAGATCGAAATGGGCTCTCCCTTTGCCGCCTGCCGCCGGAACCGGTTCGGCCCGTACCCGGAATGCGGATCGTCCGCGCCGTAAATCAGCGTGGGGCGCAGGAACGCGAGTGGTCCCTTGCAGGTGCCGCGGAAGATCGCCTCGCGGGCGGCATGCATGACCCCATGCAGGGTCGAAGGCGCGAGCGGGGAGCGCTCGGTCACCGGATTCGCCTCGTCGGCATACACCGCGTCGGAACTGATGTAGAGAAGGTGTGCCGGCGGGACCGCGGCGAACGCCTCGCTGGCCACCTCGGCCATGCGTAGGTTGGCGATCAACTCGGCTGGCGTTTTCGCGGGAGCGATCGCGGAGACGAAGACCACCGCGTCGTCCGACTGCAGCAGGCTGCCCAGGCGTCGCGCCGCACCTTGCGCGAGTAGGTCGACCTCCTTACGCGAGAGCGGCGCGACCTCCACGCCCGCGGCACGCAGCTGCCGCACGATGCTCGAGCCGACGAAGCCGCCTGCGCCGACGACCACCGCCCGAGATGGCGGCTGCGGCTTGTCGTAGAGATGCTGGAGCATTCTTCGTCTAGGCCGCGCCCAGGCTGTGGACCCTCAGACCCGCGTCGGCCGCCGCGTTCGCGTCGAGCAGCCGGTAGGGATCGATAACGGTGCGCCCGCGCATGGCGCGGGCGAGTTCGCCGCAGCGAAGGGCCCGGAATTCCGTCCACGGCGTCATGAGGGCCAGGGCATCGACGCCCCGGACAGCGTCCAGGGCGGAGACGCCGAAGGTCGCTCTGGGATGCGGCACCGCGTCGGCCTTCACCACCGGATCGTAGACCCGGATGGGCCAGGGTCCGAGCGCCCGGATGAGGGCAATGGCGGGCGAATTCTTGGTCGAATGTGTGTCTTCCTTGTACGCAAGGCCGAGGACCGCAATGGTCGGCGAATCAGTCTCCCGCAGGACGGTCGCGTGCAACTTGCGCAGCGGCCAGTCCTTGCGGTGCTCGCTGCTCTCGAGGAATGCGCGCACCAGCTCGGCGTCGGCGCCGTGTTCCCTCGACAATGCCATGACAGTGCCCAGATCGCGCTCGAGATTGCCCCCGCTGATGCCAAGGCCCGCGTTCAGATAGGCATGCTGACCGATGCGCCGGTCGAGGCGCAGGGAAGGGACGATCTCCGCCCAGTCGGCGCCGATCTTCTCGCAGACGCCGGCGAGCGTATTGGCCGTGCTGACGGACGCGACCAGGAACATGTTGATCGAGATCTTGGCGAGCTCCGCACTCTCGTAGCGCATCGGCAGCACCGGGCAGCTGTGCGCGCCGAGGAACGCCCGGTAGGCCGGCGGCAACGGTCGCGAAGGGTCGGCGCACCCGACGATGTAGCGCTCGGGCTCCAGTGCCCGCTGCACCGCGCGCCCGAACACCAGCGTCTCCACCTGGTAGTACAGGGTGCGGCCCTCCCGCTGCTTGCTGCGCGTGAAGCCCGGCGGCACCTGCGACAGCAACACCACCGTCGCATCGGGTCGCGCGGCGTCGAAGACTGCGGCGAGCAGGCGGTCAATCGGCCCCAGGTCGCTGCCGCCGTGATCGTCGGTCGGGACATCGGGCGCCACGTAGATCACGTCGCAGGCTGCGAGGTCCGCGGCGTTCGCGGTGAAACGCAGGCGCGGCGCGTTCTTCGCAGCGAGCTCTTCGAGCCGCGGCTCCGACACCGGCAGGCGCCTGCCGCCGATCGCGGCGATGCGCGCGGCGTCCGGGTCGTAGCACACCACGCCGAAGCCCTTCTCCGACGCCGACACACCCGACACGAGGCCGAGGTGGGTCATGCCGGCGAAGCCGATCCGCGTCATCGTGGCTGTTCCTCCAGCGCCTGCCGCGACAGCTCGGCGAGAGAGTCATTGATCCAGATGTCGTTGTCGATGTTGCTTTCCCCGCGCGCGCAGAGCTTCTTGAAATGCTCATACTCGTGCGCCCAGGTCGGATCGGGCTGCACCAGGGTCACCGCCTCCTCGCTCGGGCGGCCGCTCGGCAGCTGGCGCGCACGCACCGTGAACTTGCTCGGTCCCCACTTGCACAGCGACTCGATGTGCGCGCTGCCCTTCTCGGCGAACACGTCCGTATAGTGATGATTGCGCCAGGACAGCAGCGTCGCCTCGAACTGCAGCACCGGATCGCCGTTCGCGCCGAAGGCGACGTGATCGAAGGCCCGGTTCTCGAAGCGATTCGCGGTCTGCACTCGCAGCCCGGAGAAAGTCCTACCCAGCCAGAAGAGCACGGTATCGAGCAGGTGGGATCCCAGGTCGGGCAGGACGCCGGCGCCGCTGTCTCGCCACGCGGAGTCCCGTACCAGACGGGCCGTCCCGTTGCCGTAGAACATGCGGATGCAGTAGATCTTCCCCAGCCTGCCCGAATCGAAGAGCTCCTTCATGCGCACGAAATGCGGCTCGAAGCGATGGTTATAGGCGGTGTAGCAGGTTACCCGGCCCTTCGACGCGAGCGCCTTCAGGCGCTCCAGGTCCCGCCGCTTCCCGGCGAACAGGGGCTTCTCGACCAGCAGGTGTTTCCGGTTTTCGAGCAGGTGCGTCAGCAGGCCCAACTTCGCCTCGTCCGGCGTGCAGACAAGCGCGGCGTCGTAGTCCGAAAGCGGCACGTCTTCCAGGCGCTCGTACTGCGCCTCCGGGTTGGCCGGATCGACGGTGGCGACCACCTCCTGCGCGGCGACGGCGCGGCGCTTGTGCCCCTGAACTCCCAGCCCCACGACCACCACTCGCACCGCAGCCCGCCTTCCGCTATTCGTACAGCGCCTGTCTTTCGACGGCGTCGATCTTCTTCCTGACGAGGTCCGGCGTGACGGGCACGTTACCTTCGTGCTCGCACTCGATGCCCGCCGCCATGTTGCCGAGGATCGAAGCGATGACGTCGTTCTTCGTCGTCACCTGCGCCAGCGTCGCGTAGGCGAGCAACGCGTCCCCCGCGCCGACGGCATCGACCACGCGGCCGGCAAAGGTCTCGATGGTGAAGAAGGCGCGGACCTGCGCCGAGTCCGTGCGGTAGGTGATTATGCCGCGGTCGCCGCACTTCAGGATCAGGGTCTTGCAGTGCGCACGCTTGTGCAGTTCCTGGGCCAGCGGGCGGACGACGGAGTCCTGGTCGCCGAGCGCGAACCGGGCCTCACGCTCGTTGGGTGTGATCAGATCGAAACCCTCGAACTCGAGGATGTTCCCCCACCGGCTCGCCACCTGGCTGTCGGCGACGCGAAACGCGCCGGGTCGGATCGCGGATGTCAGCTGGGGGATGGTGGATCTATTGAATATGCCGTGCCGGAAGTCGCTGAAAACCACCGCGTCGCCGGCCGTCTCCCCTATCTGGCGCCGCAGTTGCTCGATCACCTTCTCGGAAATCGAGCGATTGTCCAGGGTGTCCACCTTGAGCAACCTGTAGCTCTCTGCCACGATCGCATTCTTGTTTGTCGTCGGCCGCGTCGGATCAATAATCGGTAGGCAATGCACCCCGCACGCGCGCAGGTCGTTGAGCACGAAATCCTTGTATGCATCGTTGCCAAGGACCGTCGAAAACGTCACTTCCGCCCCGGCCGCGCGCAGATGCTTGGCAACCACGCCTGCGCCACCGACATAGTCGGTCTTCTTCTCGAATCGCACGCTGATCGTCGGCGTCTTGGTCATGCCGCCGATCATCGAGGTGTAGGTATAGCTGTCGACGATCGTGTCGCCGACAACATGCACCTTGGTTCCCGCAAGCGAGTCGACCGCGTCGCGCAATGCCTTGAACGTGATTCCTTCCGCCTGCATCAGAAGCATCAGCTTCTCGACGACGATGTTTGGCGGGGCCAGCTCGATCAGCGCGGAAGAGGAATAGACGATGTCCCCGGGCGTGAATATCATCTCGCCGCCGTAGGACTCCAGGACCTTGATCTCCTCCTGCGTCTTGGGGTGGATCTGCCCGTCGGTGTACTCGTAGCCCTTCGCGAAATAGTCGGGCTGGATCAGCGCCAGATTCCTGAGGGGCGTCGCATCGCTGTCGATCACCACGTAGTCCACCATCTCGAGCGCCGCCAGGTTAATGGCGCGCAGCTCTTCGGGGACGTAGGGACGCAGGTTCGCCTTCAGGATGTGCGCGTCCGCGGTCAGGCTGGCGACCAGGATGTCGGCCTTTGTCTTCGCGTAGAGCATGTGCCGGATGTGCCCGGGATGCACGACGTCGAAGGTCCCGTGGCACATGATGACCTTCTTCGCGCGCGGAGGCGGCCCGATCTGCTCGCGAATCTGCGCGGCCGTCTTGATCTTGTGTGAAACGAGGTGCCTGCTCGCAGCGTCCATGGCCTAGCGCCCTTGCGGTGACAGATACTCGAACCAGGTGCGGGTCGCCCGGGCGATCGAGTCGGGATCCCAAAGCGGGGCATTGCGCCAGTAGTCGATATTCGCGACGATCCGCGCCACGCCTTCCTCAAAGCTCACTTCGGGTTTCCATCCCAGCTCGTTGGTGATCCTGCCGATGTCGGCCCAGGTGCATTCAGGCTCGCCGGGCCGCCTGGGAATGTGGATCTTCTCGCCGCCCAGCAGCTCGACAAGCCGGTTCACCGACTGCGGATCGCCGGCCCCGAGGTTCCACAACCGGCCCGCTCGCTTGGTCTGCGCGGCCGCGAGGAAGGCCTTGGCGACGTCGGTGACGTAGAGAAAGTCGCGTTTCTGCGTGCCGTCGCCAACGACCGTGAACGGCTTGCCGGCAAGTTTCTGCCTGAGGAACACGCCGAACACGGCGCCGTACGCGCCTGAGGTGCGCGAGCGCGTGCCGTAGGCGTTGAAGATGCGGATCGAGTTCACAGGCAGCTTGTAGACCGCGTGCCAGTGAAGGGCTGCTTGCTCGCCTTGGTACTTGGACAACGCGTAGGGATACTGCGGCGCGATGGGATGATCCTCCAGCGTCGGCACCTGCGCAAGGCCGTAGCAGGACGAGGATGCCGCGTACACGAACTTGGCGACGCGGGCCTCGCGCGCGCATTCGAGCATCTGCACCGTGCCCTGGACGTTCGCGGACATGTACTCCGCCGGACGCTCGATCGAGGGCACGATGTCACCGATGCCGGCGAAATGAAACAAGTACTGCGCGTCCTTGAACAGCGCATCGCCCGGCGCATAGCTGCGGATGTCGCGCTCCTCGAGCGCGAAGTGCGGGTTCCAGGCATGCTGCGCGACGTTCTCTCGCCGGCCGCCCACCAGATTGTCCACCACTCGCACGGCAAAGTCCCGCTCCACCAGGAGGTCCACCATGTGGCTGCCGATGAATCCCGCGCCGCCGGTGACGACGGCGATCGGGCGAGTGCTCATGCCGCCTTCAGCTCCTTGAGCCGCCGAACATTGAAATAGAACGTGTCCTGCATGCTGTTGGGAAGCCTGCCCGCCTTGAACGCCTTGCACAGGTCGCGCACGGCATCCTCGACGTTGTGCTGCGGCTTGAAGCCGAGCACGCGCTGGATCTTGTCCGAGTTCACGTGGTACGAACGGATGTCGTCAGTTGGCGTCGTGATGATCGGGATGTCGCCCTTGTCGGGGAACTCCTGCTGCACGACCCGCTTGGCGATCTGCGCGATCTCCATGATCGAAAGGTTCTGGAAGCCGGCGTTGAACGTCTGCCCCGCGATCTTCTCGTCCGGCACCTCGAGCAGCAGCTTGTAGAGCTCGCACATGTCCTGGACGTGCAGGTTCGGTCGCTTTTGCGAACCGCCGAACACGGTGATCTTGCCGGCGTTGATGGCGTGGTTCGTCAGGATGTTGACCGACAGGTCGAGGCGCTGGCGTGGCGCGTAGCCGCACAGCGTCGCAGGCCGGATGGTCACGCAGACGAAGTCCTTCGATTGGTGCTTCCAGAGCAAAGGCTCGCACATGCCTTTGTACTTGTTGTACAGCGTCAGCGGCACGAGCGGATGCTCTTCCGTCACGTCGGGCGAATCCGAGACGCCGTAGACGGAACTTGAGGACGCGTAGATGAAGCGCTTGACCCCGGCCCGCTTCGACGCGACCACCATCGGCTCGAAAGCGTCCAGATTGATCGAGGTCGAAAGCTTCTCGTCGAGCTCGAAGCTCGCGTCGTTCGAGATGCAGGCCAGGTTGATGACGACGTCGATGCCCTTCAGCGCCAGGTCCAGCCTGGCGACATCGCGAATGTCGCCCTGGATTACTTCCAGGCTCGGGTGCTTCTTCGGCAGGAACTCGTGACCGAAGTACATGATGTCGTACACGGATACACTGTATCCGAGCTCGATGAGCTGCGGGGTGAGCAGGCTGCCGACATAGCCGGCGCCCCCGGTAACGAGCACGTTCTTGAATCTCATGTCAGGCGGCCTTCCTGGTGGCGATGGCGTAGCCGGCGGCTCTCGCATCCTTGTAGAACATTTCCACGGTCTCGAGCGAATACGCGTCGAGATCCTTGCCGACGAGGGACAACTTCTTGAGGATGTCGTTGGTCGCCGTGATGATGTGGCAGCCGACGGCATCGGCGTGGAATACGTTGAGCAACTCGCGAGGGCTCGCCCAGATCAACTCGGCTTTCGGCTTCGCTTGCATGATCTGTACGGCCTTGCGCATGATCGGGAGAGGATCGCGCCCCGTGTCGGCGATGCGGCCGGCGAACACCGAGATGATGGCCGGCGTTCTCGCGTCTAGGCACGACGTGATCTGCTCGACCTGGTCGATGGTCATCACGGCGGTGACGTTCAGCGTCACTCCGGCCGCGGAAAGGCGCTCGATCAGCGGCCCGCAGAACTGCTTCTTGGTGTTCGTCACCGGGATCTTCACGTTGACGTTGCGGCCCCACGAGGCGATCTCGCGCGCCTGCACGTCCATCTCGCCAAAGTCGTCGGCAAACACTTCGAAAGACACCGGGCGCTCGGGAATCGCCAGCAACACGTCGCGCGCGAACTCCCTGTAGTCGGAAATGCCGGCCTTGCGCATGAGTGTGGGGTTGGTGGTGAATCCCTTGACGAGCGGATTCGCCGCCATTTCCTTCATGCCGGCGAGGTCCGCACCATCCGCGAAAAGCTTCACTTTCAGCGATCCGATGTCGCTCATACTGGCTCCCTTACCCCGGGACCCGAGGCCGCCGGGGACTGTAATATCAGGCTGACTGCCGAGGGCAGCGATTCTACCGCAAGGTATGGTTTATCGGGCCTTTTCTCGGCGTAGCGATAGTCGACGAAGAAGGTTCTGCAACCGGCCCGTTGCCCTGCTGCAATATCCCGCCAGCGGTCGCCGACGAGAAAGCTTTGCGCGAGGTCAATGCGCAACTCTCGCGCCGCTTCAAGAATCATTCCCGCCTTCGGTTTGCGGCATTCGCAATTGTCGGCGTCGATGTGGTAGCAGACATTAACCGCATCAATCGGCAGGGTCTCCAACAGGCGCGCATGCATCGATTCGACCACCGCGCGTTCCATCCTGCCAGCGCCGACATCCGGCTGGTTGGTGACGACAATATTGAGGTAGCCGGCCGCACGCAGCCGGCCGAGCGATTCGCGCACCCCGGGGAGAATCTCGAGGCGCTCCAGGCTCGCCGCCGCATGGGGCTTGCCTTCCCGGACGATCGCCCGATTGATCACGCCATCGCGGTCTAGAAAGACCGCGCGGCGCAATCCGCCTGTCACCACTTCGTGGCGGTTTGCTGGAGCGCGGGGTGCGACACGAGGCAGTGCCATACCACGGCCTGGAACGCTTCGGTGTGCGGCGTTACGCGCGACGCATCGACTGTCGGTACCACGACGACGCAGTCGCCCACCAGCTTCGTGTATCCGCCGTCCCTGCCCACGACCCCGAACACGGCCAAGCCGCGGTCCTTGGCTTCCTTGAGTCCGGCGACGATGTTCGGGCTCACGTTCCTTTCGAGATTGCCGCCGCCGACGGAAAAGACGAAGACGGCGTCCTTCGCGTTCGCCCGGCTGGTGCGCAGCCACGCCGCGAAGACCGTCTCCCATCCCTCATCGTTGGTGCGCGCTGTGAGCTCGGAGACATTGTCGGTCGGGGCATACGCCTCGATGCCGCACAGCTTGCGGAAATCGTTGACGGCATGGCTGCAATTCCCCGCGCTGCCGCCGACGCCGAGCAGGAACAAGCGTCCTCCACGCTCGCGCACTCGCGCGAGCTCCATCGCGAGTCGCTCCACCTCCTGCACGTCGATCTGCTCCGCAACCTTCACCACTTCCCGGAAGTAGGTTTGTGCATGCATGAGAGCAGATTATAGACTTCGCCCGGCTCAATTGCGCCGACCATATCTGACGCGGAGCGTCGCGATGAACAGCGCGATGCCGGAAATCGCGACGTTGGTCCAGAACAGCGCTGTCGCCTCGTAGACATAGGCATAGAACATCCACATTACGCAGCCCGCAATGATGGCGACGTACATCAGCAGCGACACGTCAGCCGCGGATCGGCGCTGGATGATGCGGAAGGCCTGCGGCACGAACGCGCCGATGCTCAGGCAGCCGCCGATCGTCCCGGCGAGCGCGGCCAGCTCCCGCAGATTGGTCATCAGGAAAATACCTCGCACTGGTTCAATGTCGTGCCCGCCCGATCCTTCTCCGCCACCACCGGCTCGCCCCGCAACGGCCACTGGATCCCCAGCGCCGGATCGCTCCAGAGCAAGCTGCGTTCATGCTCCGGCGCGTAGTAATCCGTAGCCTTGTAGAGCACGTCCGCGGACTCCGACACCACGACGAACCCGTGCGCGAACCCCGCCGGGATCCACGCCGAGCGCTTGGACTCCGCCGAGAGCGCGAACCCCACCCACTGGCCGAAGCTCGGCGAGCTACGGCGCAGGTCCACCGCCACGTCCCAGATCTCGCCCGCGATCACGCGCACCAGCTTTCCCTGCGGCTGCCGGATCTGGTAGTGCAACCCGCGCAGCACGTTCTTCGCCGAGCGCGAGTGGTTGTCCTGCACGAACTCCACCTCCAGCCCGGTCGCCTCGCGGAACGCGCGCCGGTTGTAGGCCTCGAAGAAGAAGCCGCGCTCGTCGCCGAATACCTTCGGCTCGAGCAGCAGCACCTCGGGGATCGCGGTGCGCACGACCTGCATCAGAACACTTTGTCGGAGAGCACGCGCTGCAGGTACTGGCCGTAGCCGCTCTTGGCGAGCGGCCGCGCCAGCGCGCGCAACTTTCGCGCGCTGATGTAGCCCTGGCGGTAGGCGATTTCCTCGGGGCAGGCGACCTTGAGGCCCTGGCGCTTCTCGATGGTCTCGATGAAGTGCGAGGCTTCCAGCAGCGATTCGTGCGTGCCGGTATCGAGCCACGCGTAGCCGCGGCCCATCGGCACCACCTCGAGCTCGCCCCACTCCAGGTACCGGCGGTTCACGTCGGTGATCTCCAGCTCGCCGCGCGCCGAGGGTTTGAGCGCCTCGGCCACTTTCACCACGCGGTTGTCGTAGAAGTACAGCCCCACCACGGCGTAGCGCGACTTGGGCTTGTTCGGCTTTTCCTCCAGGCTCACCGCCCGGCCCTTGCCGTCG